>WFNP01000057.1 GCA_015488535.1 Nitratifractor sp.
AAAATACATTTTATGAAAATCTAATACCAACAATATCAATGTTCTACGGAATAATAATTAGAATGTATTGTGCATCAAATGAGCATAACCCACCACATATTCATGTTTACTATCAAGATGAAAAAGTCATAATTGATATAAATAAAGTTAAATTAACAGAAGGAAAATTACCAAAAAACAAGCTTAGATTGGTTTTGGCTTGGGTGGAACTTAGAAAAGAGGAACTGTTGGCAGATTGGAAATTGGCTCAAAATGGTGAATTACCATTCAAAATCGATCCTTTGAAATAGGAGGTTTGAAATGTATTTAGCTATAAAAGATGTAAAGCCTTTAGAAAACTATCGTTTATTATTGAAATTTAAAAATGATGAAGAAAAAGTTTTTGATTGACAAACTCCACAAAAATCTATCAACAGATTATAATCACCACTCATATTTTCACACCCCATACACCTGCCCCAACGCAATACCTCCATCATTTGGGGGCATCTTGATTGGTAGCATCAATCTATCTTTGATTTTACTATTTAAAATACTCTGCATCAAAAGCCTATTTTGAAATACTCCGCCACTTAATATGATCGGTAAATTAGGATATATGGAGGCAAAGTCGATTATTAGATTTTTTAATGATATAAGTAGTTTAGATGCAATAAATTCTCTATCACTTAGAGCCTCTTTGATAAGTGGTGTCCAGTCTATTATATTATTTTCTATTTTAAATAATCTAATATCATTATTATAGATTTTTTTTGAGGCTTGTGTTTCTATAAGCAATCCACTCTCCCCTTCATAGTTTAATGATTGAATTAATCCGCTTAGTGAAGCAATAGCGTCAAATACTCTACCCATAGATGAACTAATTGGAGCATTTAAGCCCCTTTGCCAAGATTGGTAAAGTAACTTTATCTCACTACTACTAAAAGCTTTTATTGTAGGATTATCCATCTGCAAAATCTCATCTAAACTATATAACTCAAATAGCATCGATATAGCTACTCTTCGTGGCTCTTTTATGGCTTTTTGTGAGCCAATCAGTTTAAATTCTTTAAGATTAGCTACTCTTTTGTAAGATTTATTATCTACTATCATCACTTCACCACCCCAAATGGTGCCATCATCTCCATAACCTGTGCCATCCCAAATGATAGCTAATGCTTTGCTTTTAAATTTATGCTCTGCCATTACAGATAGGGCGTGGGCGTAGTGGTGTTGGATTTGGATAATATTGATATCTTGGCTCTTTGCCCATTTGGTGCTAAGATACTCCGGATGCTTATCTGATACTATGATATCTGGATTAAAATCATAAAATCTTTTTAGTGTATTTATACTCTTTTTAAAATACTCCAAACTATCAATAGTATCCAAATCACCGATATATGGAGATATAACGGCAATATCATCAAATTTTATAGCAATACTATTTTTTTGATTTGCCCCAACTGCCAAAACTTTTTGAGGGCTTCTATCAAGATGAAATATAGCCGGAGTTAATCCTCTTGCAACTCTAATCCACTGGGTATATGAGCCGATTATTTGAGCAATACTATCATCACAACCGTTAATGATATCTCTATCATTATCCAAAACCATTTCTACCATAAAGCTTAGTTTATCTTTTAGGGTATCTATATCGGTGATTATAGGCTCACCGGATATATTGGCACTGGTTGCAATAATTGCTCTATTTAACTGCTTCATCAATAGATAGTGAATAGGGGTATATGGTAACATCAGCCCTACTCTATCGATATTTGGAGCTATCAAAGATGATAATATTTGACTCTTTTTAATTTGAAGTAATACTATTGGCTTAATTGGGCTTTGTAGTAACTCTTGCTCTTTTTGATTGATATTAGCTATATCTTTGGCATACTCAATATTTGGCACCATCACGGCAAAGGGCTTAGTAGCTCTTTTTTTCAAATTTCTTAGCCTACCTACTGCACTATCCAAAGTAGCATCGCATATTAGATGAAATCCTCCAATCCCTTTGATGGCTACAATCTTACCGTTTTTTATAGCATTAGCCACCTCATCAATAGGCTTTGATATCTTTTTTAAAATAAGTTTATTATCTTGTTTGATATATAACTTTAACTTTGCTCCACACTCCCAACATCCTATAGGTTGGGCGTGATATCTACGGTCATTTGGATTGGAGTATTCAGCTTGACACTTGCTACACATATCAAATTTAGCCATAGATGTATTGACTCTATCATAAGGCACTGTTTTAATAATAGAGTATCTTGGACCACAATTTGTGCAAGTGATAAATGGGTATAGATATCTTCGGTTACTCTTATCAAACATCTCATCTATACAATCACTACATACTGATACATCAGGAGGAATTAGTGCTGTTTTTATATCACTATTTTTTGTTTTGACAATCTTAAAATCACTAAAATTAATACTATCTATTTGAGTAACTTCAATTGAGTCTATTTTTGATAATGGCGGAGCTTCATTTTTAAGAGTTTTTAAAAAACTATCTAAGCTATCTTTATCACTATTTAAAATAATCTCAACCCCAAAAGAGTTATTTGATACTTCACCTTTTAGATTATATCTTTTAGCCAATTTATACACAAAAGGTCTAAACCCAACCCCTTGCACAATACCTTTTATTAATACTCTATATGTTTGTAATTTCATAAAATTTTATTAATAGCTTAGTAATCAAGTGCTATTACTTTACTAAAATATGGCTTTGATATTTGAAATTTTGATAATATCCTGCTAAATAATACACTATTTTCAAAATAATCACCCATTAAAATAAAATTATCTATCTTATAGCGTCTTTTTAATTGACTTAGTATTGATATAGTCATATCTCCATAGGCTTCAAATATACTATAAGCTAAATAACTGCTATCGGTATTTGCAATAGCAAAGCTCATAACTGAGCCTAACATATCCTCATATACAAATCCATCATCACTAAAATTCATATCTATTTTTAATCCACCATTTCCCCTAAACTCCAATGATTTATCAGATAGTGCATTAAAATTTTCCTCTTTAATTCCCAATATTATAGATAAGACTTCAAATATATCACTACTATTTGACTCTATAAGCTTTTTAAATCTATCTTCAAATGTATTTTTAAAGTTATTTAAGAGTCTTGATTTTGTATCATCATTTTGCATACTCTTTAATACTCTATTTAATTCAAACTCTCCAAAGCTCATTACTTTTTTAGTCTCTTGATTATTTGAGATAATAAAATTAATTCCAAATTGTCGGCTAAGATATACCCCAATTACTTCAGCGTATCCACTCTCCTTTTTGATATTAAGTAGTCTATTTATCACTTTATCACTATCAAAATTTTCAAGTTTGGCACTAATTCTATTATCATTTACCATATAGATATGCTCTTGCACAGATATGATAAACGGCTCATTATCTCTTTGGTTGAAAAATAGTGTATCTATACCACTCTCTTTTGCATTTAATGCCACAAGCAGACTTTTAATATTATATGGAGCTTGGACTCTAATATAGTTTTTGCCGGTAATTTCTTTTAACTCTTGGCTTTTTATTGTAGCTTTGATTGTAGGCTTTTCGATTGAAAATAGCACTTTTATCTCTTCATCTGTCAATATAAAAAGCTCTCTTACCTTTGAAGAGTCGCAAAGCAAAACAGTATCATTATTATTATAGTGTGGTGAAAAGTAAGTATAATCTATATCTTCATACACTTTAGTATTGCAGTAGTGTGTGCATCTTAGAGTATCATCAAGATATCTATTGCTTGCTGGATTTGTAAGCTCTTCTATACATATTGGGCATGGGGCTATTGCATAAGCAGTAGTTGAAAAGTGGGTATCTTTTGGCACTAAGCTATCTCTAACTGTATCAATTTTACCAAGATATATAGAGTGTGGTAGATACTTTTGTGTATATTGGCTAAATATTTCTAACTTTTTCATATCAGATTCAGAGAGTATCATCACTATCTTGTTATCTACTCTCTCAATAGAGCCTTTTATACCGCACTCATCAATAGCATGTTGTAAAAATCCATCAAAATAGTCAAATTTACTCTTATATTCAATCTTTTGAACAATAGACATCTTTATCCTTTTATACGCTTCTTTGGGCTTTTGCATTGGAGTATAAATTTATAATCTCTTCAAGACTCTTCATACTCTCTTTGGGCTTTATTGAGATATTGCACTTTTTTATCTCTGATATGGCTGTATCTATAAAATCACCAAAAGCCCTTTTTATTGGCTCACTCAAATTGATATTTACACTCAAAATATCATAAGGCACAATTCCTATAATATTTACATCACCCAAATTACCATTGAGTGCGGCAATCTCTAACATCTCTACAATCTCTACCTCATGGGCTGTCTGCTTATAACTACCAAGCCCTAAAAGCTCACTTCCTGGAATATTGTATATAGCTCCAGCTTTATCATTTTTCATTGTGATAGTATCAAGAATTATCACTTTATCATACTCAGTATAATATCTCATCAATTGAAAGCCAAGCACCCCACCGTCAACTATTGTAATATCACCCTCAAAAGAGTAATTTTCAGCTAAATATCTTTGGGCATATACTCCAACCCCTTCATCTTGAAATATAATAGTCCCAGCACCTACTACTGCTACATTCAATATAAAACCTTTAAATTAGTAATATTAGTATATTGATAATTGGTTATTGGATAATCATTTACCGATATACTAATTGATGTTATATATAATATCTAACTTTACTTGCTCCACATCTCCTGATGTGGAGCATAACTGCTTGGTTGGCTTCACATCAGAAAGAAGTTAGTTATACATAAGCAGATGTATAACTACAAAAAAGAATTTTTTATTTTCATTGATTTATTTATTATCTTTTACAAATTTGCTACCGCCAAATACAATAGCGATATCTCCTTCTTGCCAAAATATTGTCCTCCATACCTGATAGTAGATATGAAACATAACCCAAACAATAATAAAATACATACTAATATGGTGCCAATATCTCACATCCATATATGTCCCGCCGGTTACTGTTACAGTCCAATCGGTAGCCAAGTGTAGCACCCACGGCCACCAATCACCGATACTACTATGACCACTCTCTAATCCATGCACATATAGTTGGAGTCCGCTAAATAGCATCCACGCTAATAGCAGATGGAATATCAAAAAATATACTGTATTGAAACTATCGGCATGTGAAGAGTCAAATTTTTTGACTCTATTAAATGTGATGAGGTTAATAAATACCATTACAAACTCTACTATATTTTTTGGTGTAGGCAATATTTTTAAAATAGGCTTTTCAAATCTACTAAAAAAGTATAAATAAGCTACTACAATGGAGCTAACATCAAAAATAATTGCAACCATAAAATGCACCCATCTATTCCACGCCATTACATACTTATTAACAGCCGGTTCAGATATCAGTGTCTGATAGTATGGATGTCCTATATATAATCCTGTAACTATTGCTGCAACCATACAGATAGCTACTACCCAATGGTTTATACGCATAAAAGTGGTCATTCTCTCCACTTTTTTATATCCGGGTCTCATTTTTGACTCCTTTAAATGCTACAACTTGTGCTTACTTTAAAGCTTCCAAGCTCTTTGCCTTTGGTATCAACTATATGCACTGCACACGCAATACACGGGTCAAAGCTATGCACAGTCCTTAGTATCTCCAAAGGCTGATTAGGGTCTGCTACCTTTGTGCCGATTAGTGCTGCTTCATAAGCTCCCATTCTACCCTTGCCGTCTCGTGGGGCTGCATTCCAAGTTGATGGCACTACTGCTTGATAATTTTCGATTTTGCCATCTTTTATTTTTACCCAATGTCCCAAAGCACCCCTTGGAGCCTCTTCAAGCCCATACCCTTTGGCATCTTTGCTAACTTTATCAAAATCAAACTCTGTCCATGTGCTATGGTCGCCTGAAGCAACATTGGCTGAGAGTTCATCTATCCACTCCATCATTACATCTGCCATCATTTCAGTCTCTATTGCTCTAGCTGCTGTTCTACCAACAGTTGAGAATAATACACTGGCTGGAGCTGCCTTATCAAGCCCTAATAGATGACCCAATCTATCAAGAAAGCTATTTACATATTTGGTAATTCTCTCATTCTTTGAAGCAACCCCTACTACCATTCTTGCAAGTGGTCCAACCTCTACTCTGTTATCATCATAAATTGGAGATTTTATCCAGCTATATTTCTCATCTGTTTTTAGATAAGCAAGTCCGTCTGATTCTTTTTTGAGTCCTGTATATTCTGGAATTGTAGTCCCATCAAAAGGATGTTGAGGAGCATTTGCACTATACCATGAGTGTGTTACATCTTCTGTTACTTTGGATTGGTCAAACGGTATCACTTTGCTTAAATCACCATTTAATACTACTCCACTTGGGAAGAGTAAAGATGCTTTATAAAACTCATTATCATCAAGTCTATATCCACCATAAGTCATATAGTTTTTAAGTCCGGCACCTGTACCGTCTAATGCTTCATCTGAATATACCGTTCCTGCCATTGCAATATCTGCTAAGTATGCATTTTTGATAAAATTTCTAGCTTTTGTTAGCAGTGATTTAAATTCAGCATTTCTTGCCGGATTTTTGATATCTTGCACACAAGTTACGCCACCTACTACTATACTTTGTGGATGAGGCATTTTACCGCCATATATTGCCATCATTTTAGACATATCTCTTTGCATATCAAGAGCTTCCAGATAGTGAGCTACTCCAATTAGATTTTGCTCTGGAGTTAATTTATAATGTTTATTACCCCAATATCCGTTTGCAAAGAGTCCAAGTCTGCCCTGCTTTACAAATTTTGTAAGTCTCTCTTGCACAGCCTTTAACTCCCCCTCTCCTACTCCGTGTGGGGTATCACTCCATTTAAATGCCTCTTGTGCGGCTTTTTTAGGGTCTGCTTTGAGTGCGGAGGTGATATCTATCCAATCAAGTCCATGTAGATGGTAAAAATGGACTACATGGTCATGAAGATATAGTGAGCCTTGCATTAGATTTCTAACAAGTCTTGCATTTTTTGGAATTTTTACATTAAAAGCATGTTCTACTGCTTCAATTGAGCGTTGATAGTGTGTGCCTGTGCAGACTCCACATATTCTCATAGCAAGTAGTCCTGCATCTCGTGGGTCTCTACCTTTTAGGATTGTCTCAATCCCTCTAAACATTGTAGAACTTGCATAAGCATCTTTTATTACATTATTCTCATCAATTACCGCTTCTATTCTCAAATGCCCTTCAATTCTAGTAATTGGATCAACTATTATATGTTTATTTGCCATAATTTACTTCTCCTCCTCTTTTTTACCAGCAGTTGCACTAAGAGCTGCATGAATAGCTATACCAATACCTGCTGCACTAAGTAATCCTAATCCAAACTCATCTACTGTCTTTTCTACTCCACCGGTTGGAGCTTTGAAGTGGCTATCTGCCATTGGTCTTTCAGTGGCATACTTATCCCAAAATTGAGGCTCTGAGCAACCTATACAACCGTGTCCTGCACCAATTGGCCAATTGGTGCCACTGTTATATCTAACTATTGAGCAGTTATTAAATGTCATAGGTCCTTTACAACCCATCTTATATAGACACCAGTTATTCTCAGCCCCTTCATCGCCCCACTCTTCTACAAATTCACCAGCATCAAAGTGGGCTCTTCTTTCGCAATTGTCATGTATTCTATATCCAAATGCAAATTTTGGTCTATTTAAATGGTCAAGCTCTGGGATTTGACCGGTTAGGACATAGTGTAAAATAGTCCCTGTAATATTTGCCGGATTTGCCGGACATGCTGGAATATTGATTATTGGCTTACCCTTTACAATATCTTGCACTCCAACCGCACCGGTTGGATTTGGAGCAGCTGCTGGAACTCCTCCAAATGTAGCACAAGTTCCAACTGCTACAACCGCTGCACTTTTGCTACTTACTCTTAATAGATGCTTCTCAAAAGTTTCACCTCTTGCACCAATAGTGCACCACTCTTTTCCGGCACCTATTGGCACTGAGCCTTCAACTACACATAGATATTTACCTTCAAATCTTTTCATAGCTTCATCAAGATGCTCTTCCGCTTGATGCCCAGCTGCTGCCATAAGTGTCTCATTAAACTCCAAATTGATAGTCTCAAGTATCAACTCATCTATAGTAGGGGAATCTGAGCGTAAAATTGCCTCAGAGTTACCTGCACAATCTTGTAACTCTATCCAGATAACAGGCACTCTATTCATAAGCTCAGCTGCTTTTGCCACAAGTGGGGTAAAAGATGCAGGAAGCATAAGCATAGCAGTAATTGCACTAGCCCACTTCATAAAATCTCTTCTACTAAGTCCCTCAGCATCCAATACCTTGTTGATATCAGTCTTTGTAACAGCTGGAGTATTACTAAGCTCATCTAGCCTTTTTTGCATCATCTCTTTTAGCCTATTGTAGTAGGCTTCACCTCTGTTTGTATTTACCTTCACGCCTTTGGCGCTAAATAGCTTCATTAATGCATCCCGTCTATCCATCTTTTACCTCCAAATGAATAATCATTCATTATGATATAAAGCGGTAGCTTATTGAAGTATTAAAATCTTAAAGGGTTTTAAAAGTGGTAAAAATTTGATGGTTTCTTGTAGTGATTTCGGACTAAATATTACAATCTTTAGAGAATATATCTTTTAAATATTGTAAATCTTCATAATATTCACTTTGCAAAGCTTCTTCAAGATATACATGATAATCTTCAATCTTTTCTATCATTTCAATGAGGGCTATTTTCAACTTGGGCAAATAGTTTTTAATAATATCCCAAACTATGCTCTCATCTATACCTCTATAATTGTGAGCTATTTTATCTCTCATAGCTGATAAATTTTTCCAATTAATATCTTTATTGGTTTTCAATTCATCATCTATTTTTTTATTCTCTTCTCCACAGGCAATTAAAAGATTTATTGTTGCATTGAAATTCAACTGTTTATTGGCATAATAAAACTGCTCTTCATCATCAAAACCTTCTGAATATATTTTTATCTTTTCTATTGCCTCAAGCATTGTTAAAATATGTAGCATATTCTTAGAGCTAAACATATATCATCTCTTTTAAAGCATATATTCTTACAAGTGGATTGAGTCTTTTTTCATAAATCAAATCTATATCTCTATTGAATTTTTTTCTTAATTTATCTTCAAACTCAAGATATTTGTCAAAGCTCCATTTTTTACCATCTTTTAGAGAGTAGATAATATCTATATCACTTTTTTCTTGCTCTTCACCTCTTGCAAAAGAGCCTATTAGTGCAATTTTATCAATCCCGTAATCTCTCATAAATTCATTTTTACTACTTCTTAGATACTCTAAAATTTCATCTTTTTTCATCATTGACTCCTATTTCAAGCCTCTAAAATATTATATCCAATATTGACTACTTGACAGTGCATACGCTACATACATCAAAAGATTTAAAAATAAGCTCTAGCGGTGCGTCTGCTCTATTACCAATAAGTGCCTTTTGTGCGGTTGAGGGGTTGCTTTTATTTGAATTGCCAAGATTCCATTGAGTAGGGGTTATGATTTTATATTCTATGATTTTACCCTCTTTTATATCAATCTTGTGTATCAAAGAGCCTCTTGCGGCTTCAACTGCTCCAACACCGCTACAACTTTGTTTAAACTCTTTGTAATCTATCCATGAAGGTTGCGAATAATCGATAGTATCAATCAAATCATATATATATTGTATTAGCAGAGGCATTTCACAAACTCTTGCCAAAATTCTGGTATATAAAGAGTCCTTATATCTTCTGTGAGCCTCTTTTACTAAGCTTCTTTTCATAATCATAGCCCTAGCAAGCGGTCCGGTTTCATAAAATTTGCCTCTGTATTTGATAGATATAGCTTCACTGTTTGGTGTTTTAAACTCCTCTATATATCTCATATCCAAATGCTCTTGATATCTTGTGCTGACTGATTTGCCTTTCTTAAAGATTCCACTATCTCCAAACACGATAAATCTGTCATAACTTTGACCCAAACTCTGCCAACCATTATTCAAAATCTTTTGCATAATCAAAGGCAAATCCCCACTTTTGCTTAGCATCATCTCCAACTTATCACATCTGCTAAACTCTGAAATATCTGTATCTATTATATATTTATTAAAAAGCTTTGTTATATATTTGAGCCTGTCTTTCAACTCAAATATATCTATCGGGGTAATATCAGTGCTAATTCCGCCTACTATTGCATAACTGTTGTGCGGATACTGTCCGGCTATTAAAGCTATCGCTTCAGATATCACCCTTGAAGGCTCTAATGCCCCATCTACTCTGTTTGCTCCATTTAAAATTAGCGGATAGATGCTTAGATAGAACCATTTGAAGTGATTTTGAAGAAGCTCCAAAGATAGAGTTATCTCTCTGATAGTTTGAGCCTTTTTGCTCACCCTGCACCCGGTGGCACTCTCCAACGCTCTAACGGTAGCTATCAAGTGTGCATGTCCACATATTCCACAAACTCTTGGAGTAATTGCAAGAGCATCCAACGGCACTCTACCTGTTAAAATATTTTCTATATATCTGCTATCAAAAAAAGCTATTTGGGCAAAATCTACCCTATTATCTTTGATATGATATTTAACCTCAGCAACGCCCTCAATCTTTTCTATCAAATCGACTCTAATCCTACTCACTCTCATCCTCCATCAAAGGATGATAAAACCTATCTATTTTAAATGCTTTGGCAACTCCTGCCAAACTCAAATATGCTCTCTTTGGCACCCCTGTAGGTAATTTTGCGGGTATTCCCATATTCTTTTTTGTTCTCCACAAATCATCATCCGGGAAATTCGGCTCACTACACCCCATACAGGGCTGACCCGCACGGGTTTTGGAGTTTACGCTATTCCATAAAATCTTGTTGCAACTATTATGAGTATATGTCCCTTGACAACCATGCTCATAAAACATACACCCCTCAAGCTCACCAAATCTATGCTCATCAATTTTGTATTCAAAATACTCATTTCTTGTGCATCCGTTATGCACCGTATAGGCATAGTAATATTTTGGTCTGTGCATTTTATCCAAAGGAATAGATATACCCTCCTTGATTGCATTTAATACACCGGCTAATACTTGAGGCTGCAAAGGACACCCCGGCAAAGATATGCTCTTTTGCCAAAATTTGCCAAACTCGTCCAATCTATTCTCTTTATCAAAATGTAAGCCTTTTATACTATCTTTTGCTTGTGCAAAGATTCCGCCAAATGTCGCACATGTGCCGAGTGTCAATATATATTTAGCTTCATTTGCATATCTGTAAAACAACTCCAAAAATAGACTATCTTCTCTATCGATAGCCCCTTCTATCATCAAAATATCGCACTCTTTTATATCTGATTGAATCTCTTTTAAAGAGTAAGTTGAAGGCAACAGAGGATGATATACCCACTCAAAATCCTCCATCCACTCTGTCAAATTCGGATAATTCAAAAATGAGTGGGCATTACCGTTGCATGTGATTTTTTGAAGCCAAAGCAGCTTCATCAATCACTCTTTAGAGCATTATAGATATTTGTAGAGATATCATCTATATACTCATCAAGTCTTTTATTTAATACCTCTTCACCGTTTAGAAAAACCATACCGCCAAGATACCCCATAAACAGCCCAAATGCACTAAAAAAGTCTTGATTTTTCAGCTCCCCTTTGGCAACTGCTTCATCAAAAAATATCATAATCTCTGTTACAAACTCATTTACGCAAATCATACCCTCGCAACCCTTGCGAAAAACTTCCCTGTTGGATAGATAAACTCTCAAAAAGAAATCTATCATCTCAGGCTGAGACTGGGCAGTATTGAAATAAATCTTTACAATAGCTTTAATCTTTTCTTGACTACTAAGAGAGCTATCATTTATCTTTCTTATCTCTTTGGCTAAATGTGCGGATATATATTTGAGTATCTCTTGAGCTAGCAACTCTTTGGATGAGAAGTAGTTATATAAATTACCCGAACTCATACCGATAAATTTAGCAATCTGCGGGATAGTGGTAGCATAAAAGCCCTTTGTGGCAAAGAGTTTCAATGCTCCATTTATTATAAGGCTTCTTTTTTGCTCTTTTTTAGAAGTATCTATCAAATATAACCTCTTTATCTCAAATTATTTATAAATTTTATTATAATCTCTCTGGTCTTATATCTTTAAAGGCTATATTTTCAGCCTCATCAAGCAACTCTAATGCACCATAACTTATCATTTTTCTAGCCATCTTTATACCTGCACCTTTGGCATCATCAATAGCAAAAGTATCACTCTCTTTCATTATCTTTGTGCCATCAGGATAACCAATCATCGCTCTAAGCTCAATTTCATTATCTATGATACGGGCATTTATCGCTACTGGTGCAGAGCATCCGGCTCCAATTTCAGATATAAACTCTCTTTCTATATCTGTGCAAAGATGCGTATCTCGGTCATCCAAACTTTTGGCTATCTCTTTGGCAAGAAGATTATTAGAGACTATCTCTATACCAAGAGCTGCCTGACCCATCGGAGGTATCATAAACTCCAACTTTTCAACAAATGGAATATCTTTGAGTAAATCCAGTCTCTTTAAACCTATATATGCCAAAATAATTGCATCATATTCACCATCTTTGAGCTTTCTGAGTCTGGTATTTACATTGCCTCTAAGATCTTTTACCTGCAAATCGGGTCTTTTTGCCAAAATTTGCATCCTTCTTCTTAGGCTTGTAGTCCCTACTACTGCACCTTCTGGCAAAGCATCAAGATTTTCAAACTTGTGAGAGAGCAATACATCACTTTGGTCTTGCCTTTTGGTAATTGAAATCAACTCCAAACCATCTGGAATAAATGTAGGAACATCTTTGAGAGAATGAACTGCAATATCAGCATTACCTGCCAACATCTCATCTTCAAGCTCTTTGGTAAAATGACCTTTGCCACCCACAAGAGCAAGAGGTTTATCAAGGATTTTATCTCCTCTGCTTGTAATCTCATTCAAAGAGACTTCGATATCTTTAAAGCTCTCTTCAATTCTTGCTTTGATATGGTATGCCTGCCAAAGAGCCAATTGACTTGCTCTTGTAGCTATTGTAATTTTTTTCACTGTTACTACTTCATATACTGCTTATACAAACTTCTACCGGCATCATATTTGCCGTCAAAATAGACTGTCGGAGTCCCTCTTACCATCATTCTGGTTCCTGCATCTACATCAGCTTTAACTGCTTTTTTGATTTCAGGTTTGTTTATATCTTCTTTTTTGACATCAATATCAAGCTGTTTTTTTACCTGCTCCAATATTTTGTCTTCATTTGTCATTCTAGGATTGATTTTGAGTCCGTAAAGTTTCATAGCTTCATCTTTTTTACCCTGTCTGCTCAATACTTCCATAGCTCTTGTCAGTGTATCAGATACTGGATGAAGTCTAAGAAGAGGCATATGGTAATAATATACTGCTACTTTGTCCGGATGAGCTTTTACATCTTTTAGCATTTTTGGCACAAAGCCTTTACAGAATGGACACTGAGGGTCAGAGAATACCACCATTTTATGGGGAGCATTTTTATTACCTGCCACCAAGTGAGCATCATCATAATAACTCGCCGGAAGTTTAGGCTTGATATTTCTGCTCAAATCTGTGCCTGTTTTTGCATCTATCATTTTCATTGTTACTAGATTCTCTTTTGAGTTGGCAAATATCATCTCAGGTATTTTCATATGTTTCTTTTTACCATAGCTGATATCCATAACTACCATATATACTTTCCAATCCGGAGAGTTTTTGAGTGTTTGAGTGCCAACTACTTCTACACTGTTTACTTTTACCATTGGATTTCTGATGAGATGCTTTTTTACAAAGTTTTTGACATCAAACTGATTTGAAGTCTCTTGTTTACCTACTGTAGTATTTATATCTCCTGCATTACTTGCTGTTGTCAATAGTGTTGCTGTTATCGCACTTATCAATAACTTCGACATCGATAATTTCATTATTTTCTCCTTGCTTTTGATTAAAATGTTGAAAATTGTTATATTTTCTGGGTCGGATTTTAGCAAATAAATGTAAATATAGTGAAAATAGCACCAATCCTAATCCAATTGCATCACTTAAAACTCCCGGAATAATTAGTAAAATAGCTCCAAACAGATATGCCATAGCAGCATTTTGAACATCTTGTATATCAAACTCTCCAAAACTGAAACTTTGGAAACTGCTCATCAATGCATAAGGAGAGAGTCTCAATAAAACACCTCCCAAAATTGCCGAGCCTATAATCCATAAAACACTGTTTAGATATCCTATCTCTATACCCACCTTTAGAGACACAAAAAAATCTGCCATCAAAAAGATGAGAATAAGCAGCATCATACCCCTGCCCTCACTCTAAGTATCTCAATTACATCATTAATATTAATCTCCTCTTTTTGAAGGGTATCTCTATCTACAATCTCTACAATACCATCACTTATCTTTTTACCTACAATTAAGCCATATGGTATCCCTATAAGCTCAAAATCTTTCATTTTGAAACCAAATCTCTCTTTTCTATCATCAATCAGGACATCTATACCATCTTCTATCATTTGATTATAGAGTTTTTCAGCATTCTGTTTTTGAAGCTCATCAGATATATTGGATACAATTATCTCTACTTTAAACGGAGTGCTTTGCATAGTCCATTTACAACCCTTATCATCATGATGTTGCTCAATAATTGCAGCCAACAGTCTTGATACTCCAATTCCATAAGTCCCCATTACAAAGGGCTTACTCTTACCATTCTCATCTAAAAAAGTAGCATTTAATGGCTCACTGTATCTAGTGCCAAGTTGGAATATATGCCCTACTTCTATACCTTTGGTATATTTGAGTCTGCCTCCACATTTGGCACATCTATCCCCCTCTTGCACCGCTATTAAATCATCATATCTACCCTCATACTCAATCATATTTACATTTACGAGATGATAATCTTTTTCATTTGCTCCACATACCATACAAGGGGCTTTTTTTAGCTCATTATCTACTACTACCTCTATACCTTCGGGCAGATTTAAAATACCCATAAAGCCCGGAATAAGTCCTGCTTCTTGTAACTCTTCATCATCTATATCTATCAACTCATTGGCATTTACAGAATTACACGCTTTTGTCTCTTGAAGTTCATCACTACCTCTTAGAGCAAAGAGAACGATTTTCTCTTCTCCACCATCATAAAGTGCCTTTTTTGCTACTGTTTTGATGATATAGTAAGGGTCAAGATGGAAAAATTCACTAAGCTCATCAATTTTTGTAATATCTGGTGTATGAAATTTGGCTTTTATACCCTCTTCTGGAGCTTCTGCTTCACAAATTGCCGGTTTTCTAATAGCTGCTTCAATATTGGCTCCATAATCACACTCTTCACATACAACTACTGTATCTTCACCACTATCAGCCAATACCATAAACTCTTTTGAGCCACTTCCACCTATTGCACCACTGTCAGCCTCTACTACTCTAAAATCAAGTCCCAATCTTTTGAAAATACGAGAGTAAGTCTGCTCCATATTGTCAAACTCTCTTTTCATATCCTCTTCATCTTTGTGGAAGCTGTAACCATCTTTCATTAAAAATTCTCTCCCCCTCATCAAACCAAATCGAGGTCTAATCTCATCTCTAAATTTTGTTTTGATTTGATATAGATTTAAAGGGAGTTGTTTATAGCTTTTTACTGTTTGTCTGACAAGATTTACCATCATCTCTTCATGAGTTGGACCAAGCACAAAATCATTATCTTTTCTATCTTTAAATCTAAGCAACTCTTTGCCGTATTTTTCAAATCTGCCACTCTCTATCCATAAAGAAGCCGGTGTAACAAATGCCAAATCCACCTCTTGACATCCTGCTTTGTCAAGCTCCTCTTTTACTACATTTTTGACATTATCCAATACCATTTTACCAAGTGGCAAAAAGTTGTATAATCCACTTCCGACACTTTGGATAAATCCTGCTCTAATCAAATATTTGTGACTAACCAAAACCGCATCAGAGGGTGCCTCTTTCAGTGTAGGTATCAACATCTTTGAAAATCTCATTATATTAAGCCTCCCTGCTCTTTTTGTATCTTTGCACATCAATATTGCCTGTATCTATGCCAAATATATCTCTGACTGCCTCTATCATAGCTCCACCTTCACTCTTGCGTGATACTTCTCTCATATTTTTGGTGGGTTGATGAAGATATTTATCAAATGTCTGTTTGAGTAGATAGTGAATATTATCTCTATATTCATTTGGGATATAACCTTTTTTTAAAGCTCTATCTATTTCACTATCAATTACTCTATCAATATCCAACCTCATCTGCTTAATTACCGGTTCAACAGATAAAGCCCTTAGCCATATAAAAAACTCATCTTTATATTTTTGGACTATCTCAAAAGCTCTTAGAGCCTGTTCCTGTCTCATAGCATGATTATTTTTAGAGATACTTTGTAAATCATCTATGCGATATATCTCTATTTTTTCATCACTAATATCTTCTATATCTCTTGGAATTGCCATATCAAACCATACTCTTTTGATATCTTTTTCCTGTACCATACCTGCTGTAATAATAGGTTCTGGTGATGCTGTGGCACTAAATAGTAATCTGTATCTGTTGATATATTTTGGAATATCTTCAAAATCAGCTACTCTGACATTCTCTCCAAGCTCATTTGCCAACTCTTCGGCATTTTTGCGGGTGCGTGAAATAAGCACTACATCAGCTCCGCTTCTAAGTAGATGTTTGGTAGCCAATTTACCCATCTCACCTGTGCCAATAACTACGCCTGTCATTCCAGCAAGTGAGCCATTCATTATATCAGAAGCTTGTGCTACTGCCACAGATGCTATTGATATTGGATTTTCAGATATATTTGTAGCATTTCTCACCTCTGCTGCACACTTTATGGCATAACTTACTACTCTGTTTAACTCTTTGCCTGATGTGCCGTTTTCATAGGATAGTTTAAATCCCTGTTTGACCTGTCCTGTAATTTGAGCTTCACCAATGACCAATGAATCAAGTGATGCTACTACCTTAAAGAGATGCTCTACTGCTTCTTCATCTTCATACTTCATCGCACTCTTTTCAAGCTCATAAAAATTGACTCCGCTTCTTCGGCTGATAAGTCCCAAAATTGCGTGAAAAGTGGCAAAATTATCTTTGGAAGCAGTTACTACCTCTATACGGTTACATGTGTTTATCACAAATGCTTCAAGCATAAAATCAAACTTGACCAGTGTATTTAAAAACTCTCTAATTTCATCATCACTCTTAAAAGCTAACTTCTCCCGCTCATTCAAATCGCACCGTTTGTAGTTGAAACTCACAACTTGATAGTGCATTAAAAGCTCCTCTCAATCATCTGCATAGCTACTCTCTCCAGCTCTTTGTTGCCTTCGCTTTGCATCAACTCTACTGCTTCAAGTGCTAAAGCTTTGGCTTCATCTGATGCTTTTTTCAATGCACCACTTGATATCATTTTATCTTTTATCCAATCTATATCTTCGTTGGATAATCTTTTGGCATGTAAAGAGAGTAATTTATCTCTATCTTCATTGTTTAATTTTTCATACAGATATATATAAGGTAGTGTGCATTTACCCTCTTCATAATCATGCATTGCCGGTTTGCCAAGTTTTTGGCTATCTTGAGTAATATCCAAAATATCATCTATCATCTGAAATGCAAGTCCCAAATTTTTGCCATATTTTGCGTAAATATCTCTATCTTTACCGGCAAGTATAGCTGCAGATTTTGCAGATGCTTCTATCAATGATGCCGTTTTACCATATATCATCTGCATATATGCATCTTTGTTACTGTTAAATGAGTGCGACAATATTACATCTTGTCTCTCTCCAAGACTAAGCTTTACAACAGCATCTGATATGGTTTTTGCTACATCTCTATCAATATCTATCAATTCATAGAAACCTTTTGAATATAAGACATCACCAAACATTATAGATGTCTTGTTTCCATATATGGCATTTATTGATGGGTTACCTCTACGCACATAGGCATCATCTATTACATCATCATGCAACAGACTTGCTGCATGTATCATCTCCACAATAGCAGCAGTTTTAATAGATGCCAAAGTGCTACCTGCAATAGAGAGTATCATTTTGGCTCTCAGTCTCTTACCTGCAGGTAACTTTTTGTATAACTCAAGTGCATCTCTATCCTCAAGATCGAGGATATACTGCTCCATTTTTCTCTCTATTGCTTCAAGCAATCCTATTCTCCTATTCACACTTGGAAACGATAGCACCTACCGTTTCTATGTATAGAGAGTTTTTTCTGTCATTCAACTCTTCAGCATCAGTTGCAGGCATTGTATAGAGCAGTTTTTCAAACTCCTCTTCCAAGCCTTTGTCTTCGAGTATCTTTTCAGCTACTGCCAATCTTTCAATTAATTTATCTATCTCCAACTCTACTATATTTTGATTGGCTGTTCTTATAATTTGAAAGAAATTCTCTTTCGGTGTCGTCACCATAAAATCATCATCATCAAATAGATTCATACTCTAATCTCCATTGTTTTTTAATTTGGCATATTATAGCATTAGTGTATTAGTGTATTGGTTATTGCATAGATTGATTTGAGAACTTTTACTGTTTTGTATAATAGTAATATCAATGTAGTATAACTATAGGCGTTTCTCCTCCGTCACAGGTAGTACAACACTTTGTGCAAGAGTGTTCTCCAAATTTTCCTATACCCCAATATCTTGAGCCATCATTTCCTTCCGGCCATGCACCATAACAAATCTTTTCACCATAATTACATCTCAATCTGTATGTATGTATTCTACTGTCATTTAATACCCAAACCCTGTCAGAAGCAGGCCATACTCTTCGTAAATCACCAGTATAAAACTGTAAACTTACAGAATAATAATATTTATTCTGAATATGCCATGTAACAGAACCTGCACAAAGATATCCACTTGTTATTGCGAATAATCCCATACCTCTTGCATATTTTTTAAAAACAGATATCAAACTAAATCCTTTCTAATTATTATATTTAACTTTTAATTAAAAACTTAAATATTTATTTATAGACTTTATCTGTTGAAATAAATAACAACTATTTTGATATAATTTAAACTCATAAATAAAATAATAAAGCAATCCTATAAAGAATAACTTAAACGGAGCGAAAAAATAGGAAATGACAATACTCTTGTAACATTAAAATTTTAAAGAACACTTTCAAGAGATTTTTTCTCTTGG
>WFNP01000058.1 GCA_015488535.1 Nitratifractor sp.
ATATTTTAAGCGTTATTTAAGTTTATATTGCATACAATACGAGTCCAATTCGGAAACGAATTAAAAACGCTGGTGTAGCTCAGTTGGCTAGAGCAGCTGATTTGTAATCAGCAGGTCGGGGGTTCGAGTCCCTTCACCGGCTCCATTATATCAGCGTTTGACCAGTACAACAAGGTGGGATACCCAAGCGGCCAACGGGGGCAGACTGTAAATCTGCTGGCTTTCGCCTTCGGAGGTTCGAATCCTCCTCTCACCACCATTTATCTCATGAAGCGATGCGGGAATAGCTCAGTTGGCTAGAGCATCAGCCTTCCAAGCTGAGGGTCGCGGGTTCGAGTCCCGTTTCCCGCTCCATTACTGGGAGCTGTAAACAGTAACTGTTCATTTTAATGATGACAATCTTCGCAGTTATAGCTTTCAATCAATCATGAGACATCGAATAAATAATAACACAATAAGAATATAGCAACAAAGCCCAGATAGCTCAGTGGCAGAGCACTTCCTTGGTAAGGAAGAGGTCGGCGGTTCAATCCCGCTTCTGGGCTCCAGAGAGACCTTCGGATATGGACAGGAGTCTGACGCAAGCGACAGAGTCTTGTCCATACCTGATTAATAAGGTCTAAGGAAAAACTGATATAATATCAGCCGCAAACAAAATAGTAGGAGACGAAAGAATGGCTAAAGAAAAATTCGAGCGTACCAAACCGCATGTCAATATCGGTACAATCGGTCACGTTGACCATGGTAAAACAACTTTGACAGCTGCAATTACTGCAGTTTTGGCAACTAAAAATGATACTGCTCTTATGGATTATGATCAAATCGATAATGCACCAGAAGAGAGAGAAAGAGGTATTACAATCGCTACTTCTCACGTTGAGTATGAAACTGAGAAGAGACACTATGCGCATGTTGACTGTCCAGGTCACGCAGACTATGTTAAAAACATGATTACAGGTGCTGCTCAGATGGATGGTGCTATTTTGGTTATCGCTGCAACTGATGGACCAATGGCACAGACTAGAGAGCATATCCTTCTTTCTCGCCAGGTAGGTGTACCTTATATCGTTGTATTCTTAAATAAAGAAGATCAGCTTGATGAAGAAGACAAAGAAGAGATGCTTGAGCTTGTAGAGATGGAAGTTAGAGAACTTCTTAGCGAATATGAGTTCCCTGGTGATGATACTCCTATCGTTGCAGGTTCTGCATTCCAGGCTCTTGAAGAGGCTAAAAAAGGTCAAATCGGTGAGTGGTCTGAGAAGATTTTGGCTCTTATGGACGCAGTTGATGAGTATATCCCTGATCCAGAGAGAGATACTGACAAAGATTTCTTGATGCCAATCGAAGATATCTTCTCTATCCAGGGAAGAGGAACTGTTGTAACTGGTAAAATCGAGAGAGGTAAAATCTGTGTTGGTGAAGAGGTAGAAATCGTTGGTCTTAAAGACACTCAGAAGACTACTGTTACTGGCGTTGAGATGTTTAGAAAAGAGATGGACTGTGGTGAAGCCGGTGATAACTGTGGTGTTCTTCTTAGAGGTACTGCTAAAGAAGATGTACAAAGAGGTATGGTTCTTTGTAAGCCAGGTTCAATCACTCCTCATACTAAGTTTGAGGCAGAAGTTTATGTTCTGACTAAAGAGGAAGGTGGAAGACATACACCATTCTTCAACAACTATAGACCTCAGTTCTATGTAAGAACAACTGATGTTACTGGTTCAGTTATCCTTCCAGAAGGTACTGAGATGGTAATGCCTGGAGACAATGTTAAGATTAATGTTGAGCTTATCGCACCTATCGCTCTTGAAGAGGGTACAAGATTCGCTATCCGTGAGGGTGGTAGAACTGTTGGTGCCGGTGTTGTAACTAAAATCATAGAGTAATATCTGATTTACCGGGCTTTATGCCCGGAATTTATATAGAATGGAGATAAGATGAGAGAAACAATCCATCTAGGTTGTGAAAAGTGTACTAGAAGAAATTATCACACAACTAAAAACAAAAAGAACACTACAGAAAAACTTGCTATTAAAAAGTATTGCAAGTGGTGTAAAGAGCATACAATACACAAAGAGATGAAGCTGTAAAGCTCTTCTCACTTACAAATAAATAAGACCAGATAGGCCAATAGCTCAGTTGGTAGAGCACTGGTCTCCAAAACCAGGTGTCGGGGGTTCGAGTCCCTCTTGGCCTGCCATAAAGAAGGTAGCATGGAGTTTTTTTCTAATATTTCTAATTTTTTCAGTGAAGCAAAACAAGAATTGGATAAGGTGATATTTCCCACTAAAGTGCAGGTGCGTCAAGCATTTATAGCAGTTATTATGGTGGTAACAGTAATATCTATCTTTTTAGCGTTAGTAGATTTGATGATGTCGGCAATCGTGTCGTCTTCTATATAAGGAGTAATTTGATGGCACATCAGTGGTATGCTATTCAGACATATGCCGGAAGTGAAAGAAGCGTGAAAAAGGCTATCGAGCAGATGGCTGAAGATTATGCTCTACAGGACAGAATAACTCAGGTAGTAGTTCCTACAGAAGAGGTTATTGAAGTCAAGGACGGTAAAAAAAAGATTACTGAAAGGTCACTTTATTCAGGATATGTTTTTGCCAATATAGATTTGGATACTGATCTTTGGCATAAAATCCAGAGATTGCCAAAAGTATCAAGATTTATCGGTGAGCAGAAGAGTCCTACACCTTTGAGTGAGGCAGATATCAATGTGATATTAGAAAAATTAGAAAAGAAATCGGCACCTAGACCTAAAGTCGATTTCGAAACAGGAGAGATGGTCAGAATTATCGATGGACCATTTGCCAACTTTACAGGAATGGTCGAAGAGTATGATTTAGATCATGGTAAGTTGAAGTTGAATGTTTCGATATTCGGAAGAAACACTCCTGTTGAGATTCTTTATACTCAGGTCGAAAAAATAATATAAATTAAGGAAATATAATGGCTAAGAAGATTACCGAACAGTTCAAGCTGATGATCCAAGCCGGTCAAGCAAATCCATCACCACCGGTAGGTCCTGCACTTGGACAGCGTGGTATTAATATTATGGAATTTTGTAAAGCATTCAACGAAAAAACAAAAGATAAAATGGGCTTTAAAATCCCAGTTGTAATCACTGTATATTCAGACAGAAGTTTTACATTTGAGACTAAGCAACCACCTGCAAGTGATTTGTTGATGAAAGAAGCCGGTATAAAGAAGGGTAGTGATAATCCTCTTCTTAATAAAGTAGCTACAATCAGCAAAGATCAGTTGATGAA
This sequence comes from Nitratifractor sp., assembly GCA_015488535.1. Lineage (GTDB taxonomy): Bacteria > Campylobacterota > Campylobacteria > Campylobacterales > Sulfurovaceae > Nitratifractor. The sequence continues at coordinate 3,276 of WFNP01000058.1, forward strand.
AGTTGTTGAGCTTAAAATTCAAGACCTCAATACTGACGACAGAGAAGCTGCTGCTAAAATCTTGGCAGGCTCATGTAGAAGTATGGGGATTGAAATCGTTGATTAAATCTTTTGACCACTAAGATTTAAAATAGAAGTGGGAGCAAATAAAGCGGAGTATATTATGGGAAAGAAACTTAGTAAAAGAAAACAAGCTCTTCTTGAAAAAATTGACAAGAGTAAAGAGTATAGTGTAGAGGAAGCAGTCAAAACTGTAAAAGATTTGAAATCTGCAAAGTTTGATGAGACTGTAGAGATAGCATTGAATCTGAATGTTGACCCTAGACATGCAGACCAGATGATTAGAGGCTCTGTTGTACTTCCTCACGGAACAGGTAAAACTGTAAGAGTAGCTGTTTTTGCAAAAGGTGCCAAGATAGATGAAGCAAAAGATGCAGGTGCTGATTTGGTCGGCAGTGATGAGCTGATTGAGCAGATTCAGGCAGGCAATATCGATTTTGATATCGTAATCGCTACTCCTGATATGATGGGAGTTTTGGGTAAAGTTGCCAGAATTCTTGGACCAAAAGGTTTGATGCCTAACCCTAAAACTGGAACTGTTACTATGGATGTGGCTCAGGCAGTCAAAAATGCCAAAGGTGGTCAAGTAAACTTTAGAGTTGATAAAAAAGGTAATATCCATGCCGGTATTGGAAAAGCCTCTTTTGATGAAAATGCTCTAAAAGAGAATTTGATTACTTTTGTAGAAAAAATAAACAGAGCAAAACCAGCGAGTGCAAAAGGTAGATATATCAAAAATGCCGCACTCTCTTTGACTATGAGTCCTTCTGTCAAACTCAACACTACAGAGTTGATGGATATTAAATAATTGTGGTCTTTGACCGTTAATCTTAGACTAAAGATGATAGGGGCATAAGCTTAAATTGGATATAATCCCTTCCAATTTTTTGGAAGCCCTCTCTGAAGTCGGAAAGGAGAAGAAATGACAAGAGCTGAAAAAGAAGAGCTTGTAGCACTGCTGAGCGATGCCTTCAAAGAGTCAAATGCTGTTGTAGTTTGTGACTACAAAGGTATGACTTGTAAAGAGCTTGAGAGTGTTAGACATTTGGCAGCTGAAAATGATGCACATGTAAGAGTTGTCAAAAACACTTTGGCTTCTTTGGCACTGGCAAATGCAGGTATAGATGATCTTCAGCTAAAAGATACGAATCTAATCGTATGGGGTGAAGATCAAATCTCTACTTGTAAAGTGGCAGATAAAGCAGCTACTGAGTTCAAAGGTAAATTTACCATGAAATCAGGTGCGCTTGAAGGTAAAACAGTTGACTTGGCTACTATCATGGCAATGGCTAAATTGCCTAGTCGTGATGAGCTTATCGGTATGCTTCTTAATGTCTGGATGGCACCGGTTCGTAACTTTACAATCGGTCTTGATGCACTCAGACAGAAAAAAGAAGAGGAAGCGTAACTGTTTTGACCCCGTGTGGGGTTGATAATTAAATTTTAAAATGAATAAGACTCATAAAAAAGGATAGAAAATGGCATGTACTAAAGAAGATGTACTTGAATATATCTCAGGACTAACTGTTCTTGAACTAAGCGAACTTGTAAAAGAGTTTGAAGAGAAATTTGGTGTATCAGCTCAAGCTACTGTAGTAGCTGCTGCTGGTGCCGGTGCTGGTGCAGAAGCTGCTGAAGAGCAGACAGAGTTTGATGTTGTTCTAACAGGAGCAGGTGCTAAGAAGATCAATGTTATTAAAGTTGTTAGAGCTGTTACTGGTCTTGGTCTCAAAGAGGCTAAAGCAGCTGTTGAAGAAGTACCTACTACAATCAAAGAAGCTGTTTCTAAAGAAGAAGCTGAAGAGCTTAAGAAGCAATTCGAAGAAGCTGGCGCAACTGTCGAGCTTAAGTAATTTAAGTCGGGCTTTTTGCCCGATTCTTCATATAGTAAGATATAGAGACAAACTATTGATGAATAGTTTATTTGTGTATCCACACCATTAAACACTACAACCAAAACTTTAAGGTCAGCCAATGTTAAATTCACTACATTCAGGTAACCGACTTCGTGTCGATTTCTCGAAGACACCCAGACAGATAGAGATTCCTCATCTTTTACAATTACAACAAAAGAGTTATGAGAATTTCTTGATGATAGATGCAAAAGATCGCTCTCATAGTATTATTGAGAGGGTTTTTAGACAATCGTTTCCTATACATGATCAACAAAATAGGATTACACTGGAGTATAAGGGGAGTGAGATAATCAAACCCAAATATACTGTCAGAGAGTGTATGGAGAAGGGACTTACTTATTCTGTATCTTTAAAACTCAATATAGCTTTGACTATATGGAACAGAGATGAAAAGACAGGTGAAAAGTTAGACCCCAAAGAGATAAAAGAACAGGCTGTGTTTGTCAGAGATATTCCTCTGATGACAGATAGAACATCGTTTATTGTAAACGGAGTGGAGAGGGTTATTGTAAATCAGCTTCACAGAAGTCCTGGCGTAATATTCAAAGAAGCTGAAGCTACTACAGTAGCTAACAAGTTATTATATTCTGCTCAAATTATACCAGATAGAGGTAGTTGGCTCTATTTTGAATATGATGCCAAAGATATAATGTATGCCAGAATCAACAAGCGTAGAAAGATTCCTATCACAATACTTTTCAGAGCATTGGATTATACAAAAGAGGATATTATCAAGTTATTTTATCCGATTAAAGAGATATTTATCAAAGATAATAAATTTGTGATGAAATTCAATCCTGCTGAATATACTACACCTGTAGAAAAAGATGTATTGGATATTGATGGCAATCTTATCCTCTCAGCAGGTAAAAGAATGACTAAAAAAAGAGGTCAAAAGCTTCTTGATGAAGGTTTGGAGTATGTTGAAGCTTCACCGGAGTCACTACTTGGTAGATATCTTGCAAAGCCTGTAATAGATCCAGAAAGCGGAGAGGTTCTCTTTGATGTGGTAACTGAATTGGAAGAGAACAGACTTGCCAAGATAGTAGAGTTGGGCTTGAACTCATTTTATATAGCAGATGATCAGGCAGAGGGTTGTGACTCTTCTATTCTAAAAGCTTTCATAGCAGATCAGGAGAGCTTGAGACTGCTCAAGCAGACTGAAGAGATAGATGATGAGAATCTTCTTGCAGCTATTAGAATATACAAGGTTATGAGACCGGGAGAGCCTGTCACACCAGAGGCTGCAAAGCAATTTTTGAATCAGCTCTTTTTTGATCCTGAAAGATATGATCTTACCAAAGTGGGTAGAATGAAAATGAACCACAAATTGGGGCAGGATGTACCAGAGTATGTTACAGTGGTTACAACAGAAGATATTATAAACACTGTAAAGTATCTGATTAAAGTCAAGCATGGTCAGGGACATATTGACGATAGAGACCATCTTGGTAACAGAAGAATCAGAGCTATTGGTGAATTGCTTGGAAATGAGCTTCACAACGGATTGCTGAAGATGCAAAAAGCAATCAAGGACAAGATGAGTACAATGAGTGGCTCTTTGGATGATTTGATGCCTCATGATTTGGTAAACTCAAAGATGATTACCAATACAGTACTTGAATTCTTCTCAAGTGGTCAGTTGTCTCAATTTATGGATCAGACCAACCCGCTATCTGAAATTACTCATAAAAGAAGACTCTCTGCTCTGGGTGAGGGCGGACTTGTCAAAGAGAGAGCCGGATTTGAGGTGCGTGATGTCCACCCTACACATTATGGTAGAATTTGCCCGATTGAGACTCCGGAGGGTCAAAACATCGGTTTGATTAACACACTTGCTACTTATGCAAAGGTAAATGAACTTGGATTTATAGAAGCACCATACAAAGTAGTCAAGAATAGAAAAGTAACTGATGAGATTGTATATATTACAGCTACTCAGGAAGAGAATAAGGTGATTGCATCTGCATCTACCAAACTTGATGAGAATGGTTATATTGTAGATGACTTGATTGAAACAAGATTAAATGGAAATATCGGACTTAATGAAGCTGATAAAGTTGATTTGATTGATGTCTCTCCATTGATGATAAGTGGTGCTACAGCTGCACTTATTCCATTCTTAGAGCATGATGATGCCAACCGTGCATTGATGGGTTCAAACATGCAAAGACAGGCAGTGCCTCTTTTGAAAACAGAAGCTCCTATGGTAGGAACCGGTATGGAAGCTATTGTTGCCAGAGATGCATGGGAAGCTATAAAAGCAGACAGAGACGGTGTAGTTGAGAAGGTAGATGCTAGAAATATCTTTATCAAAGGTGAAGATGAAAATGGTATATTTATAGACCATTATGCCCTTGAAAAGAATATGAGAACCAACCAAAACACATCTTTTTCTCAGACACCTATTGTATATGAAGGTCAGTTTGTCAAAAAAGGTGAAGTCATTGCCGATGGACCAAATATGGATCAGGGAGAACTCGCAATAGGTAAGAATATCTTAGTAGCCTTTATGCCTTGGAACGGATACAACTATGAGGATGCGATTATTCTCTCTGAAAAGCTTATCCGAGAAGATGCCTTTACATCTATACATATCTATGAAAAGACTATAGATGCTCAAGAACTCAAACATGGTGTTGAAGAGATTACAAGAGATATACCAAATGTTCGTGAAGATGAATTGATGCATCTTGACGAAAGCGGTATAGTAAAAATCGGTACTTATGTAAAGCCTGGTATGATGCTTGTAGGTAAAGTATCTCCAAAGGGTGAAATCAAACCAACTCCTGAAGAGAGACTGCTTAGAGCAATATTTGGAGATAAGGCAGGGCATGTAGTAAATAAATCTCTGTATGCTGACAAATCATTGGAGGGTGTAGTAGTAGATGTCAAAATCCTTACCAAGAAAGGTTATGACAAAGATGCCCGCTCAATGAAAGCCAAAGAGGAAGAGAGAGCAAAACTCGAAAGAGAGCATCACTATAAGCTACTTATGATAGATAGAGAAGAGATACTTAAAATCACCTCTTTCTTATCTAAAAATGAGCTTGTATCACCGGTAACAGTAGGTGAAAAAGAGTATAAAGCAGGAGATACCATACCTGTAGATGAGCTTCAAAACATAAACAGATTTATGCTCAGAAGTGTCATTCAAGCATACTCACCGGAAGTGCAGAGGAAATACGAAGGAATAAAAAACAAATTCCTCAAGAAAAAAAGAGAGCTAAAGCAAGAGCATGAAGACAAACTTCAGGTTCTTGAAAAAGATGATATCCTGCCTAATGGTGTGACAAAGAGAATTACAGTCTATGTCGCAACAAAGAGGAAGATAAAAGTCGGTGACAAGATGGCGGGACGACACGGAAACAAAGGTATCGTATCCAATATTGTACCTGAGATTGATATGCCTTATATGGAAGATGGAAGACCGGTAGATTTGATTCTAAACCCACTGGGGGTTCCGTCTCGTATGAACATTGGACAGATTATGGAAGTGCATTGTGGACTTGTAGGCAAAAGACTTGGTGAGCAGATTCAGGAGATATTTGATAAGGCTCAAAAAGATTTTGTTGATGAGTTGAGAGCCAAAATGATGGAGATTGCCAATGTTGCTAAGTTGATGAGAGCCAAAAATGAGCTTGCTGATATGAGTGACGAAGAGTTGATTAAGTATGCCAGAGACTGGGCAAAGGGTGTCAAGTTTGCAGCTACTGCATTTGAATCTCCAAATGAAGAGGAGTTTGCCAAACTGTTTGAATTGGCAAAAATTGACAGTGATGGTAAGACACAACTCTATGACGGCAAGACAGGTGAAAAGATGTTAGAAAGAGTCAATGTCGGATATATGTATATGCTGAAACTTCATCACCTTGTTGATGAAAAGGTTCACGCAAGAAGTACAGGACCATATTCACTTGTCACTCAACAGCCAGTTGGTGGTAAAGCACTCTTTGGAGGACAGAGATTTGGAGAGATGGAAGTTTGGGCATTGGAAGCTTATGGTGCTGCACATACTCTCAAAGAGATGCTTACAATCAAATCTGATGATGTTGACGGAAGAGCCAGAGCCTATAAAGCTCTGACAAGAGGCGAGAGTGTACCTGAATCAGGTATTCCAGAAACAATGTTCGTATTGACAAAAGAGCTTCAGGCATTGGGACTTGATGTAGAGCTTTATCAGAAGAAAGAAGAGGGTGAAGATGATTAATGAACTTGAAAACCTTGTACCGATAGATATAAACAGCGATGAGAGACCTATGGATATCTCTGCCATGCAACTTCGGGTGGCAAGTCCGGAAAAGATTCTCTCATGGAGTAGGGGAGAGGTTAAAAAGCCTGAAACAATTAACTACAGAACACTAAAGCCTGAGAGAGACGGTCTGTTTTGTGCCAAAATTTTTGGACCTATCAGAGACTATGAGTGTCTCTGTGGTAAATACAAAAAGATGAGATACAAAGGCGTAGTATGTGAGAAGTGTGGTGTAGAGGTAGCCAGTTCAAAAGTAAGAAGAAACAGAATGGGTCATATTGAGCTGGTTACACCAGTAGCTCATATATGGTATGTAAGCTCTCTTCCATCTCGAATAGGGACACTTCTTGGTGTCAAAATGAAAGATTTGGAGAGAGTGCTTTATTATGAAGCATATATTGTAAAAGAGCCGGGAGAGGCTTGTTATGACAGTGACGGAGCTAATCCAGTTAAAAAATATGATGTATTGAATGAAGAGCAGTATCAGCAAATCAACAAGCACTTTGCCGATACCGGATTTGATGCCAGAATGGGTGGAGAGGTTATCAAGGAGCTTTTGGCAGAGCTTGACCTTGTAGATATGCTTTATACTCTGAAAGAAGATATCAACAATACCAAATCTGAAGCCAAGAAAAAGACTATTATCAAGCGTCTGAAAGTAATAGAAGCATTTTTAAACTCAGGAAACAGACCTGAGTGGATGATGCTCACATATCTGCCTGTTATGCCACCTGATTTGAGACCTTTGGTGAGTCTTGATGGTGGTAAATTTGCCGTATCAGATGTGAATGATTTATACAGAAGAGTAATTAACAGAAATCAAAGACTCAAAAGACTTGTAGAGCTTGAAGCACCTGAGATTATTGTAAGAAATGAAAAGAGAATGCTTCAGGAGTCTGTAGATGCTCTGTTTGACAACGGAAGAAGAGGCAATGCGGTTAAAGGTGCAAATAAAAGACCTCTTAAATCTCTGAGTGAAGTTATCAAAGGTAAGCAGGGAAGATTTAGACAGAACCTGCTTGGAAAGAGGGTCGATTTCTCCGGTCGTTCTGTAATTGTAGTCGGACCTGATTTGAGAATGGATCAGTGCGGATTGCCAAAGCAGATGGCACTGGAGCTGTTTAAACCTCATTTGATGGCAAAACTTGAAGAGAAAGGGTATGCTACAACTCTCAAACAGGCCAAAAAGATGATAGAGACAAAATCTCCTGAGATTTGGGAGTGCCTTGAAGAGGTAGTTGATAGTTATCCAGTCATGCTAAACAGAGCTCCGACTCTGCACAAACTCTCTATTCAGGCATTTCACCCAAGATTGATTGAGGGTAAAGCTATACAGTTGCACCCATTGGTTTGTGCTGCATTTAACGCAGACTTTGACGGTGACCAGATGGCAGTGCATGTGCCATTGAGTGATGAGGCTATTGCAGAAGCAAAAATTTTGATGCTCAGCTCTATGAATATTCTTTTGCCAGCTTCTGGTAAAGCGATTGCTGTGCCGTCTCAGGATATGATTTTGGGACTCTATTATCTCACTTTGGAAAAAACAGAAGTGGTAGGAGAGCATAAGCTTTTTGCCAATATTAATGAAATAATGATTGCCTATGAGCAGGGTAAACTTGATTTGAATGCCAGAATCAGGACATTGATTGATGGTATGATTGTCACTACCACTGTGGGTAGATTGATACTTAAATCTATTGTTCCAGATTATGTGCCTGAGAAATACTGGAATAAAATTATGAAGAAAAAGGATATCGCTAATCTTGTTGATTATATATACAAGCATAGCGGTATTTCACTGACAGCAGAATTTTTGGATAATCTCAAAGATATGGGTTTCAAATATGCTACAAAAACAAGTGTATCCATATCTATGGATGATATCAGGACACCTGAAGCCAAAGAAAAAATCGTCAAAGAGTCAAAAGAGAAGGTTTATGAGATTCAAAGACAGTTTGCTTCAGGACTCTTGACAGAGCAGGAGAGATATAACAAAATTATTGATGTATGGACAGATGCAAACAATCAGATAGCTGATGAGTTGATGAAGCTTATCAAAAAAGATAAAAACGGTTTCAACTCTGTATATATGATGGCAGACTCAGGGGCTAGAGGTAGTGCCGCTCAGATTAGACAGCTTTCGGGTATGAGGGGATTGATGGCAAAATCTGACGGCTCTATTATTGAGACACCAATTACATCCAACTTCCGTGAAGGATTGAATGTCCTTGAATACTTTATTTCTACTCACGGAGCAAGAAAAGGATTGGCTGATACTGCCCTCAAGACTGCAAACGCCGGATATTTGACAAGAAAGCTTATAGATGTGGCACAAAATGTCAAAGTGAGTATGGAAGATTGTGGTACACACGAAGGTGTGGAAGTGTCAGATATTATGGAAGGTAGTGAGCTTATAGAGTCTCTGTCTGACAGAGTTTACGGTAGAGTTTTGGCAAAAGATGTCCTTGACCCTGTGACTAATGAGGTTCTTATCTCAGAGGGTGAATTGATAGATGAAGAGAAAGCCAAAATAATAGGTGAATCAGGAGTTCGTTCTGTAGTTATGAGAGCTCCGGCTATATGTAAGGCTCCAAAAGGTATCTGTGCCAAATGTTATGGTCTGAATATGGCTGAAAACAGACTTGTCAAACCTGGTGAAGCTGTAGGGGTAATTGCAGCTCAATCTATCGGTGAGCCTGGAACTCAGCTGACACTGAGAACATTCCACACAGGAGGAACAGCAACTGCTGGTAAAGAAGAGAGACAGATAGTAGCTTCAAAAGAGGGCTTTGTAAGATATTACAACTTGACTGTGTATCGAAACAGAGAAGGCAAACTTATCGTTATGAATCGTAGAAATGCCGGTATCCTTTTGGTAGAGCCTAAAATAAAAGCTCCGTTTGAAGGAAAAGTTTATACTCAGGCTACACATGATGAGATTATATTGATACTCAAAAGCGAAGATGATGAGAAGAGATATACATTCCGTAAAGAGGATATAGCCAAGAGTAATGAACTTGCCGGTGTCGGTGGAAGAATAGAGAGTAAAATATTTATACCTTATAAAGATGGTATTACGGTAAAAGCCGGAGACTCAATTGCTGAGATTATCAAAGAGGGTTGGAGTGTGCCAAATCATATTCCGTTTGCCAGTGAATTGAGAGTAGAAGATGGAGCTCCTGTCACTCAGACTGTCAAAGCTGATGCCAAAGGTAGAGTCAAATTCTTCCTTCTCAAAGGTGATTACCTTGAGCCTACAGACACCATCAAAAAAGGTGAGCCTGTAGAAGAGAAAGGATTGTTTGCCGTAGTTGTGGACAGTGCAGACAGAGAAGCTGCAAGACACTATATCTCAAGAGGCTCTATAGTGCAGGTAGATGCCGAAGACAGTATAGAAAGAGGAGATGTGATTTCATCTCCAAAAGAACATGCACAGATAGTCATAGCTGAATGGGATCCGTATGCAGAGCCTGTAATAGCTGAAAAAGCAGGTATAGTAAGATTTGCCGATATTAATGAATCTACTGCAAAAGAGGAGTTTGATGAGATTACAGGTGAGAGTCGTTGGGAGTTGAGTGATTATATTCCACCAAACTATAATCCATCACTACTATTGACTACAGAGAATGGAGATATTATAAGATACGCACTTGACCCTAAAACCATCCTCTTTGTCAAAGATGGTGAAGAGGTCAGTATCGCTGATATTTTGGCTAAGAAACCTAAAGAGGCTGTAAAATCAAAAGATATTACAGGGGGTCTTCCTAGAGTATCTGAATTGTTTGAAGCAAGACGACCTAAAGATATAGCTTTGATTGCCAAGATTGACGGTAGAGTGTCATTTGGCAAACCATTAAGAGGCAAAGCCAGAATTATAATTACCGGTCCAAACGGAGAGATAACAGAGCAGTTTGCAGATAAAAATAAAGAGATTGTAGTAAATGATGGAGAGTATGTTCATACAGGTGAAAGACTTACATCAGGAACAATATCTAGTCATGATATTCTTGCAGCACTTGGTGAAAAAGCTCTGTATGAATATATCGTTTCCGAAGTCCAGCAGGTATATAGACGACAAGGGGTTAATATATCTGACAAACATATCGAGATTATTGTATCTCAGATGATGAGACAGGTTAAAGTGGTAGATAGTGGTGATACCAAATTTATCGAAGGTGATATCATATCCAAACGGAAGTTTGTAGAAGAGAATGACAGAATTTTGAGACTTGGCGGAGAACCTGCTATTGCTGAGCCTATGCTTGTGGGTATCACAAGAGCCGCAGTAGGGGCTGACTCTATCATATCTGCTGCATCATTCCAGGATACTACAAAGGTATTGACTTCAGCATCAATTGCCGGTACAGTAGATTATCTTGAAGATTTGAAAGAGAATGTTGTTATTGGACGATTGATTCCTGTAGGAACTGGAATGCTTGATTTTAAACAGATTAAAATCGAAGCTGAAGAAGAGACAGAGTAAATATCTTTTATGCGGGTATTACCCGCATTTGATTAAATAGTTTCTACTATTTCAGAAAAAGATTTTCTTAATTTTTCTGAAGCTTCATTTACTCTGTATCCCAAAGGTAATAACAGAGCAGTTTTATGCTCTTTTGGTAATTGAAGCAGTTCATCTACTTTTGACGGCTCAAAGCCCTCTATCGGACAACTGTCCACACCCAAAGATGAAGCAGTAATCATCATCTGTGTTGCTGCTATATAGCACTGTCTTTTTACCCACTCTTCAATAGATGATAGACTCTCTATGTATGATTCGTATCGTTTGATATAAGCTAGTGTTTTATCTTTGTCCAGTCTGCGTCTTTCAAACATTCTGGAGTAGTAATCAACATCCTTTACTACATCTGTGAGTGCTATAATAGCTATCAATTCACTACTGTCAGTAATTTGAGCTTGATTCCAGCATACTTTTTGTAGTTTTTTTCGTAATGAATTGTTTTTTATTACTATAAATTTCCATGGCTCCATACCAAAAGAAGATGGAGATAGTCTGCCTCCTTCCAGTATGGTTTCTAAAATTTCAGGCTCTATACTTTTGTTGGTATCAAATACTTTACATGCGTGTCTGAAGTATAAGATATCAATGATATCACACTCTGTTGTCATTATCTATCCTCCAATATCTAAATATATTGTGATGAGTATAGCATATGATTAAAAGCGATATCTTTTTAATGAAAACGGATAATTATAGTTTGATAAACATCCACTCATTTTTTGGTAATATTTGAAATCCCATTTCTTTGTAAACATATTGAAGCTTGTTATTATCAGGCAGTAAAACCAAATATCTTAACCCTACTTGATCTTGAATCTCTTTTGCTATTTTTATGGCAAATTCTATCAAGTAGGTTGATGTTTTGGTATTGTCAAGATTTTCCAAACAGATACCTCGATAGGGTTCACTTACAAAAATATAATCAACTTGAAGAGATGGGAAAGTATCTAGAGATAGTTTTGACAGGATATCTACGGATAAACGATAGGTAGCATTTGAAGCGTTATACTTTTTTAGTTCTAACAAGGTTAAACGATCTTATATTTTCTTGCAGTTGCTTTTTTTATAAGCTTATGATTCACAGAAGCATTTTCAAGGATTTTCTTTTCGTCTTTTGTCAGTTTCACTGGTGGTGTTACATAAACCACTTGTTTATCTTTAATAATCAAAGCCATTGCAATACTCCTTTTTAAATAATATCTTTACCTTAAATATTTTGACTTTTAATTTCTGATGCTATTATTTCAAGTAATATGCGTAACATCAGTAATATCATTATAGTATAGCAAAATAATGGTTATTTTTATTGGCAGGAAAGAGGACAAAAAAGTTGGAAGCTTAGCTATCCTCCAATATCTGATATTTTTTAAATATATTGTGATGAGTATAGCATATGATTTAAAGCGATATCTTTTTTTGGATAAAATAACGATATATATAAAAAAGGAGAACAGCATATGATTTTTATTGAAGATATAGTAGCTGATGAAGTATTAGATAGTAGAGGTAATCCTACAGTAAGGGCTACCGTAAGACTCAGTGATGGCAGTGAAGGCAGTGCAATTGTGCCTAGTGGAGCAAGTACAGGCAAAAGAGAAGCGTTGGAGCTTAGAGACAATGACCCCAAAAGATTTGGTGGCAAAGGTGTACTTCAGGCTGTAGAGAATGTAAACAGCCAAATAGCTGAAGCTCTTGTCGGTGTGAGTCCTTTCAATCAGGCTGATGTGGATTTAATTATGAAAGAGCTTGATGGCACAGAAAATTATGCCAATCTTGGAGCCAATGCAGTGTTGGGGGTATCTATGGCAGTAGCTAGAGCAGCGGCACAATCATTGAAAATGCCACTTTATAGATATTTAGGTGGAGCCAATGCCGTAGTAATGCCTGTGCCTATGCTAAATATCATAAACGGAGGAGAGCATGCAAATAACTCTGTGGATTTTCAAGAGTATATGATTATGCCAGTTGGATTTGACAGATTTAGTGAAGGTTTAAGGGCATCTTCTGAAGTTTATCACAAACTTAAAAAAATTATAGATGATATGGGTGAAAGTACTGCAGTAGGAGATGAGGGAGGATTTGCTCCAAATCTCAAGAGTAATGAAGAGCCTATTGAGGTGATTATGCAGGCTATTGAAGCAGCAGGTTACAAGCCTGGTGAAGATATAGCTATTGCGTTGGATGTAGCTTCAAGTGAACTTGTAAGTGAAGAGAGTGGTAAATATGTGCTTAAATCTGAAAACAGAGAGCTGACAAGCAGTGAGATGATAGATTATTACGAAGCACTTCTGGATAAATACCCTATTGTATCTATCGAAGATGGACTCAGTGAAGATGATTGGGAAGGCTGGAGAGAGCTTACTGAAAGACTTGACAATAGAGTACAACTTGTAGGAGATGACCTGTTTGTAACCAATGCTGCTATTCTTGCAGAAGGTATAGACAAAGGTATTGCCAACTCTATACTTATCAAACCAAATCAGATAGGAACAGTATCAGAGACTATGATGACAGTTAGATTAGCTCAAAGAAACGGTTATACATGTGTAATGAGTCACCGTTCCGGAGAGAGTGAAGATGCGTTTATTGCAGATTTTGCAGTGGCATTAAATACAGCTCAAATAAAAACAGGCTCTACTGCAAGAAGTGACAGAATTGCCAAATACAACAGACTGTTGGCTATTGAGAGTGAACTGGGGCAGTTTGAGTATCTTGGAAAAGAACTGTTTGGCTGGGAGCAGTAAATATCTGTGAAAGATAACAGCTATCATGATGGATTGGAGGATTGGTTCGGTTTTTCACTGAAAAATCTCCTCCTTATATTGATAGGGACTATCATATTTGGATTTTATATAGGCTCTCTTTTTTATGGTGAAAACTCGGTTTCTGCACTAAAGAGACTTGAAAAAGATAAAAAAGAGTTGAAATCAGAGGTCAAGTTGCTCAAAAAAGAGAATCAAAGATTACAAAAAAAATATTTTGAGCTACTTCAGCTGAGTGAGTAGCCCATCTTGTGAAATACAAGATTAAGCTTTATTTTTGGGTGAAAAACTTAACTCAGACTATATTGTTTTAATAGAGTTTTGTTTTTCCAGCCATCTTTGCAAAATAACTGATGCTGCTATTGAGTCTATTCGTCCGTCTCTTTTCTGTTTGACAGCTCCTTTCATCATCTCTTTTGCTTCATATGATGAGCCTGACTCATCTTGAAATACTATTTCAACACTATCTTTTATCTCTAAAAGTGAAATAAAATGGTTAATTCGTCTTCTCATCTCATCTTCACAAGAGCCACCCATAGGGATACCAACTACTAAAATATCCGGATTAAATTCATTTATATATTTGGATACATCACTAGCAGCTTGTTTGCGTCCTTTTCTTAAAATTGCCTCTATCGGTATAGCTGTTTTGGCATCAGGAGATATTGCCAAACCTATTCTTTTAAGTCCTACATCCAGTGCCAATATTTTCAAGACTCTCTCCTTCTTATCTAATTGTTATATTATAGTCTATTTTGTATTGTTATACTTTGTATAGTATCACTATGGTATAATCTTGAAAACTTAATAAAAAGGATAATTATTATGAAAAAAATTCTGACATTGATGTGGGCAGTCAGTCTGTTTACAGTAGGAGTCTGGGCATCACAAAACGGTATGATAACGCTAAAAACAGTAGAGGGTAAAACAATACATCTAAAAGGGACTCCTGATGGTTTGGAGATACCTGAATATAAAGGCAAAGTTGTATTTTTGGAATTTTGGGGGACACAATGTCCACCTTGTAGAATGTCAATTCCTCACTATATTGATTTGACCAAAAAGTATAAAGACAAATTTGCAATGCTTGCTATAGAAGTGCAAAGCACTCCAAAAGCTCAATTAAAGAAATTTGTGGAGTCTCGCAAAGTAAATTATGATGTGGTTCCATATGCAGGTGCTGAAGAGTTTGTAGATTATATTGCCGAAAGAGCCCAATGGAAGGGTAGTATTCCGTTTCTTTTGGTATTTGATAAAACCGGCAAAGTTGTAACTATGCAGATAGGATTGCTTAATGAAGATGCTTTGGCTAAGTTGATAGAAAAGTTGTCATCTGCAAAAGTAAAAAAAACAAAATAAATCCATGAGAGAGTATTGAAACTCTCTCATCCGCTGATATATACCAATCCATTTTCAATAATTATATTTCCCATTAGTTCCTCTTCATATACTCTGTCTCCAAATTTTGATATAGCTTCATCTATAGTAGGATTTCTCTGACAAAAGTAGAAAAATTCATCTCTGTTTATACTCTCATCTGCCTTTACTCCAAACCGGTTGGCAAATTCATCTATTGAGTATATGGCTTTGGCATTGGCATCTTTGAGTAGAGTGTTTGTCCCCTCACTATCTCCCATACGATGAGGCAAAACAAAAATTTCTTTGCCCATTTTTAATGCATATTCAGCACTTCTCATTGAGCCACTGTTTATATCTGCCTGTGCTACAATCAAAATATCTCCCAATGCCACTACCAGTTCATTTCTCACCACAAAACTCCATGAAGTTGCCTTGAAATTATCATCAAACATACTCAAAACCAGTCCACTCTTCTCTATCTCTTCTATCAGTGAGGCATTTACAGATGGATATCTTATATTTAATCCCGTAGCTGATACTGCTATTGTATTTTTGGCACCGGCTCCTCTGTGAGCAACAGCATCTACTCCCATGGCTCCACCACTAACTATCACTACTCCTCTTGATGCCAATTCCGAAGCTAGTTTTGAGACAGCTTCTCTTGTATATCTTAGAGGTCTTCTTGTGCCTACAATGGATACGGAAGGTCTCTTAAGGAGTGAAAAATCTCCTATTCCAGCAACTCTTTTAGGATATCTTTTCATACTTTCAAGTTTTTTTATATGTATCTTTAACTCTTTTATCATTGAATATACTCCATTTTAGAATACTATATAATATTATGATATAGTATATTTTAAATCTGTAAATAGATATATATTGAGGAGATATTAGTGAAAATTATCGGCTTTATTATAATTATCTCTACTTTTTTAATGAGTGGTTTTTTTGATTTTTTTAGTTTAGATTATATAGGTTGTAAATTTGATAATTCAGATTGTCACTGTCGTAAATCATGTATCAAAAATATAGATGAGATAGACAATGAGCATTTTAGACTATTTGTCAAAGAGGTCAAAAGAATAGATTCAGATATAGTTATCTTTGTGCAGTTTAGATCAAAAGAGAGTGATTTTGATATAGATTTGGGAAAAAGTATAATTACCCTCACAGATGCCAAAGGTAAAGAAATTACTCTAAACGGATGTAAAATTTCAAATTTTCATATATATTCCGGTGAGGCAAAAGTTTTCCCTTTTGTATTTAAAAATATGGCAAAAAGTATGAAACAACCATATAAGTTGAGACTTGAATTATATAATTCAGATACTATTGTTTTAAAAAATATACACTTAGGAGATAGATCTGTAGAGTATTAAAATACAAATCCTTCTCCCAAATAGTGTTTTTGCACCTCTTTATTGTGTGCTATCTCATCACTTGTTCCACTTGCCAGCATCTCACCGTTTCTCATTACATAAGCTCTTTCACAGATTCCTAAAGTCTCTCTGACATTGTGATCTGTTATTAATATGCCTATACGCATATCTGCCAACTGTCTTATAATATTTTGAATATCTAATACAGCTATGGGGTCAACTCCAGCAAAGGGTTCATCAAGGAGCAAAAATTTGGGACTGCCGACCAGAGAACGGGCTATCTCAACTCTTCTTCGCTCTCCTCCACTCAACCTAAAGCCCAGCCTGTCACGGATAGGTTCTATATTGAACATCTCCAATAACTCTTCTATCCGTCTGTTAGCACTTAATTTGTCCATATTGATAGCTTCTGCGGCAATTCTTAGATTATCCTCTACGCTCAAATCTTTGAATATACTTGACTCTTGGGGTAGATAACCTATACCTCTTCTTGCACGCATACTTAAAGATTCTGTCGTAATATCTACTCCATCAAGTATAACAGAGCCTTCGCTTACATCTGTCAAACCGCATATCATATAAAATGTAGTAGTCTTTCCTGCTCCGTTTGGACCAAGCAGACCTACAATCTCCGAGCTGTTTACATCCAAAGAGATATTGTGGACTATTCTTTTTTTGCCAATATAGCGTGTCAGATTTTTAGCTTCAAGCTTATGCATCAAGCTTTTGTATTTCATATCTTCTGCCTTTTTCAATCGGTGTGATATCTACTCTCCACACATCATAACCAGCCCGAGCAAGGAGTGCTGTCAATTGCTCATTGGCCCACTCTATCAGATGAAGTCCATCTTTGTCAAACTCTTCAAGCAATCCCAGTGAAGCTACCTCTTCAAAGTCCATACGATACAAATCATAGTGAAAGAGTTTGTCTTTATAGACATGTTGCAGTGAAAATGTCGGAGATACGGCACCTTCACCTCCAGTAAGTTTTGAAGCTATCTCTGAAGCCAGAGTAGTCTTGCCTGATGCCAAATCTCCTTGGAGTATAATAATGCCGTTTTGATTGCTGATATTTATGATATACTCGGCAACTCTATCCAAATCATCAAGTGATGAATCTATTATCATACTATTCATATTTTTTGTGAAACTTCTACTATCTTTTTTAAATGCTTTGATGCTTTGCCACTCTCTATGGCTTCACGACTCATCTCAAGAGCCTCTTTTATATCTCTTGCCATATCATCTGCCAAGAGTGCATAAGAGGCATTTAGCAATACTATATCTCTTTTTGCTCCGCTTATTTCTCCAGATAATATGCCTTTTGTAATCTTGGAATTTGTTTTAGCATCTCCACCTAATATTTCACTCTGCGGATAGAGTTTGAATCCATGCTCTCTGGGGTCTATTACACCTGTGCTGATTTCTTTATTGTCTAAAAGTGCATATTGTGTAGTATCACTGATACTTATCTCATCCATACCGTCACTGCTGCTGACTACATAGGCTTTTGTGGCTCCTACTATCTGCAAAGTTTTTGCCATTTTTTCTATAAAATCGGGTGAAAATACCCCCATCAGATATCTCTTGGCTCCGGCAGGATTGGTAAGAGGTCCCATGATATTAAATACTGTTCTATGCTCTAATGATTTTCTTACAGGCATAATATGTTTCATTGCCGGATGGTGATTCATCGCAAATATGAAACAAAATCCAGTCTCTTCAAGCATTTTTATCTGCTTATCTACACTCAGATTCAATTTCACTCCAAGAGCTTCCAATACATCAGCAGAACCAGATTTACTCGTGATACTGCGGTTGCCGTGTTTGGCTACCACAGCTCCCATAGATGCTAGTAGCAAAGAGACGGTAGTGGAGATATTGAAACTGCCTATTTTGTCTCCACCAGTGCCTACTATATCTATAGCTTTCTCTCTCAACTCTTCGGGCAGAGGCAGTTTGACAGAGTAGTCTCTCATTACCTCCACAGCAGCTGCTATATCTTTGGCACTCTCTCCCTTTTTATAGAGTGATTTTAAAAAATCTCTTGCCTCTTCACTGCTCATCTCATTATTGAAAAGCTTGATAAACTGTAGTTTTACACTATTTGACATAAGATAGACTCCTTAAACAGATATATAGAGATGATTATTTGAGATATTATAGCTAAGATTTTGGTGTATTGGTTATTGGTTATTGGTTATTGGTTATTGGTTATTGGTTATTGGTTATTGGTTATTGGTTATTGGTTATTGTAAGAATATAAGTAGAATATATTTTATCA
>WFNP01000059.1 GCA_015488535.1 Nitratifractor sp.
CAAACCTATAAAAAAGTGTTTCAAAAATCAAACAGTCCCAAGAGAAAAAATCTCTTGAAAGTGTTCTTTAAAATTTTAATGTTACAAGAGTATTGTCATTTCCTATTTTTTCGCTCCGTTTAAGTTATTCTTTATAGGATTGCTTTTGATTGATATATATTTTCTATAATCAATTTATAATTATCTCAAATATATTCTCTTTTGCATCTTCATCATATCTGTATTTAAATTCATATCCGAGTTTATCTGTAATGTTTGCTACTATATACAGCCCCAATCCAAATCCGCTGTTTCTCTTCTCCTCCTGGGAAAAAGGTTCTATATAGTATGATATATCCTCTTTCAAAGGTTCTCCAAGAGAGTGTACTCCCACTCTGTTACTTCTTGCTCTTAGGGTTACATGAGTGTCAGGACTGTATTTGATACCGTTATCCATTAGATTTTTCAAAACCAG
The DNA here is from genome assembly GCA_015488535.1 of Nitratifractor sp. Taxonomy (GTDB): domain Bacteria; phylum Campylobacterota; class Campylobacteria; order Campylobacterales; family Sulfurovaceae; genus Nitratifractor. The sequence continues at coordinate 455 of WFNP01000059.1, forward strand.
TGCCAATAGTTTCTCATCTGTATAAAGAGGTCTATCCACAATATCTATATCTATCTTTTCAGGGTCTGTCATAAGCATTCTGATAGCATTATCCACAACAGCAGACAAAGTGGTATCACCCATATCAGGCTCAAAATTATACATCGTAATTCTCTCTACTTCTGCCAAATCACTGATTAATTCATTCATCCTCTCAAAAGCATTTACCAATACCTGTTTTGCTATTGGGTCATCTATGGTTTCGGCTATAATTCTACCTTTTGTAATAGGAGTTTTAAGCTCATGCATAATATTACGCATAAATAAATTTTTGGAAGAGATAAGCTGTTTGATATGTCTTATTGCTTTGTCAAAACTGTGGGCAATTCTTCCTATCTCATCATCACCATACCCTTCTATCTTCAAATTTAAATCACCACCTGCAAACTGTTCTATTTGATTGTGAAGCTTCTTTAGGGGATAGAGTTTTTTCAATACCATCATATACATCAGCAGCATAATAGCCAACATTATAAAACCAAATGACATCAAAAACCTATATGTATAACCTTCAGGATGACGATCATGCAACATCAAATCGTAATCAAAACGCTGTATATAGATATAATAATTCTTTTTTGTTTTGAAAACCTTTACCATACCATAAACAGAGCGACCGCTGAATATTGTAGTGCCACTCTTTTCTATTTCATCTTTTACACTCTTGGCATCTATAGGCTCAAGAGAGAAATTTTTATACAGTTTTTTTAAAGTGGGAGAGTTTTTACCCATATTTTCATTTGTCAAAAAAGTATCAGAGATTATTTTATAACGATTTACTTCCTGAAATTTTCTCTGGTCATTACCCGAAGAGAGTAGATAGTAAAATGCTACTCCCAATACCATAATTACAGCAATAAAAAGGGAATGGACAAAGGTAGTAACTGAAATATTTTTCATATCTGTTATACCTTGTCAGTAAGCAGATATCCTATACCTCTGACAGGTTTTATATAACTCTTGTCAGGCTCGACTTCAGCCAATTTGTGTCTGATTCTGGAGATAATTACATCAATATTTTTTATTGAACTGTCATCAGCTATATGCTCACTCTCATACAAGAGCTGTTCTCGAGATACTGCTCCGTTTATATGTTCTATGAGTATTGCCAGTATATCAAACTCGGCAGCTGTCAATTTCAAAGGTGTGCCTTTAAACAGAATTACTCTGCCTTTTCTATCTACAACAAAAAGTTTATCCTCTTTTTTATCTATCGGTCCTATTCGTCGAAGTATGGTCTTGATTCTTGTAACCAACTCTCGTGGGTCATAAGGCTTTGGCATATAATCATCTGCACCTCTTTCCATACCTATTACTTTGTCTGTAATATCATCTCTTGCCGAAGATATTATTATAGGGATATCGGATTTTTCTCTTATCTTCTCTATGACATCCAATCCATCCATACCAGGAAGTGTCAAATCAAGTATTATCAAATTATAATCTTTTTGTGTGAGCATAGATAGTCCGATATAAGGGTCTTCGGCAGTATCTGATACCATTGCGTATTTTGCCAGATATGCTCCCAAAACCATAGCCAATTCCGGATCATCTTCTATAATTAATATTTTTATTTTATCTTCATCCTGCATACAATATCTCCTGCTTTTGTAAAAAGTATATCCAAACTAAGCTGTATATATATCTGTGCTTATTATAGTGTAACACCATATCTTAAATATACCCGTGTAGCTGCAAAAAGAAAAGTGGTAATTGCAGGTCCTAGTATAGTTCCCCAAAATCCGTAAGTACTCATTCCTGCTATAATAGAGAAAAATATCACAAGCTCATCCATTTTTGCCGCATTTTTGAGCATATCCTCTTTTATAAATTTGATTATCATAGGCTTCACAAATGTATCAGCCAAAATGGATATCACAATTACAGAGTATAATGCCACGACAATGGCTATATCAGCTCCCATTTTACTCCATGCATAAAATGCTACAGGCATCCATACTATAGCTCCTCCTACAACCGGTATCAAAGAGGCAAATCCATATATCACACCAAAAAGCAGACCGTTAAAACCAAGATATCCTACAAATATTCCAAATAAAAATCCTTCAAAAAGTGCAGTGATAATAATGGAATACAGCACTACTTCCATCGTAGATACCAACTCTGATACCATACTTCTGCTATCCTCTTTTGGTGCAGGTATCAACAGTGTAAGCAATTCAAAAAATCTATCCTGATAATATACAATTGCAGCATAAAAGGCTATGATAAAAATAATATTTTTTATAAATCCCACACCTTTGCTTCCCATAGTGGTAACATATAATGATATATCTTTAATATAAGGAGTAACTTTTTCCACTCGCAGATACTCTTGAACCCAGTCACCTATATATGGTATATCTTTGGTCATCGTTCTTGTACCGTCAAACATTGCCTTGATACTTGCTTTGTCAAGATGACTCAAATACTCTACACCTGTTGTGGCGACATAGAAAATGGGTGCCATTATCAACATTATCAAGAGTATTACCATTACAAGTGCCACGATTTTTCTCGATTTCATAATATGAAGCATATGTCTGCTCATATTTGTCGTAGCCATTGCAAGCAACATCGCTACACTCATAGAGAGTAAAAAAGGTTGATATATCGTATATGCTCCCCACAATGCAAGAGCAAACAAAATAAATATAAAAATTTTTGGTCTATCCAAAAAGCCCTCCTGCCGAAGGTGGTGTCAAACGAAACATCTCATAAGTTTTTGGTGTGGCTATCCTGCCTCTAGCAGTCCTCTCTATATAACCATTGGCTATCAAATATGGCTCAAGGACATCTTCTATAGTCCCCTCATCTTCACTCATAGCAGCTGCAATTGTGCTTAGCCCCATAGGTCTGCCTTTTGCAGAAATCAACAACTCAAGCAACCTAATATCCTGTTCATCAAATCCCAAGTGATTTACTCCCAATCTGTCCAATCCAAACTTGGCACTCTCTATGGTAATAATATCTTCACCGGCAACCTCTGAAAAATCCCTGACTCTTCGTAAAAGTCTCAATGCAATTCTTGGTGTGCCTCTGCTTCTTTTTGCTATCTCAAGTGATGCTTTCTCTTCTATACCACACCCCAATCTATCAGCAGCTCTTCGGACTATTTCAGCCAACTCATCAGCTGTATAAAACTCCATCCGAAAATGCATACCAAATCTCTCTCTGAGAGGACTAGACAGCATTCCGGCTCTTGTGGTAGCCCCTATCAGTGTAAATCTGGGCAAATCTATCTTGACTGATTGGGCAGCAGGTCCGCTTCCTATGATAATATCGAGTCTGAAATCTTCCATTGCGGGATAGAGTATCTCTTCTATTGCAGGAGACATTCTGTGTATCTCATCTATAAAGAGTATATCCCCCTCCTCTATATTAGTCAACATTGCAGCCAAATCACCGGCTTTTTCTATCATCGGTGCCGCAGTGGTTTTTATATTTGAGCCCATCATTCCCGATATGATATTTGCCAGTGTTGTCTTACCCAGTCCGGGAGGTCCAAAAAAGAGAATATGATCAAGTGCTTCTCCTCTGGCAAGTGAAGCCTGTATAAATACCTCCAGATTGTTTTTTATCTTCTCCTGTCCGATGTAGTCATCCCACCTGGAGGGACGCAGAGACTTTTCATAATTGCCTTCTGCTTCAAACTTCTCTATCTCTACTATTCTCTCCATCTATACTCCGATACTATCCATAACTGTGCTCTTCATCTGGGAATATTCCATTTTTGACTTCATCTCTGTATCTCATTACAGCTCTTTTTACAATATCGGCACCATCTATATACTCTTTGACAAACTTTGGCTTGAATTTGTCAAAAAATCCAAGCATATCACTCCATACCAATACTTGACCATCTGTAGCATCTCCGGCACCTATACCAATAGTCGGTATAGATACCGACTCGGTAACTCTTTTTGCTGCTTCATTGCTGACACCCTCTATTATCAGAGTAAAGACCCCTGCACTCTCTAATGCTTTTGCATCTTCTATGAGAGTATTTATATCCTCTTCACTTTTGCCTCTGACTCTGTAGCCACCTTCTGCACGGACAAACTGAGGCATCAGACCTATATGACCAACTACTGCTATGCCGTTATCGCACAGATAAGATATAATCTCTTTTTTCTCTTTGCCACCTTCTATTTTGACAGCTTCGGCACTTGTCTCTTTATATACTCTGATTGCACTATTTAGAGCTTCATCAGGAGTATTGCAAGAGCCAAAAGGCATATCTGTCACTATCAGAGGAAGCTTGGCTCCGTTGCATACTGCCTGAGTATGATATATCATCTGCTCCAAAGTCGCACTGAGTGTATCGCTCCGACCCATAAAACTCATATTCAAACTGTCACCCACAAGTATCATCTCTGCCTCTTTTTCAAAAATAGAGGCAAAAAGAGCATCATAGGCTGTTATCATAACAATCTTTTCAACCCCTTTCATCTTCTTGACAGAGTTTACGGTCACTTTCTTCTCTACAGGTTTGCTGTGAATGCTCATCGGCATATCCTTGATAAATGTAATTTCTAATTGGATTTTATCCAAAACAAGTATAATATTATAATTATATAATGAAACGGAGTAACAATTTGAAAAAACTTGTAGCTTATATCACAACTGGTTATCCGGATTTGGAGTTTACTGTAGATTTGGCAAAATCTTTGGCAGAGGCAGGGACTGATACACTAGAGCTTGGTATTCCTTTTTCTGACCCTGTAGCAGATGGTCCGGTCATAGAAAAGGCAAATTTGCTCTCTTTAAAAAACGGATTTAAAATATCTCAACTATTTGAAGTATCTGCTCAGATAGCCTCTGATATAGATACTCTGTGGATGGGATATTTCAATCCTTTTTATCATTTTGGTATAGACAGATTTATAGAAGAAGCAAACAAAAGTGGCGTAAACGGATTTATTATTCCCGATTTGCCGTTTGAAGAGGCAAAACCATACAAAGCACAGATGAAAGAAAAATCACTGGCATTAATTGATTTTATAGCACCTACCGATCCTAAAGAGAGGATATCAAAAATAGCCAAAGATGCCGACAAATTTATCTATCTTGTAGCGTATGCAGGAATTACCGGCAGTGGCAAAAGCGAAGAACTCTCAAGCACAATATCATCTATACGGGAATTTAGTAATACGCCTGTATATGTAGGCTTTGGAGTCAATGCTGATACTGCAAAAGCCAAAGCAAAAGGTGTAGATGGTGTAATAGTCGGCTCTGCGTTTGTAAAAATTTTGCTTGATGATTCACTCAGCCATACTCAAAAAATAGAAAAAATTTCAAAAATGGCAAAAGAGATTAAAGAAAAAATCAACGAATAGCTCTTAAATCAACCTCTCTATCGGAGGGTTGATTACAAAACTGTTATTTATATCTCAATATATCATTTGGAATAGGTGCTTCATATTTTTTGCCGAACAATTCGATACTTTTGGCATGTAAGAGTTGTCTTTTTGCCTGTGTAACACTGCCATATTTCTCATCACCCACTATAGGATAGCCCATATGAGACAGATGCAGTCTTATCTGATGTGTCCTTCCTGTATCTATCTCTATACGGACTCTGCTCTTTTTACCCTGCACTTCATCTGGATAGACTCTGCTTATAGCCTCTTTGCCTCTTTTTTTGTCTATTTTTGAATATGCTGATGAGCCTCTTTTTACAGTGTGTATAGGCAAATCTATAAGCATCTCCTCATATACCACTCCCTCTACCCATGCTATATACTCTTTTTTCACTCTTCGTTTGCGAAACTCATCTATAGCTCTTTTTTTAAACTCATCATCTCTTACTAGCAACAAAACACCACTTGTCTCTCTATCTAAACGATGTAGAAGTTCAGCTCCGTCTATGGCAAATTCAATATCTATACTCTCTATAAATGCCGGTTTGTTTACTGCTACAATCTTGTCATCTTGATATATGATAGAGATGTCAGCAGGTTTTTCTACCCTAAAGAGTGTATCATCAGGGAGTTCTGCTCTGGCAATTTTAACCTTTTTGTCAGCTACATATACTAAACCTCTGTCTATCAACTCTTTTGCTCTTTTATTGGAAATTCCCTCTTGAATTGCCAACAGTTTATACGCTTTTTCCATATTTTACTCTCTTATATATTTTTTATAAACTCTTCAAATTTCTCAGTAAGAGGAAATTTTACTCGTTTTATTTTACTTGTTTCACCACTTACAAATACTACAGCACTTTTGGGAACCTTAAAGCTCTTGGATATAAATTTGACCAACTCTTTGTTTGCAGCACCCTCTACGGCAGCGGCTCTTATTCTCACCTTGAGAGCATCATCTCCATAGAGTCCGCAAAACTCATTTTTACTGGCTCCAGGTTGTGCCTTTATACTCAAAACTACCTCATTGTCTTTAATATTGTAATACACTCTCTATCTCCTCTACTATATCATCTATACCTGTGGCTTTGGCTTTGATTCTCGTATTTGGCAATGATTTATAATCTACTAACTTTTTATTTAAATCTTCAGCAGTGGATATAACAATACCCTCTATACCTCCAAAAAGCTCTTTTTGATTGAAATAGTATTCACCAGAAATAATTTTACATCCAAACTGAGCTGCTTCTGCGGCATTGTGTCCGCCTACAGGGACAAATGCACCACCCAATATAACAATATCACTTATAGCATAGAGATTTACAGATTCTCCCATTTTGTCTATGAGGATAATATCTCTGTCTAGTCTCTCATCTTCGCTAAATTTGGCAAAACTCAAATGATTATCTCGTGCAAACTCTGAAATGATACTATGTACCTTTTCAAATCGTTCAGGATGTCTGGGTATTACTATCAGTCTGGCTCTGCTTTCTTCGTTTTTCAACTTGGCAAAAGCTTTGAGAATTATCTCCTCTTCTCCCTCATGAGTGCTTCCTGCCGTCACAATCAATCCATCAGGTTTTTCCAAACGCCTATTTGGCTCAGGAATAGAAGCAAACTTCAAATTTCCACATATTTTGATGTTTTTTGCTCCAAGAGAAGCCAATCTCTTTGAATCATCTTCTGTTTGTGCATATACACTGTCTATATATTTAAATATCTCTTTGTAAACAAAAGCAAATCTCATATATTTGGGATATGATTTTTCGCTAATTCTGGCATTTACCAAGATAGTCCTTGCTCCTTTGCTTTTGGCAATGGCAAAAAGCAGATACCAAAGCTCAGCTTCAAATACCACAAGGACTTTTTGAGGTTTTATCCAAAAGTATAACAGAGGCTCAAATGGCAGATATCTACTCTCTTTTGAGTATGATGATATAACACTGTAACCGGTCTGGGTAGTGGTAGTAAAACGCAAAAGATTACTCTCTATTTTGCCAGACAAAGAAGTTACAGCCCTTGCCTCTCCAAAACTGCACAGATGAAACCACACACCATTGGGTGATAGCGGAGGATTTTTATATAAAAAAAATCTTGCAGGAAGAGAGTATCTGTATTTTTTCTTGAGCGACAGCAGTATCACCGCAGGAGATGCGATGATATATACAACTGCAAATATGAGGCTATAAATATATTTAAACAGCAGATTATGCCTCTTCTTCGCCACTTTCGTATGAGGCATCATAATATATAATTCTACCGCAGTGAGGACATGTTACTATCTCTTCACCTTTGAGAACATCTGAATATGTTTTGTCATTTATTTTGAGGAAACATCCGTAACAAGCCTGTTTTCTTACAGGAACGATTGCTGTATTACCTGCCCACTTTCTAATTTTTTCATAAAAAGCCAATATCTTTTTGTCGATATCTCTGATAATCTCTTCTCTTTTTTTGAAGAGTTCAGTCTTTTGCTTATCTATTTCGGCTTTTTCTTTCTCAGCCTCTGCCAAAATCTCATCAAGCTCTTTTTGAAGCTCTTGAATTTTCTCTTCATTCTCTTGCAAAAGAGCTTTTTTTGTATCATTTATTTTGTTGAGTTGCTCAATTTCATCATTTGCAAACTTTATTTTCTCTCTTGCAATCTCCTCTTCTACCTCAAGAGCTTTTATCTCTTTTTCGGTAGTTACCTCAGAGCTTTTTCTTTTCAGATCCTTGAGTTGCTCATTAATAGAAGCTATCTGCTCTTCATAGCTTTTGATTTTGGCAGTATTATCCTCTATCTTGCTTGTGATTTTTTCATTCTCACAAATCAGTTCATCTATCTTTTTTTTCTCTTTAGAGATTCTCTTTTCTATCTGTTCGAGTTGTGGGTCGAAACTTTTTAACTGCTTGTCTATATCTGATAGAGCTACCAACTCTTTAATATATTTGTTCAATCTTGATCCTTTGATGGGGAAGAGTAGTTGAAATCATCCATGAAACAACATGGTAAATGGATTTTTTGATTGCGTGATTATAGCTGAAACAGAGAGATTTTTCAACTCTGCACTTAATGCATCACAAAAAAAGGATTCACTCTCCCAGTGACCGATATCTACCATCATCAAATCCTGGGAAAGTGCTTTCATTGCATCATGATATTTAATATCTCCTGTCAGAAAACAATCTGCATCCACCATATCCATCAATGATGCACCTGCACCTGTAGTCAAAGCTACTCTTTTTATTCTCTCTTTTGGGTTTACCATTTTGAGATATTTCAAGCCAAAGATATCTTCAAGTCTCTCACTCAACTCTTTCAAAGACCAATCTACATCACTCTCACAGATAAAATCTTTTTCCACATCAGGAGTCAATCCCAATACTTTGGTAAATACATATCTGTTTAGATGAGTTTTGTCAAAATTGGTATGCATAGCAATTACACTCTGTCTTTTTAGTATAAGCTTCTCTATCATATTAGATGGATATTTTGATGTATCAATAGCTGTAAGCTTACCGAAAATCAGAGGATGATGCAGTATAAACAGAGTGCCTTCTTCATAACTCTCTATCATCATATCATCCAAATCTATAGATATTACAATTTTGTCTATATCTCTGTTCATATCACCTATTATCAATCCGCTGTTATCCCATTTTTCCTGTAATTCAAAAGGACTGACAGAATCCAAAACAGAATAAATCTCTTTGAGTTTCATTATCCTAACCTTTGACTCTTTTGAGTCTCTCACTCTCCTGAGCCTTATAAAGTTCGGCACAGCCTTTGGATAAATCTCTGATTTTGAGTATATAGTTTTGTCTCTGTGCCTGAGAGATTGCTTTTCTGGCATCTAGGACATTAAAAGTATGCGAAGCTATCATACACTGGTCATACGCCGGTAGTGGCAATCTGGCTTCTATACATCTTCTACACTCATTACTGGCATCTTCAAAGTGTCTAAAGAGCATATCAGTATCAGCTGTTTCAAAGTGATATTTACTGAACTCATACTCACTCTCTTTATGCACATCTGCATAAGTTACCTTCTCATTACCATTTTCATTCCATACGATATCAAATACTGACTCTACACCCTGTAGATACATAGCAAGTCTCTCTGTGCCGTATGTAATCTCCACAGCTACCGGATCACATGATATTCCACCTACCTGCTGAAAGTATGTAAACTGTGTCACTTCCATACCATCAAGCCATACTTCCCAGCCTAACCCCCAGGCTCCCAGAGTAGGAGACTCCCAGTTATCCTCTACAAATCTTATATCATGCTCTTTTAGATTGAGTCCAAGATACTCCAGAGATTTGAGATACAAATCCTGTATATTATCAGGTGATGGTTTTATGAGAACCTGAAACTGATAATAGGCTCCGAGTCTGTTTGGATTTTCTCCGTATCTGCCGTCTGTAGGACGACGACTCGGAGCCACATAAGCTGTAGCCCACGGTGTGCTGTCTAGTGAACGAAGCAGTGTAGCAGGGTGAAATGTCCCAGCTCCGGCAAATATATCATAGGGTTGCACTATTGTACACCCCTCTTTTTGCCAATACTGCTGAAGTTTTAATAACAAATCTGAAAATGTAAGCATAACTATCCTTTTGATACAACGAATATAAAAACTGCTGGAAGTATATCTCTTATCTACTTATAAATATCAATAACAGTATGTTACATATAGTAACATAGACTCTGTTAATAGCTGACACAGTTATAATGCCAATAAATAAGAAGCAAAAAATCTGCCTCTTGCTGTCAAATCATTATCTGGCATAATCTATTGCTCTGACTTCTCTTATGATATTTACTTTGATATCTCCTGGATACTGCACCTTCTCTTCTATCTCTCTGGCGATATCATGAGATATTTTGACTGCACCATTATCATCAATTGTTTCAGAGTTTACAAATACTCTCACTTCTCTACCGGCATTGATAGCATATGCCTGATCCACACCATCATAAGAAAGAGCAATCTCTTCTATCTCTTTGACTCTTCTTGTAAAACTCTCCAAAACTTCTCTTCTGGCACCTGGTCTGGCAGCACTCAATGTATCAGCAGTGCATACAGCCGCACTCTCCACACTGTCTGGCTCTGCATGTCCATGATGAGCATATATTGCATTTATCACCGTAGGATGCTCATTATATTTTCTGCATACTTCAGCCCCTAGTTCTACATGAGAGCCTCCAAAATCCTGAGTAAGAGCCTTGCCTATATCGTGCAGCAATCCTGCTCTTAGTGCCAGTTTTTCATCTCCGTCCATCTCTGCTGCCATTACTCTGGAGAGTCTAGCTACTTCCAAAGAGTGCGATAGAGCATTTTGCCCGTAACTGGCTCTGTATTTGAGTTTGCCTATCAGTTTGATTAACTCTTCATGCATAGGAAAGAGTCCCAAATCTATAACAACATTTTCACCATCTTCATAGAGTTTTTGCTCAAACTCCTCTTCGACTTTGGAATGCACCTCTTCTATTCTGCCTGGATGTATCCTGCCATCTTCTACAAGCAGTTGTATTACTTTTGTAGCTATTGCTCTGCGATAGAGATTAAAACTGCTTACTACAATGACACCCGGAGTCTCATCAATGATGATATCTACTCCAAGTAACTGCTCTAGTGTCTTGATATTTCTGCCCTCTTTACCTATAATTCTGCCTTTATGCTCATCTGAAGGCAGAGTAATAGTATTTATCAGTCTCTCTCCGGCAAACTCTCCGGCATATCTGGTAGTAGCCTGAGCCAATATATAATTGGCTTTTCGTTTGACCTCATCCTGGGCATTTTTTAACTGTTTTCTGACCATTAAAGCAATCTCTGCTGAACTTTTTTCTCTGATGATATCAAATAGATACTCTTTTGCTTCACTCTGTGTCATAGATGCAATGGAAGCAATTTTATCTATATTTGCATCAAGTAACTGTTGTTTTTTCTCTTCGAGTCTGAGTATATGCTTTCTCTTCTCCTCAAGTTGAGATTGAGCCTGATGAAGCTTCTCTTTTTCACTCTCTAATTCTCTCTCTTTGAGAATGATATTTCTGTTTCTCTTTTCTACCTCATCTAACTTTTCAGATAATGTTTTTTCGCTCTCTATCTCTTTTCTTCTTATTTCAAGCTCAGCTTCTTTTAGTTTGTCTGAAGCCTCCTGCTCCAATGCCCTGGCTTTGGCTTTGGCTTGAAGTAGTACCATATCACTCTTTCTTGAGAGTATCACTTTTGCCGTAATATATCCAACTACAGGAGCAATAATCATCACCATCACACCTGTTACCACAATACTGCTTACCATTCACTATTCCTTTGTGCCGACAGTATAGGATTATCTATTGGGATATACTGTTTAATACTCTGCTGTACCTGTATGATACGCTCTGTCTGAGTCTTTTCCTTATTATATCTTTTCCGGTTATAATAGTATGTGCAGATATATCATGCTTTTGCGTTATAATATCTTTGCTAAAGCAAAAAAGTCTCTGAACAAATATAATATCTCTAATAAATATTCCATTTTTTTCAAAAAATCTATCATACATACCTTTGCCAAATCCTACTCTTTTGAAACTCTTATCAGTTCCGACAATCGGTACAATAGCTATATCTATATATTTATCTCTATACTGTCTTGATATTTTAGGTTCATATATGCCGAATTTTTTTCTCTGTAACGGCAATCTGTATTTTACCAGCCTGAAACTTTTACCCTCCATAAACGGAACATATACTCTGATACCTTTTTGACGAAGATACTTAATCAAAGGTCTGATATCAGCTTCCAACTTCATAGGAGTATATAGCATTACACTCTTTGGCTTTTTTATATCTATAATCTGTTTTAACAGACTGTTTATCTTTTTGTCAAACAGTAATGCTCTTGATTTATCTATACTCTTCAAATTACAGATAGCTTCTCTTCTGAAACTGCTCTTATCCATTTACTACCTTTTCAATATTTACTCTGCTATAATTACATTTCATCGGTATTATAATAGATATCTATGATAACATATGATGCTGACGGTTAGTGTTGGGTAGGAGTAGAATTGAGAATTAATCTGTTTACAGTTGTTGTATCCATTTTTTATATTACTTTTATTGTCGGATGCAACAAAAAAGATAATAACAGCAAGAGTATGACAAACAATACCACAATAGCAGTAAAAGCCACCGATATAAAGCCTAAAAACAGTTTTGTTATCAAAGATATCGATAACAGACAGACAACAGTAAAATTTGAAGAGGGCATTGTATCTGTAAAACGGGTAATTCAACCTGTAATAATATTTTATATTTTTACTCCATGGTGTGCCCCGTGTAGAGGAGTATTGCCATATTTGAGTATGTTACAAAGGTCTGAAAAAGATAATATATTCATCATAGGATTGATTGCTCATGAGCATATAGACAATAATAAACTGAGAAATTTTATGAAGAGATATGATGCTACATTTTTCATATCAAACTCTTCAGATAATGACAAACTGATAAATACTGTTATAAAAGAGTTGTCTTTTTCACAAAATTATCCAATTCCTTTGACTGTAATATACAATAAAGGAAAATTGGTTACAGATATAGAAGGGGCAGTTCCATATGAGATGCTCAAAACCATAATAAACGAATTAAAACAAGGAGATGCTAAATAGATGTTTGGATTTTTAAAAAAAGCTTTTGGCAAGACAAATAAGGCAATCAAAGAGGTAGTTCCCAAAAAACACAAAAAGATTGACAAAGATACATTTGAAGAGATATTACTAGAAGCTGATGTAAATTATGAATTGATAGAGAGACTGCTTGATGGACTTCCCAACACAATAGACAGGGTTCAGGCATTCAACTCTTTGATTACAGTATTTCAATATCAGGCAAATTGGATAAATCCAAATGATTATGATACTTTTGTAGAGATGATTATCGGAGTAAATGGAGCGGGTAAGACCACTACCATAGCCAAACTTGCAAATTTATACAAAAAAGAGGGTCACAGTGTGATACTTGGAGCAGGAGATACATTTAGAGCTGCTGCCATTGAGCAATTGACAAGATGGGCAGACAAGTTGGATATCCCTATAGTATCCACAAGACAAGGACATGACCCCTCTGCTGTAATATACGATACCATTTTAAAAGCCAAAACAAAGGGTTTTGACAGAGTTATCATAGATACAGCCGGCAGACTTCATACACAAACCAATCTGTCTGAAGAGCTGAAAAAGATGGTAAGAGTAGCCAATAAAGCACTCTCAGGTGCTCCTCACAGAAAAATGCTTGTATTGGATGGAACTCAAGGTAGTTCGACAATAAATCAAGCCAAAGCTTTCAATGAAATGATAGGTATAGATGGTATTATCATTACTAAATTAGACGGCACAGCCAAAGGCGGTGCAATATTGACAATAGCAGATGAGTTGAAGATGCCTATATATTATATCGGTACAGGTGAAACACCAGATGATTTAGCAATTTTTAAGGCAAATGAGTTTATTAATATGATTTTGGATGAAATATTTGAGTAGCTATTTCATCTTTACTTTATAATTGATGTTACACACAAAAAATTATATTGAACAATATAGCATATGAGGCGAGATTTTAAGCTCACATTTTAGCATGAAATTGCACTTAAACAAGATTATGTCAAGGTATATGCGTAACATCAGTTATTATCTAAAAAATATAGTATCGCACAAGGAGTATTCATTAAAAAGTTATATTTAGTCAGACATGCCAAAGCTCTATGGAATGATGGTCATATAGGTGATTTTGACAGAGAGTTGAGCAAAAAGAGTGAAAAAGGTCTGTATGCTGTAGGCTCTTATCTGATGCTCTCAAGCATCAATCCTGATGCAATACTCTCAAGTCCTGCTATAAGAGCCCAACGGACAGCAGAAATCTTGAGAGAGAAAATGCAAAGTGATACAAAAATCTCTTTTATGGAAGAGCTATATCTAAGTAGTGCTGATACTATGAAAAATCTTTTGCAACATCAACAAAATGATATACAAACTATTATGCTAATAGGACACAATCCGGGTATTAGTGATTTGGCAGGCAGACTTACAGGCGGTGAAATACTGAAAATTCCAAAAGGTGCTGTATTGGCATTATCACTACCTATAGATAATTGGAATGATATTGCAGATGCTCAATCATCTGTAGATTTTTTCATAAATCCAAAACAGTTCAAGTATGCCAGACCTACAGCCACACTGAAACATTTGAAATATTTTATGGACGAATAGTCTATTTTAAACACCGTAAAATGCAGGATTAAAATCCTGCCTCCAAAACAGACTGACTTCAAATAAAAATATCTCTATCCAAAAGCATTCAAATAAGCCTTGACTTCATCACTGCTTCCTCTAAATACTATCCTCTCTCTTTTTTTTTCTATCTGATAATCATACATAGGGTCATAATAGTCTCTCAACAGAGCCTCTATCCACTCTTTGTGTCTGGATGGGTCTTTACTATTTTGCTGATATCTCCATGCACTCTCAAATATCTGTATAAATTTATCATATCTTTCATTTCCGAGACGCTTTTTGATTCTGCGAAAATTATGAAGCATAGTTTCATACCAATCATATTCACAAAGCCCACTTTTATATGCTTCATCATACTCTTTTTGAGCATACAAGACATAATCATCATAGGTAATATCCACTCTTCTTTCAAGTGGAACCTCTACTATTACCACCCTGCCCTTTTGAAATATCTCAAACAATTCATGAGGTATGTATCTCTGACCTATATTTCGACTCTCATCTTCTATAACAAGAGCTTTATAATCTTTTGAATTATGCTCTATCTGTGCATAGGCAAGAGCATTTTCAAAAGATATTTGAGTTGGTTGAGGCTTAGCATATCTCCCAAATGCACTCCCCCTGTGTTTGGCAATACCCTCCAAATCTATCGAGCTTGGGATATCTTGTAATATAATTGTCTTGCCACTGCCTGTCCTGCCACCAAGTATATATATATCTTTGGCTTTGCCCAACTCTATAGAGCGTCTCATCAGATAGTTTCTAAAAGCTTTGTATCCACCTTTGAGTTTAGGTACTTTTATGCCTGAAGATTCATAAATCCATTGCTGAACAATTTCAGAACGCATACCTCCACGCCAACAAAATATATGAGTATCTGAATTTGCTTTTATAAAATCCACCCATGCTTTTACTCTACTCTCTTTAATTTCACCACTGACAAGATTGTAACCAAGTTTTACAGCCTCTTGCTGCCCTTTTTTCTTGTAGGTAGTGCCTACTTTTTCTCTCTCTTCATTACTCATCAAAGGCAGATTTACACTATTTGGAAATGAGCCTTTTTCATACTCTATCGGGGCTCTTGTATCTATCAGAGGATATCTGTGTATCGCAATCTCTTCAAAATTATCTACCAAAGGCAAATCTGTTTGTAAATCTTTATTCATTTATAATTTCCTCTCATTCCAAGCTCTGTATTATATAACCAACCTTACGCAGATAAAATTATGTTGAACAATTTATTCTACATTTAAATATGGTTATTTCAAGTAATATGCATAACATCAGTTATATAAATTAAATTTAATCTTTTCTCCTCACAAATGCTTCAGGACTAAACTCATTTTGAACCATAGGCAATACAGATGTGGCTTCACTCTCGCTCTCAAATGGTCCAGCCAAAAGTTTCTTCATACCATCTTCTTCAATCACTTTATAATCAAATCCTGCCGCTTTTAGATGTGACAGATATGCACTGTCTGGATATCCGTTAAATGACCCTAACTGTATATAATAATCTCCACTCTTTGATGTTACTTTTTCAGGAGTAGCATAACAACTCTTACACTCTTTTGGATTTACTACCAAAGATGGATATTTACTCTTCAAACTCGCAAACAACTCATGTGGAGATACAGGTTTATGCTTATATTTATCCATCTTATCTTCATTATCCAATATATATCTTTTACAAATCCTCAAACGCTTACGATAGTATGGGCTGTTGAGTGATGATATCTTTACTCCATTTTTCTCATTTGAGGCATGCTGAAATTTGCCATCTCCTACATATATACCCACATGAGTAATGGCTCCTCTCTTTTTGGCACTTGTATCGAAAAATACCAAATCACCATATTTTAACTCATCAGGGGATATTGTCTTGCCGATTTTTGCCTGTTCTCTTGCAGTACGAGGCACCTGTTTGTTCATAGAAGCATAGCAGTAATATACCAATCCTGAGCAGTCAAACTTATCCGGTCCCTCTTCTGCCCATCGGTAATCTTTACCCAGAGTCCTGCCTAACATTTTGTGCATAGCTTTACGACTGGGTTTATCAAACAAAACTTTTGGTTTATGCAGTGTATAGTCATATTTTGGTGAACAAGCCGATATTATCAGCAATATAACAATAAAAAAGATATTAAAGATATTTTTTTCCACTATCAAGCCAAATCAATCTTTTAGCATATCATTCATTCTCTTTGTATCCGGGTCGTCATTTGGATCTTTTAACGGTTTTTTCATCTCATATATCAGTGTAGCTATCAAAGTAACAGCAATAAATATAATAGCAATATGAAGAGTTAAATATCTAGGGTCCAAAAGCATTGATAACATATTTCATCCTTTTTATAAAATTAACATTGCATCACCATAACTGTAAAATCTATACCCTTTATCTATGGCATACTTATATAGTTGCAGTGTCTTTTGCCTACCAATAAAAGCACTGACCAACATTATCAGAGTGCTTTTTGGCAGATGGAAATTGGTAAGTAGTCTTTTTACTTTAATGGGTGGATTTTTGGGGTGTAAAAACAGGTCGCACTCCCCTTCCAATTTACCGACTCTTGCATAATACTCAATAGTTCTGGTTACTGTTGTGCCAACAGCCAATATATCACCACCCTCATCTATTGCTTTAGCAGCATCTTGTGGGATATGAAAATACTCTGAATGCATAGGATGTTTCAGTATATTTTCACTCTCCACAGGTTTAAAAGTCCCTGCTCCCACATGTAGAGTCAAAGTATAATTTTTATGCTCACTCTTTAATCTCTCAAGAAGCGAATGTGTAAAATGCAAAGATGCAGTAGGTGCTGCTACTGCTCCGGCTTTACCTGCAAAGAGTGTCTGATAATCTGTTTCATCTTCTACTTTATCATCTCTATTTATATATGGAGGCAGAGGAATATGACCTATTTTATCCAATATATCTACCAACTCTTCAAAATTCAACTCTTTGCCACTTTGATAAAATTTTACAACTCTTGAGCCATCGCTATTTAGAGCTATAACCTCAGCTTCCAATCCTTCATCAAACAGTAGTCTGCTACCCTCTTTTACTCTGCCTCTTATCATTACAAGAGAGCTGTTATCTGCTAACTGTTTATTGAACAGTAACTCTACTTTACCACCACTGCTTTTATACCCAAATATCCTGGCTTTTATAACCTTGGTATCATTAAAAAACAGCAGAGTCTCTTTTGGCAAAATATCAGCAATTTGACTAAAAACAGTATCTGTTATGGTATCACTGACTCTGTCATATACCAAAAGTCGAGCAGAATCAGCCGGTTTGGCCGGAGAGGTGGCTATTTGGGATTTTGGTAACTCATAATCATAAGAGCTTGTTAATAAATCCAAATCTATACTCATCTTTCCAACTTTCCAAATTCCTCTTCGGCTTTTTCAAACTCTTTATCAAAATCTTCCTCTTCATCATCTTCATCATCTTCATCATCTTCTTCATCACTCTTATCAGGATTGACATATCTTACTATTAAAATAGAGATGCCATAAAGAATAATCAAAGGTGTAGCCATCAACAGCTGTGTCAGCACATCTGGAGGTGTTAGAAGTGCAGCTACCAAGAATATAATCACTATTGCATATTTAAAAAAGTTTATCAAAGTTTTATCTGTAACCAACCCTAATAGAGCCAAAAAGTATGCAAATACAGGCAACTCAAAAGCCAATCCAAAACCAAACATAATTTTGGTAAAAAATCCTACATAATCTTCTATATTTATAAGTGGCGTATAAAGAAATGAGCCAAATGTTATGAGAAATTGAAAACCAAACGGAGTAACTACATAATAAGCAAACAATACACCAACCAAAAACATCACACTACCGCCTACAACAAACGGTAATACCATCTTTTTCTCATTATCATAAAGTCCAGGGGCTATAAATTGCCAAATTTGCCACAATATAACAGGCAGTGCCATTAATAATCCTGCAAAAAATGACACTTTAAGTGCAACGAAGAATGCTCCCCCCACTTGATGGGTAGTAATCATACCCTCAAAGCTCTTTGCTCTGAGTCTTTCAGACTCTTGTCCTATTGTAATATTTAACTCTTTGGATAGTGCATAAGCCAAATTTTTGCTATCTTTTGCAATAGCATCAGCAGATTTTGCCGCACTCATTAGCAAAGATGCCAAAGCTTTTTGGGTAGCAGTAGCATTAGTATCATTTAATACTGCAGAAGCCTTTTTAAGCGTTTGTGATAAGTTTTGAGCCTTTAAAGACTCTCTAAGTGCAATGTCGGCTGAAGTGCTTTTTATATTTGTTGTTTTTGTGGCATTACTCTCCTCTTTAATTTTCCAACTCTCATAATTTCTCTGCTCTACAATCTTGCCAACTTGCACCAAAGCATCATTAAGAGGTCTTGTCATCCATCCCAATATGGCATTATGAAATGTAAACGCCACAATAAAACCAATAAAAATAGCCAATACAGATTTGGCAAGTCTTTGCCTAAGCTCTACAAGATGAGGCTTGATACTCTCAAACATCTTTTTCTGCCTTTTTATCCAGATTTTTAAATCCCATAACTTCACTACTGTTTTGAGTAGTTTTATCTTCTATCTTTTCTTTTTTGGGTTCATCATCCCAATCATCATCACCCCATGGGTCTTTATCATATTTACTCTGCTGTTCAAACTCATCTTTTATATGTGAAAATTCACTGTTTAGTTGAGTTACAGGCTCTTGCATAGCATTTTTAAATCCACTTATATCTTCTTTGACTGTATCTAACTCCCTACGATACCCCATCGCCTCTTCTTTAAGCTCTTTTAGATGCACCTCTTCTTCAAAACTACTCTTTGCTTCATCTATTGTTCTTTTGACTGAGCCTATAAATTTGGCTATCTGCACCATAGCTTCCGGTAACTTATCAGGTCCCAAAAACAAAATTGCCACTATCAAAATCATCACTATCTCGGTAAATCCCATACCAAACATATAAACGCCTTTTTAATTAGAAAAATTGGAGATATATTAGCATAAATTTAGTATATTAGTGTATTGGTTATTGGATAAAAAGAAATTAGTATATTAGCTATTTACATATCTCCTGATAGGTAGCTAACTCTTTATTTGTAATTAGGCATTGGGCAATGCCCAATGCCCAATGCCTAAATCTCAAACACCTCTTTTAACTCTATAAATCCATCTATACACTCAACAGGCAATTTATCATCCTCTCCAAAAGCTCCAACATACTCATACTTTTTATCTTTTAAAACAAATTTATCAATCACTCTATACTCGGCATTTACTAAAAAATACTCTCTTATTTTACTTCTTTCATATAAATCTTTTTTTACTGTTTTATCTTTGAGTGCAGTAGATGGAGACAATACCTCAAATACAGCACAAGGCTTTTTATCATCACAAAATAGCATAATATCTGGTTGGACTACATTTATAGTGCCATCAACTTCTAATTTCAAATCATATGGAGCTACTCTTGGCAGACATTTTTGTTTATCTTTACTTAGGGATTTTAGATAAAAAAATATATTTCCTACTATATCTTGATGCAAAGCACTGGCTCCTGCCATCATATAGATTTGTCCAAATATTAACTCTACTCTCTCTTTGGTAGAGTTTGATATATCTAAATAATCTTCATAACTGTAATTATTTAATACCCTTGCTTCTTGCATACAAATCCTTTATTCTATTTCTCACCCCTTATTTGATATGTAATATCCCCTGCTCCAAAGGCTACTACAAGACCCTTA
The DNA here is from genome assembly GCA_015488535.1 of Nitratifractor sp. Taxonomy (GTDB): domain Bacteria; phylum Campylobacterota; class Campylobacteria; order Campylobacterales; family Sulfurovaceae; genus Nitratifractor. The sequence goes on from WFNP01000059.1 coordinate 20,882, forward strand.
TCATACTCTTTAATTATATTGCTATCTTTTTTAATAACTACTGCTTCATTTTCTCTACCTACTCTATCAGCCATAATTGGTGAATATTTGCTAAAAGCTCCTTTTAAATCTATCGGGATTTCTATCTCACCGGATGACCAGATAGGCAGTATTATAAGCTCATCTACTCCGTCAAAACACTCTACAAAACCTTTTAGATTATCCATTGTTCTGGTATATTTATGAGGTTGCCAAATAGCATATATTTTATCTATACCTCTGGCATCTGCAAATACTCTAATAGCTTCTAATGTAGCTGATATCTCTGTTGGATGATGTCCATAATCATCTATAACAATAAAATCATCTTCATTATGCACTATATCAAATCGCTTTTTTATTCCACGATAATTTAACATTCTGGCTCTAACACTCTCTACATCTTCGCCTGTTTCAATAGCTCCTTTTATTGCAAGTGCTGCATCTATAGCAATATGCTCCCCAAATCCAAGCACTTCAAACTCACCAAGAGTATCTATGCCAAATCTTGTATAAGGCTCACCGTCTTTTAGTATATATGCTATATCACTTAACTCTTTTGATGGATAAAATTTGATTGTATCTTCAAACTCCAAACTATCCAAAAATTCATCATCACCATTTAATACTCTAATATCAGCCAACTCTATAAACTTTTTGTATGCGTTATAAAATCTATCCAAATCATACTCATAATACTCCAAATGTTCAGGCTCTACATTGGTTACAATTGCCAAATATGGATTGGAGTTTAAAAAGCTCTCATCACTCTCATCTGCTTCAAATACCACACTGTTATTATTACCTACTCTAACATTTGAGCCAAACTCTTTGCTGATTGCTCCAATAAGTGCATTGGCGGATGGAATTAGCGAAGAGAGCATTGCTGAAGTGGTGCTTTTACCGTGAGCTCCGGCTACTGCAAAAACTTTTTTATCTGATAGGATAAATTTTAGTGCCTCTTTGCGACTATATAGCTCAATACCCAACTCTTTGGCTCTTTTATACTCCACATTATTGGCTCTAACAGCAGCAGAGTATATTACAATATCAGCTCCCTCTACTGCATCTATATGGTGAGGTATTGTAATTTTTGCTCCATAGTTAAGTGCCAAATCATCTGTAATTTCACTCTGTCTCATATCACTACCAGATATTGAGTACCCTTGTGAAGATAAAAATTTTGCTAAAGCAGATAATCCGATACCTCCAATTCCAATAAAATGCACTCTTTTCATATCACACCTTTACAGTTTTGCTAATAACTCTTGACCCTCTTTTACCTCTTTTGCAAACATTTGAAGCAAAATATCGGTTGGTTGAGCAAAATCTGTAATAAAAAATGCACTCGCATCATCATTATCTACATGTATATCACTAATTTGGGCAATATTTTCAATAAAACTATCAAAATCGTGTCCTGCCATAAGAGCGGCTGCATGCACCATCATAGCATCACTTATCTCTTTATGCTCAATTAAGTGATGAAGTGCCAAAAATATCTCTTTGGCTCCTTTTAAATCATTCTCACTATATCGCTGTATTCCATGCTCATAAATTGCTCTTGCTGTCGCCCACTCTTCCGGATTACTCAAATCCAATTTTGCTTTTTCACTGAGTTTTTGTGCCAAATTATCAAATGCTTTATTTACAATAAATGTAAAGATTTCATTAACCTCATCTTCGGGTGCTTCTGTAACCAATTTTGCATCAAGCAGTTGATAACCTCTTGCAATAGACTCCTGCTCTTTCATCTCTTTTTCAAGTAATTTTAAATTCTCTTGAAACTCCGGATTATTTTTTAACGCTTCTATCTCTTCTTGATTCATCATATCAATTTCCTTTTTTATATTTCAAATACGCTATAATTATAGTTTATATATAATAAAATGCCCAATGCCCAATGCCTAGAGCATTAAAGCCACTTTTTCTAATGCCTCTTTGGTGGTATCTTCATCATATACCAGCGCAAGTCTAACATATCCTTTGCCTACTCCATCTCTACCCAAAAATGAGCCGGGCAAAACTTTTATATTATATTTTTGATACAACTCTTTTGTAAATTTCAGCTCATCACCAACCTCAAGCCAAATATAAAATGTAGCTTTTGGAATTTCAACTTCTAAAATCTCTTTGGCTATCTCAAAATTTTTGCGGTATGCTTTTCTAAAATCTTCTACATGACTTTGCTCTCTCCACGCCACAGCTGAAGCTTTTTGTAAGGGCAAAGGTGAAGCACACCCGATATAGGTGCGATACCTTAGATAATCTTTTAAAATCTCTCTATCTCCTGCTATAAATCCACTTCTAAGACCGGGGGCTGATGAGCGTTTGGATAAAGAATTGGCAGTTAAAATATTTTTAAAACTCTTGTTTCCTGCTTTTATACTGGCTTGTAGTATTGATGGAATTGGCTTATCATTATATAACTCTATATAACACTCATCATTTAAAAGTATAAAATCATATTTCAAAGCCAATTCTACCCACTTGAGCATCTCATCTATATCCATTACTGATGCAGTAGGATTATTTGGAGTATTTAGTATAACTAAATCACACTCCTTTAATCTCTCTTCATCAATTACAGGTAAAAAGTTGTTTTTGGCTTCAAGATTGAGATGTATAATCTTAGCTCTACTTGCAATAGCCGCACCTTCATAGATTTGATAAAATGGATTTGGAAAGGCCATTACAGGCTCTTTTATATCGTGCAGTAAAAATTGTGGAAAATTAAAAAGCAACTCTCTTGTGCCAAATACAGGAATAAGCTCAGATTTATCCAACTCAATACCAAATCTGTTATTTACATAATAGAGCATTGACTCTTTTAGATACTCTTCTCCCGCAGTTTTAGGATATTTATTTAGTAAATCCGCACTATTAATCAACTCATCTTTGATAAATTTGGGAGTATCAAACTGTGGCTCACCAATAGTCAAAGATATAGCAGGATATGAACTATTTGGCTCTATATCAGCCAACAGTTTATTAAGTTTTTCAAATGGATAATCTTCAAATTTCAATCTATTGTCCTCTTCTATTAAGATAATCTATATTTTAACCAAAAATTACACTCTTTATATAAAACAGTTTCTAATTATTGGATATAATCTAATACAAGCAATCCTATAAAGAATAACTTAAACGGAGCGAAAAAATAGGAAATGACAATACTCTTGTAACATTAAAATTTTAAAGAACACTTTCAAGAGATTTTTTCTCTTGGGACTGTTTGATTTTTGAAACACTTTTTTATAGGTTTGAGATTGGATTAAACCCAAGTGTTTCAATGATCAAACAGATGAAAGTCTGTTTGACAACGGTAAGGTAGAGAGACTTTGACTCTCTATGATGTTTACCAAGTTCTATAACAACTTATTGTTAAACAGTTGAATGAAACAACAAGACTATGTTACTTATGAAGCATTTTTTCTTTGTGCCTGAAATACCCTTTGAGGATTATAAGCGACATTGTTTTTATAGATTGCCAAAACAATCTGGGCAAGCTTTCTTGCAACAATAATGACAGCCTCTTTTTTTGCTCTGCCTTGAGATATTTTGTCTCTGTAGAGCTTGTTAAGTTCGTTATTATGTCTAATAGCGGCAATAGCAGCTTGATAGAGAGCTTTTTTTGCTAATTTGGCACCCCTTTTGGCAATATGACCATAAACAAGCTTGTTGCCAGATTGCTCTAATGTTGGATAAAGACCAAGATACCCTATAAAATGAGAAGCATTTTTAAACCTTGAGAGGTCACCACACTCACTCATAAGAGCAAAGATTGTTTTGTCACTGACTCCGGGGATACTTCTGAGATTGTCGATAATATCGATAACCTCTTGCTCATCCTCTTTGTCAAGCTCTGGTGCTTGTTTGAAAATCTTTAGCATCTCATTTTCAAGCTCTTCAAGCTCCTTTAGTAAAAGCTTGATTACTCTGATATGAGATTGTATAACATAGGCTCTTTCATCTTTACCATTGCCTTGATATATGGAGTGTTTGGCTAACTCTAAAAGTTTTTTAGCTTTTTCTTCATTAAAGTTGTTGCCTTTGATACCACGAAAGGTTTTTAAAATTCTATCCACACTAGCATATTCGTAATGCTTTGCTGTTGGATACTTTTGAAGAAGAGCTAGTCCTGTTACATTGAAAGGGTCTTTGATAACCTGTTCCATCTCAGGAAAGACAACGCTTAAAAGAGTGCTGATTTGGCGTTTATGCTTTTTCATCTCTTCAAGAAGGGATTGTTTGTGTCTGTAGAGTGCTTTGACGCTTTGATACATATCTTCACTTACATAAGCATTGGAATATCTTCCAGATTTAATAAGTGCTGCTATCATCAAAGCATCAATATTGTCGTTTTTAACCTTTTTCATACTATCCATCTCTCTAAACCTATTTGTCTGATAAGGATTGAGTAATACTACCTTAAATCCTTTTTCTTTCAAATAAAGATAGAGATTTTCAAAGAAAAGATTGGTTGCTTCCATACCGATAGTAAAACGACTTGTATCATCGATAGAGTTTAACAGCACAAGAAGTTCACTAAACCCTTTTTCATCGTTATTGAATTTTAAGGACTTCTTTATAACTTTGTCATTACTATCAACCACACAGGCAACATGAAAACTCTTGGCTATATCTATACCTACAAAGTAGTGCATCATTGCATATCCTTGTTGTTTGTTTGATTTTACTTACAGCCTCGTTCCTATTGAGAGTTGGTATAAAAACCACTCTGGCATCCTATAGGTAAGTTATTCAAAGTCAAACGCAGTATGCTTTCTTAGATGTTAGCTCAATGCTTTCATAAGGAGAAACGACTGTCATTCAACTTTTTAACTGTAAATTGTTTTAGTTCTTGGTGAACAGATAAAACTTTACCGAAGAAACTAAAAAAATATTCAAACCTTTACTCCTTTTGGATGTAAGGGTTTGATAATTTATTATACGAGGGATTACTTATGAGAAAACTACTTGTGGCAATGAGTCTGACAAGTGTCATACTGAATGCTCAGACATACAATCTAGATAAATTGGCAGGTTCTACATTGATGATAGGCTTTTTTGGCACCAGTGCCAAACCTGAGAGTAAAATATGCAAAGAGATAAAAAAATATGATTTGGCAGGTGTGATACTGTTTGACAAAGACCCTGTGCATAGAGGAAAAGCCAAAAACATATCATCATCTTCACAGCTTCGCAAATTGACAAAGGAGCTGAAATCATGCTCACCTGATGGCAGACTGCTGATAGCAGTAGATCAGGAGGGTGGTATTGTGCAGAGGCTCAAGAGCAGATACGGATTTTACGGCAGATTCCCAAAAGCTTCTGATATCTCAAAAACAGGTAAAAAAAGAGCTAAACAGATATATGCAAAGATGGCAAGAGAGTTGAAAAATACAGGTATAAACTATGACCTCGCCCCTGTAGTAGATTTGGCTCTCAATCCCAAAAACAGAGTAATTGTAAAACTTGGCAGAAGTTTTTCAGACAAACCTGAAATAGTAAGCAGTTATGCTGAAATTTTCATCAGACAGATGCACAGATACGGTATCATCACATCACTCAAGCATTTTCCCGGTCACGGCTCATCTACAGGAGATACACACAAAGGCTTTGTAGATGTCACAAATCAGTGGAAGAGCATAGAGTTACAGCCTTACAAAACACTCATCAACAAACATTTGGCAGACAGTGTAATGGTAGCTCATATCTTCAACAAAAAACTAGACAGCCGATATCCTGCCTCTTTATCTCATAATATTGTTACAGGGTTACTTAGAAACAAACTTCACTTCAACGGTGTAGTGATTACCGATGATTTGCAAATGGGAGCTATCAGCAAACACTACAGTCTCAAAGATACAATCAGCTTAGCTCTCAATGCCGGAGATGATATCCTGCTTTTTGGCAATCAACTCGACCCAAGCAAAATATACAGTGCTGATAAACTGGTAAAAGTTATCAAAGAGTTAATCAAAGAGAAAAAAATTTCTATATCCCAACTAAAAAAGGCTAAACAGAGAGTAGATAGACTCAAAAGAAGAGACTATAGCAGTAATGCAGGTGATATGTATTGAAATTTAATCACTCTCCACAAGTAGAGATTGAGAAAAAAATCTATCTATAGCCTCTCTCATCTGTATAGGTTCTGAGATAGTGTTTATCTCATTTCTGAATGCTCCGGCTCCTCTGAATCCGGCTTTGGAGTAGGTATGAAGATGTTTTCTAAATAGAATTACACCATAAGCGCCGTAATGCTCTATCATTCTGTCAAAATGCTCCAAAACAGCACTTTTTATCATATCACTGTCAGGATTGTCTATACCATCTTTTATCATCTTGAATATCCACGGTTTGCCGACTGCTCCTCTGCCAATCATAATACCGTCACACTTCGTATGCTCTAGCACCCATTTGGCTTTTTTGGGGGAGTCTATATCACCGTTGGCTATTACAGGGATATTTACTGCCTCTTTCACTTCAGCTATAGCATCATAATCAACAGGAGCTTTAAATCTGCCACTTCTGGTTCTGCCATGCACTGCTATAAAATCTGCACCACTATCTTCACATACTTTGGCTATCTCTATATGGTTTTTTTCACTAAAGCCCAATCTTATTTTGACAGATGTCAAAGGTTTGTTTGAGTATTTTTTTATTGTCTCTATCGCTTTGCCCATCTTGTTTAAATCTGTCAGCAGTGCGCTTCCCTGTAGATTGTTTACCACTTTTGGCACAGGACACCCACAGTTTAAATCCACAATATCCACGCCTTCCTGGGCATTAATCACATCCAAAGCTCTTTTTAGTATTTCAGGCTCTGAACCTGCTATCTGTATAGAGTATGGTATCTCCAACGGACTTTTTTTGAGCATACCTTCAGTCTTTTTGCTACCATATGCCAAAGCATTTGAGCTAATCATCTCACTCACTGTCAAATCCACTCCAAACTTCTTGACTACAGAGCGAAATGGCAAATCAGTAAATCCGGCAAGTGGAGCTAAGGCATATACAGGTTTGGAAAAATCTAATATCATTTGCAAACTACAGCTGTATCTATCAAATCATCTATTTTGAAGTTATACTTGTTTCTCTTGAGTATCAAATAGGCTCTAAATGGCTTAAATTCATACTCGTCATGCTCTTCTAAAAATGTCTGCACTCTATCAAGCATCTCATACTCAAACAATAGATACAAATAGGCATTTGATGCCGACTCATCTTTTTGAATTAACTTTTTAAACATAGCAAGATTTTCATCAGGAGAGAATCTCTTCAATATTGATTTTGCCAAAAACATATATCTACTGCAATCCATCTCAAACAGAGATATAAAATACTCTACCATCTCCATAGATGTAGTATTATCCTCTTTATCGCACAATCTCTTAATCAAAACAGAAAAATGCTCATCTCTCAGTAGTGCAGAGTATTTCTTTATCTTATACAGCTCCAGTCTTGATACTGCTATATCCATAGCCTCTTTTAAAACCTGCTCATTATAATTTTCTTTTGCAAAGAGTACCTCTTCTACATAGTTTTGTGTAGAGTGCAATCTGTTTATCTGATTTTTTACAACCCACGGATTATCATTTGAGAGCTTTTTATCAAGCTTCTTTTCACTCAAATTTACATATTTGCCACTTTTTATATCGTCTATCGTTTCAAGTGTATCAGCAAACTTCTCACTCAATCCCTGTATATTGCCTGTCACATTCAATATAGAGGCATTCAGTAAAACAGCTCCCTCTTTAACCTTTTCTATTGAGTATGTATGAACCTTTGGCTCATGCATCAAAGACCAAAAAAGTGCATCTTTGAGTGTTTCTGTATCTTTTGCCCACTTTCTATTATAAAAATAGTTTCTTGTTCCATGATATGCTATATGCAAGATAGTCATAAAATAGAGCAAAAGCAAAGGAAGTGCTATCCAACCGGCTATGGGCAAAGTAAGTGTATAACCCATCATAGTGATAGTATGAGAATCGGGATAGAGCATATATACCCCTCCTACAATAGCTACAATCAACGCAAATGCCGATACCATATATGTACCCAGATTCATATCTTCTCCTTAGTTATTTTGCTCTTTTTCATTTATCTCTCTACATGCTATACAAAAACGGGCAAAATTTTTGACCTTCAGCCTCTCTATACCTATAGGCTCTTCACACATTTCACATATGCCGTAAGTTCCGTTTTTGATTTTATCCAAAGCTACTTCAATTTCATTCAATTCTTCTCTTTGTGCTTCCAAAATTCTGCTGTCAATATCTGTCTGCATTGACAAAACAGCAAAATCACCCTCATCTTTTGGCTCTTGATTTCTCATCATATTCAGCTTCTCATTGGCTTTTTGAAAATTGTTTATAATCTTTGATTTTCTATCTTCAAGCTGTTGTTTAAACATAGCTATCTCTTCAGCTGTCAACATATCTCTTTACCCTCTCTTTAAACTCTGTTATTTCAAATTTTATTTATGATATGGATGATTGTGTATTATACTCAACCCTCTGAATATCTGCTCTAGTAAAACTACTTTTACCAGTTTATGTGAAAGTGTTATTTTACCAAATGATATGGATTTATTACTTTTATCTATAAAACTCTTTTCAAAACCGTATGCACCACCTATAAAAAAATTTATTCTTGATTTGTCTTTCAATATATCAGCAAACTGATAACTATCCACCTCTTTGGATGATGGGTCTAAAACTACATTGTAAGCATTTGGTATATATTTTGTAAATGCCTCTGTATATGATGCTTGTGCTGTTTTGGCAGATATGTCATGAGCTTTGGCTATATCTTTGGTATATATTTCATGCAGTTGCACTTTGGCAAATGCTTTACAACTTTTCAGATAATGCTCTATCAATGGCTCATATATAGAGTTTTTGCCCTTTTTGTCAATAATATATATATCTATTTTCATTCACTTACTCTCTTTTTTATACTGTTTTCCCACTCTGTTACTCTCCTATCTACTCTAACGACTCTTTCAAGATATGCTCTAAAATCAATTCCACCAAACTCTATAAACAGATTTTCAGGAGTAATGGCACGGGATATAGCTACATAAAACTGACTAGGAGCAAAAATAGCATCTATATTACAAATCAGATTCTCTATACCCATTCCCTGAGATTTGTGTATAGTCACAGCATAGGCGGGTTTGACAGCAAATTGTGACAGTGTAGCCACTACCTGGGTATTTATTTCCAAACCATCTGTATTTATCTCTACCATATCGAAATCATGTCTTTCTACTCTGAGATATTTGTCATCTTTTTCTATCAGTAGAAAATCATCTTCTATTTCACGCAATACTCCCCGCTCACCATTGTAATATCTACCCCATTTATTTACAGTAAACAACAAAGGAGTACCGACTTTTAAATCCAGTATATCATTTACAGGCAGTGCCTCTTTCCATTTTTGTATTCGTGAGGGATATATACTCTTTTCACTTTTGAATATCGAAGATATGCTTTTTAAATCACCATCCAATCTGTCGATATTCTCTCTGTTTATACGGTTTACATCTATATTGCGACTGTATAATCTCGTATAGTGATGACTCTTTGCAGGAATAGCTCTGTTTTGTATATCGCTAAGATAATCTACTGTCTCATTGTCCAACTCTCCTCTGCGAATTTTGGAGAGTATATTGGCAAAATAGTCATCTTTTGTTCGTTTTGACTCTCTCAACTCCAGCACTACAGGCTCAAAAAATCTCCATGCATCACTCTCAAATGCAAAAACTCTGTCTCCAAACAGACTATTTGAGAGTGTTGAGCTTTTTATTACAGGTGGTAATTGATAAAAGTCTCCTACCATCATTATTTTGCCTGAAAAGCCCAAACTAGTAAGACGATAGCGAACCATATCCAAAAGATTTGCAGATACCATACTAATTTCATCTATTATTATCAAATCTGTAGCAGAGATGATTTTTTTTAATTCTGACAATCGTTTTTTGTTTCGTCTGTCATGCTCTCTAAGCTCTTCAAGATTTGAGCTTATACCAAATGCAAAAAAACTGTGTATGGTAAGACCACCTATATTTACCGCACTAATCCCGGTAGAGCCAAGTGCCACCACATCTAATCCCACCTCTTTATAGCTGGATATAATATCTCTTGTCAGATAGCTTTTGCCTGTACCAGCTCCTCCGGTAATAAGCAAATTATCATTTTTGAGTATATCAAGAGCCATATCTGTAAGATTGCTGTTTTTTTCAATCATATATGATGCTCCGATTTCAACATATCAAGCAGTTTTGACAAAAATCCCCTTTTTGTTTTTTTGTGATGCTCTGTTGCAGTATCTACAGACCTCTTTTCTCTAAACTCTTCCTCCAGCCACCTCGATACATAATCCAGCCTCTTTACAGCTCTTTTCAATCTTTTTGGCTCAAAATATCCCGTCTTTTCCATTATCAAGTATCCTCTCTATCTCATCCATGGCATCTCTGTTTTTGAGCTTGAATTTAATCTCTATTCTTCTTGAAGCCTCTTTATCCTCTACACCATTTTTCATTACAGGGTCAAGATATGCTCTTCCACTTGCTACAAGATACTTTTTCAAATCATACTTCTTGGATACAGGCAGAGTCAAAAGATAATTCATCACAGCAAGAGCTCTTTTTTGTGATAGTTCCAAATTATAAAGATAACCTCCGTCACTGTCAGTATGCCCTTCTATCACTATTCTCTCTAGATGGGGTCTGATTGCCCGGTTGCTCATAAGTGCAGCTATATAATCTTCAAATATAGCTCTAAGCTCACTTTTGGCTTCATCTTTGAGTTTGGCACTGCCCTTGTCAAACAAAATATTTGAAGAGAGTCTAAGAGAGCCTGTTTTCTTATCGATATCGATTTTATTTCCCAAAGTCTCTTTGAGTGCGGCAATTACTTTCAGTCTGATACCTGTCAATGTCTTTATTTTTGCTTTTTGTTTTTGGAGTTTGGCTATCAAATCATCATACTTTGTCTTCTGCTCATCCAATGCTTCCAAAAGTTCTGTAAGTTTTTTATCTTTCAATTTCAACTCATCTTCTACCTTTGTCAATTTACCGGATAAGACTATGACTCTGTTTACATATTTTTGTATCTTTTTTTGCTTATCTTGCATTGTAGTATTTGTATCTTGAGTCAGATTTTGCAATACAATAATTTTTCTGTTTAACTCATCTATCTTTGCGTTCTTTGCCAAAAGCAATTGATTTAATTTTTTTAGTTCATTCTCTTTAAGCTCAAGCTCATTATCTTTTAAAGTTATGGTTTTGTTACTGTCTTTCATGATACTTTGGAGTTTGGCTTCACTATTTGCAAGTTTGCGATAGAGTTGTTTGTTACTGTTTTTCTCTGCTCTTAACTTCAATTTCAAATCAGCCAAAAGCAGATGCAATTTTCTTACCTCATCCTCTTTGAGTCTTATTTTATGTATAGCTTCTTCTATTTTCTTTTTCTGTTTTCTTATAATTACGCTCTGTTTTCCTATTTTACTTTTACCACTAGCAAGAGCCTTTTCTCTATCTTTCAATTTTGCTTTGAGTCTGTTGAGATTGGCTATTTTCTCTTTTAGTATTCTTTTTTTCTCACGCAAATCCCTGCGGGTCTTTTCTATCTCTATTCTGGCTTGGGAGAGACTTGTTTTCTTGTTTTGTAAATCTTCTCTCATTATGATTGATTTTGAGACTATTGCACCTATTAACAGGATAAATACGAACAATAATCCAGCCATCAAATCAGCGTATGATATCCAGAAGTTATTGCTCTGCTCAGTATTGTTTTTGCGAAACATAACTATTGTCTGTCCCCTCTTCTTCTCTCTTCTATCTCTCTGTTGAGTTTTGCCTGAACTCTGCCGATAGTCTCTGTCATTCTGCCAAGTTTGTCTATGGCTTCTGCCAATTCATCATCAATCTTGTCAAATGTATAATTGACACTCTCATCAAATCTCAAAAGATTTCTATCAAGCTCCCTACTGGCTCTGATAAACAAATCTATATTCCGACGCATAGCTTCTTCGGCTCTCATGGCATCTGTTTTGCTCTCCAATCTATCCAGCGTAGCTGACAAATCTTTTGAAGCCTCTTTCAGATTTTTGGCAATAAGAGACATACTCTCTGAAGATTTATCTATCAACTGTTTATAACTTCTTATATAATGATTATTCAAATCTTTTATAAAATCCAAATTAAATGTCTCTCTCAAAGTCTCGACTATCTTATGATCTTTTAGTTCACTCTGCATATGCTCATGTTTTATCAATTCACTCTTTTTCCATATTCTTGAGTCATACAGATTCTCCAACTCTATGACTACTCTTTCTATCTTTGCCAAGCCTCTTCTTTCAAAAAATGTCCACCACAGCGATAGAAAAATACCATAAATAGATGCATAAAATGCTGTCCCTATACCAGAGAGTAGCACTGATATCTGCTCATCTAGTTTTTCACTGCTTTGCACAGTAAAATCAGGCATAGATATGGCTATTGCCAAAAATGTACCCAAAATACCCAACATAGGAAAGACCATAGAGGCAATTTTTGCATAATTATCTTCTCTGATGTCCTTGAAATAATCCTCCATAAACTCTCTGACAGTGAGTGTAGATTTGGTCTTTCCCATTATAGTAAGAGCATTTCTTTTGAGAGCATCCTGCAAATCACTCTCCATAATAGCAAAATTATTTGATATGACACATACTGAATAACTTGCATTATGTTTGACAAAAAGCAGAAAAATAAAGAAAATCACCGATATAGTAATTAATGTATGAATACCTACTTTATATGGTATATAACCAAAATAACCAATCACTAAAACAATAACAGCTATCAACGGCACTGATACCATCATCAAAAATACACCCGGACAGTGGACATCACTTCGACTTAATCTATCTGACATTACAAACCTCTATTTAATGATATTACAAACGATTATACCAAATAGAGACTCTATTTTTGACTTTTTTCTGTTTTACCCTTGCTTTTAACAGATTTTACAGTTATAATGCTCTCCGAAGAAAGATGAGGTTAGAGTTCATCTTAGCAGTGTTACATGTGTTACTCCGCTATACCCGAAAGACTCCTCGATTATCGACTTCCACTTATAAAGTGTAAAATAATATCAATACAAAAAAGGTACAAAAATGGCAGAATTGCTTCAAGGAACAGTTAAATGGTTCAACGACGAAAAAGGTTACGGATTTATCCAACAAGATAATGGTGGAAACGATGTATTCGTTCACTTCAGACAAGTAAATAATCCTGATGGTGGTAGAGTATCTCTTCAAGAAGGTCAAAAAGTGACTTTCGAAATTGGAGAAGGTATGAAGGGTCCTCAAGCTGAGAATGTAACAGCTCTATAATCCCAAACTCCGCCGTCCTTTTGGGACGGCATTTTAAAAACTCATTTACAATCAAAATCACACTTTTTTACTATATATAATTAAAATCTCTGAATATGTAGAGAAAAAGCTATAAATCTGAACATTCCACTGTCTGTCAAACCAAAAATCGATTGTCCAGAAGCTCTATTTCAGGGGACGGGACTTCAGTCCCGTATAAAAAAGCTTTTACAACAGCTCAATCCCATCATTTACATTCATTTTCATCACACTCTTGCATAGGCAGAGGTTTACACTCTTTGCAGTCTTTCATCTGAGACATTATATGATTGGCTATATGATAACCATGATTTAATCCAAGTGCAATAGAGCCTCCACTCTCTTGAGTAATATCTCCGGCTACATATAGCCCTGGAACATCACTCATATAATTTTCATCATGCACAGGTTTGCCATCTTCTACTTTGATACCGGAACTCTGTAAAAATGCACTTGGAGTTGTGCCTCCTATTGCATATATCACTCTGTCAAATATTTCCGGCTCTTTATGCTCAAATATCACTTTGACTTTACTATCTTCATCTTCAAGAGCAGTAATATCCTCACTCAGATAAGGTCTTACTGCACCATTAGCGATAGCATCAGCTATATCTTGCTGATTGGTAGGATTTGCTCTATGAAAACTCTCTCTTCTATAACAAATTGTTACATCATTTTTATCTGCCAAATCCACAGCATACTCTATGGCTGAATCCCCTCCTCCTACTACCAGTATCTTTTCGCCTTCACTGCAATTATCAAGAGTAAAATTGACTCTTTTTCTGATAGAAGCTGGTATTTTATAGCTAGGTTTGTTTGGCTTGCCCATTCTGCCTATTGTAACTGCTACAAATTTAGCTTTGACAGAGCCTCCTGCAAACTGCACTTCAAAATAATCATCTTTTTTTACAATTTTTTGCACCTCTGTATGTGTTCGTAACTCTACTGAATGATGCTCTAAAACCTGGTCAAAAAAATCAAGAGTACTCTCTTTGGTTCCATCAACAAAATATATATTACCATCAAGCTCTACCTTTTGACCTTTCCAATCTTTATCCACCCTTTTATTGTCTTTATAATATTTTCTGATAGTAGAGTTGTGATTGGCATCTTTTTCCAATAGTAATATATCTCTGACACCAAGGATATAACTCTCAATAGCCGTAGCTATTCCTGCTGGACCTGCTCCTATAATCACAAGGTTATAAATTTTATCTTCCATAAGAATACCCCTTTTTTGTGTATTATAT
>WFNP01000060.1 GCA_015488535.1 Nitratifractor sp.
CCCCTTGGATAATCAAATACTCTTCATCGGGAGTGGGACTTCAGTCCCACTCTTTTAAAATTTATCTTCGAGCCATTTAATATCAAAAAGTCTAAAGATATCATTATTATCTGATACTATCTGGCAGATATACCGTCTAAAATAATATTTGATAAATTCAAATCAACTCTTGTGCCACCCTCTTTGGATCTTTTAATATCTATATCTATATTTAGTTGGGTAGATAGTTTTTTGACTATATTCATACCCAATCCACTTCCCTCTCTTTTGGATTCTCTGTAAAATCTTTTAAATACTTTTTTGGGCTCTTTTATGCCTATACCATTATCCTCAATAGCAAGGATTTTACTCTCTTTATCAAAGATTATATTTACAATGGCATTATCATCTTTGGCATATTTGGCTGCATTTTCTATGATATTATCTATTATTCTTGTAAATTCTCTCTTTCTTGTCATAATAGCAGTTTGAGGTATTTTAAAATTAAAAGTTGTATTTGGATATCCGGCTTTTACCAACTCTGCTCTCTCTTTAATAATGGTTTCTAAATCTATTCTCTCCTCTTTGGCATATCTTCTATCTAAAAACTCTCTAAGATTTTGTTGGAGTGCTACAATGTTATCAATACTCTTTTCAATCCTATCCAAAGCCTTAGAATCTGGTAACTTGCGACGCAAAGAGGCACTATTTAATCTAATAACCGAAAGTGGAGTATTAAAATCGTGCAATATATCTCTGGCAAACTCTTCAGTAGTATGCAAAGCTCTTTTTAGTGGCAAGAGAGAGTATAGAGAAAATAGCAAAGATAAAACAGATGATATTATTAATGATAGTATATATTTATAAATAGATGACATAAGAATATTTCGTTTTATTTTCAGATATTGAGTTGTAGGTAATATTATGCGAAGTCTAAAATCATCTGATGCGGGTATGGCAAAATCAGCATATAGATAATTTTTATTTTGAGTTAATTTGTCTTCAATTGAGCTGTGATTAATATCTACAAAATCCATTTTATACTCTTTGCAGTCAAGATTGTAACTGCAAACTTTCATCTTCTTGTAGATATCATCCTCTTTTTGAGCCAATACTCTTGAATAATCATAATAGAGAATAATCGCAAATAGAGTAGATAGGGATATAAAAAACAGAGAAAAGCTCTTGATTAACGCTTCTCTTTCAGCACTCTTCAATGATATATCCGACTCCTCTAATACTCTTTATGGGTAATCCTGTCTTTTTCCTCAGACTGTTTATTGCTACTCTCAAAGCCACATCTGACGGTGTTTGTAAAATATCCATCAATCTCTCTCTATCCACTACCTGCCCTCTGGCTTCAAAGAGAGCTTGAACCAGTTTTTCTGCTACACCTGTAAGCACTATAGATTCATCTTGAGGGGTTTGCAGTTTGTGAAACTCTGGATAATATTTCCAGGAGCCACACGCTAAAAACTTCTCATTGTTAGTATTAGAGTCTAGTCTGGTTTTTATTCTGATTAATAACTCTTCCGGATAAAAAGGCTTTTTAATATAATCAAATGCTCCACTCTCAAACCCTTTGGATATCCACTCCAAATCAACCCTTGCACTTACAAAAATGGCAGGAGTTTTATCTTCACCCTCTCTTAGAGCTTTGAGCAACTCTGTGCCGTCCATTCCTGGCACCCCAATATCAAAAACATACATATCATAACTATTTTCAAATGTTAAATCCAAAACTTCATCTGAGGTAGTTGCCAATGTTACATCATATCCTTCATCTTCAAGCATCTCTTGAAGAGTCTCTCCAAGCATCTCATCATCTTCAAGTAACAGTATCTTCATCTCTTATCCTTAGAAATAATAACCAACAGACAATGAAAATCCATGCTCATAATCCAATCCCTTTACATTATTTACAAATGATGCCGTAGAGAACCAGTGTCCGTCAATATCATAATAAAAATACAGACTGCTTGTCTTTATATCTTTTGTCCAGTCATACTCTTTTGATGAATATGAGTATGTAAAACTTCCATATAATTTGTTAGATAGATAAAATCCGGCACCGCCATAGAGTGAATAGTTATCTTTAAGCCCTTCATACCTTCCATCAACTCCTGCAAATCTGTATGAAGCTCCCAAGTATGGATTGAAATAATCTTTATGATAACTGCTAAATATTGACAAACCGGCATCAACTCTTTTCTTATCATAGCCTTCAAGATGAGGCAATACTACCCCTGCTCCTACTTTGATATGAAGATGTTTGTCATATTTGTAATTGTAATAGCCCCAAAGTTTTGTATCATTAAATCTACTCTCACTATAATCTCTTTTACTGTCAAATGCAGAAAATAGAGACAGAGAAAAATTACCTTTATAGTAATCAATGGCAATATTCTCTTCTATACTGCCACTTCCAAATTTACTGAGTCCCAAAGATATATCATAGTGTGAAGTTGGCTTATTCTCTTGGGGTATTTCAGAAACTACTTCTGTAGGTATGTTGTCTTGCTTTGAATATATCTTTTTTCTTACCTGTCTGCTCTCTTTTTTAACTCTTTTTTTCTTAGCTTTTTGTGTATGACTCTCATTTTTATTATCTTTTTTGACAAGAGATTTTATAGTGCAACCACTCTCATTGACCAAATCACTAAATGGTGTATTTGGACATTTATCTACACTGTCATCTACCCCGTCAAGGTCGCTATCTACATAGCCATAAAGGAAAAATGCTGATAATAACATAATCAATAAGAGTCTCAACACTACCATCTACCTCCATTATCAGTAGATGATTCACCGCCAGATGATGGTGGTGGGGCATCATTATGGGGTTGAGATTCTGAATGATTCTCATAACTGTTGTGACTCTCTTGTGTCTGAATATCTGCAGAGCCTCTGTCATTATCCATCTCTACTTTGCCTGACATATCTACTCTATCAGGCATAGCAGGATTTGTAACTGCTTTATCTGTTTTGAATATTACTTCTGTGTTTTTGATGTGTGGAGAGACTATCGGTCTGCTTTGTGTTATATTTGGATTTGTAACTGCTTTATCTGTTTTAAATACCACTTCTGTATTTTTGATATGATGAGAAACTATCGGTTGTTTTGGTGAGATATCAGAATTTGTAATCGCTTTCTCTCTATTATCTTTCAATGTATCCAATGGCTTATTATTTACAATATCATTCTTACTATTATCCATTTCGCCATTATCTACCGCCACATGTTCATCTATATTTGGTTCAACAGTGGGTCTGCTATTTACAGACGGTCTGTCAATAGTGACTTCTCTGTGAGCTTTGACAATATTTTGCTCTATCATCTGCTCAACACGGTGATTGCTATGGTGTATCACTCCTCCCATATCATTGACTACATTGATTACACTGTGATGATTGCTTATCTCTATCCTGTCTTGTAAATGCTCTATACCTCTATTATGTGTGACAATACTGTTTACTCTCTTGGTATAAGAAGCTTTTGCACTTCTTCTGACCTTTTTGTGAGTTATACCTTTGTTAGAGTGTGCAATAGATGTGCGGAGCTTCCTTATGGCTCTGATTCTTTCTGCTCTATTGAGGCTGAATAATCTTTTTTTCAGATTATTCATCAACTTCACTCTCTCTTTTGGCGGTGCTGATTTGATTTTCATAATTTCAGCATCAAGACTTGTCCCAGCATGAAGAGAAAACATTCCTAAGAACATCATCGTAACAATAGTGGCGATTACATTCTGCATATTTTTCATCTCATTCATACTGCAACTTTACAATAAGTCTGTTAGTTAATAGTTAAATTCATTTATTTAACTCTTTTTTAAGTATTACAAGTGTTTTGTCTGCTGTATCAGAATAGAGTTCTATATCTTCAATCTCCACTTTTAGCATACCTGAAACTTGTAAAATATCCTCTATCGAGTGATAAAACTGCATAATCCTCTCTTGCTGTTTTTGATAGAGTCCATTTTCAGTTTTGCTAAACAATGTAAATTTTGATTGATGAATACCACTTACATACTCTCCATCTATTGCCAAAAATTTATCACCCTCATCTACAATCAAACTACCGTTACTTATCTCTTCAAAACCATAGAGTGTATTTATATCAAATAAAAAATATCCTCCATCATTTAACCTCTCATAGACACACTTCATAAATTTTTCCAACTCAAATGGAGGAATATAATTTAGCATATCAAAGATTGCTGTAATAACATCAAACTTTTCATCCAATTGACATATATCAACAGCTTTGGCATCTACCCCTTTTGCTTTGGCTCTCTCTACCATTTGAGGACTCAAATCTATACCTTTTAATGTTTTATTGGGATATACTTTTGAGATACCTGCCAAAAAATTTCCATTTCCACAACCCAAATCCAGCAAAGAATCAAATTTAATATTTTGCAACTTTTCAAGATACTTTTCATACAGAGTCGGTGCTACTTCACCAATTTCTGTCATCTCCTCAATAATTGCATATAGGTCCAGAGCCTTTGGCTTATTTTTATAATCATCTGGATGAAACAACATCGCTAATCTTTTCATAAAGGTCCAAAATAGCATCTTTTTTGGAATAGAAGCTATTTTTATTGGCTATCAAGTGAGCAGATGAATCCATAATATCTTGAGCCACCTTTAAACCATTCTCTTTCATAGTGGTTCCAGTCTCTACAATATCCACAATAGCATCAGCAAGTCCTACAAGAGGAGCCAACTCAATAGAGCCATAAAGTTTGATTATCTCAACCCCAACAGCCTTTGAAGCAAAATAGTTTCTGGTAATATTTACCATCTTTGTAGCCACTTTTATATCTGGTCTGCTCCAATCCAAGGTATCATCATTTTTAATACCAATTGCTACTTTGCACTTGCCAAGTTGCATATCAAGCATATCAATAATATCCAACTCTTTTTCTGTAATTACATCAAGTCCCACTACTCCCAAATCAGCAGAGCCATACTCCACATAGGTCGGCACATCCTGATTGCGGACATTCAAAAACCTAAAACCTCCCTTTTCCATAATAAGTTTTCGGCTCTCAAATTTGAAATCACCTCCAAATATCTCTGAAAATATATCCAATGTCTCTTCGGCTATTCTGCCTTTGGGTAGTGCTATTGTAAGCATACTTATACTATTCCTTTATTTTATTATTGGCAATAGCTTTTGCCATACCTTGAAAAACAAGAGTCTCATCATATATAGATTTTGTTATAAATTGTGATAAAAATTTACCATCTCCGCCACATATCCAAATATCCAAATCTTCTCTTATATCTGAAATCAGGGCAATAATTGGTGCGATTATACCATATCCAATCTGTGCCTTTGTGCCAAGTGGTGGAGTTGTATATGAAAAATCCGGCTCAATAGATAAAACATTTGATATATTTTTAAAAGACTCTTTCAAACTCTTTATACCCGGTATTATCGCTCCACCTTTATATATGTCACGCTTTACAATATCAATAGTAATAGCACTACCTGCATCAATATATAATCCATCTCCTTTTGAGAGACTCAATGCTCTTCTATCTACTCCCATACCCTCATAAAACCCTTGCATTACAAGCCAAGAGGATATATCTATCCAGTTTGGAATATCTTTTAGCAATTTGGAGACAGAAGAATTTACAGATATATAATAGAGTTTTTTATCTTTATATCTATCTATTGCCTCTTTATGATTTAAGTGATATATTTTATTACCATCTTTTATATGAGTTCTACTGTTACCAATATCAGCAAGTATCAAGGTCTGCCTCCAAATTTGTGGCGAAGAGTATAAAAGAGAGTAAGCAAAGATATAAAAATAAGAGCCAATATTACAGCATTATGTAAATACTCTTTAACCAACTCTTCATTTGAGCCTATAAAATATCCCAAAAGTGCCAATATTGTTACCCAGATACCGGCTCCAAGTGCTGTATATAGTATAAATTTTGAGATTGACATTTTTGCAAGTCCGGCAGGTAAAGATATATATTGTCTAATTCCCGGAATTAATCTACCATTAAATGTGGATATCTCTCCGTGTTTATCAAAAAATTTTTCCAACTTTTTAAGGCTATCTTCTCTTAAAAAGATATATTTACCATATTTTTGCAAAAATGCTCTGCCAAAATGTTTGGCTAAATAGTAGTTAAAACCAGCTCCGACCACAGAGCCGAATATACCACTACATATGGCTATATATATATTCATATCCCCTTTATATGCCAAATAACCAGCCGGTATCATCACCACTTCACTGGGAAATGGAAAAAAAGAACTCTCCAAAAACATAGCTGTAAATATGCCAATATATCCCAATTGAGAAACAATATTTACAATATAATTTATGATATCGTGTAACATTAAGCTCTGTATCTCAATTCTTGTTTTATCTCTTCAAGTCTCTCAATTCTCTCTTCGGTAGTGGGGTGAGTTCTAAACAGGTTACCTATTGCACTGCCCATTCCACTAAATGGATTGACTATAAACATATGAGCAGTTGATGGATCTGCATCGTGAATTACTCCCTCTCTTGCATAATTTTCCAATTTGCTCAATGCACTCTGTAGCCACTCAGGATGTCCGGTAATTTCTGCTGCTCCTCTGTCTGCTTCAAACTCTCTTGAGCGGCTGATACTCATCTGTATAATAGTAGCAGCAAGAGGCATAATAATCATCAAAATCAAATCTACCAAAAAGTTTCTATCTCTATCACCACCGAAAAACATACCAAAATTAGCAAGCATTGATATAGCTCCGGCAATAGTAGCTGCTACTGTTCCTATTAAGATATCATAATGTTTGATATGACTAAGCTCATGAGCAATTACCCCCTCTATCTCCTCTTCATCAAGTAGATTGAGTAATCCTTCTGTTACAGCAACTGCTGCATGCTCATAGTCTCTACCGGTAGCAAAAGCATTTGGCACAGGATCTGGGATAATATATAGCTTTGGCATAGGTAGATTTGCTTTTCTTGTAAGCCCTCTGACGATATCATACAATCCAGGAGCATTACTCTCATCTACCGGTATGGCATCATAGTGAGCCAATACCTGCTTGTCACTGTAGTAGTAGGCATAAAAATTCATTCCAGCTGCAAATATAAAGGCTATTATCATACCAACTTTACCGCCTATTAAACCACCAAACCATATAAACAGCAGTGTCAAAGCTGTCATCAAAAAGTAAGTCTTAAACTTCTCCATTTTGACTCCTTATTTTTTATTTTTGGTTTATTATAGCAATAAATTAGTATATTGGTATATTGGTTATTAGTTATTGGAGATAGGATATCTATTTATATCTCTTCTATTTCCATATGCCATATAAATTCACCAAAACCGTTATCCAATACTCTCTCTATACTTTGCCTTATTTGAGCTGAGTGTTTTTTGTCATGTGATAGCCAAACCAGAGCAATTTCTGCCTCTTTGGCATACTCACCGCTGATATCCAGCACAGATATATTAAATTTTTTTAATCTATCCTTGATAGAGTTTACTATACGCCTTCTGCCTTTTAGAGAATGGGCTTGAGGTATTTCTATTGTGATTGTGGCGTATGAGATAGTCACAGCCAATCCCTCCTCTAAAGTATATATGTTTTATTTTCTTTCATAAAAAAATACCAAAATATTATAAAAACAAGCCTTGACATAGTAAATTGAAAAATATTTTATCACTTCCCTTGATAAATATAATGACTTAATAAGACCTTTCATAGAGGCTGACAGCATAACATCTGTCTAATAGCTCCTATGAAAAACTACTAGTATTTAGATGCCAAGTTAAGTTTTAGACACTATTTTTTATATAACACCACAATTTTCTTATATCATCTATATATGATATAATCAAAAAAGATTAACTAAAAGGTAAGTCTATGCAAAAAATAGAATTGTATGTAGAAGAAAAATATATTTATAAAATTATGAATATGCTAAAAAAGTATAAAAATAGTGGTATAGTAAATATTGTCACACAAGAATATGCTAACAATACTGAAAAAAGTGCATTTGGCATATTGAAGGGCAAAATTGAAGACCCCGTCCAGTGGCAGGAGAGAATAAGAAATGAAAATGAGAGGGATATTTATAATTCAGTATGAAGTATCTTATTGACTCCAATATTATTATCTATTATCTGAATGGTTATTTAGAGGCTAAAAAATTTATAGACACATATCTTGAACAATCATCTATATCATTAATTACCTATTATGAAGTATTAAATTACGACTTTACACCAGATGAAGAGAGGGTAGTCAGGATATTTTTAGAACAGTTTACAATTCTGCCACTCTCGAAAGAGATTGTAGAGCAATCATTAAAAAATCGTAAAAACAAAAAAATCAAAATGGCGGATAACTTTATTCTCTCTACTGCTCAAATATACAACTTACAAATAGTCACAAAAAACAGTAAAGATTTCATCTATTTTTGTGATAACATTATAGAACCTTTTTAACGAACATTTATTGTTACTTTTTTAGAGTATCTGAAATGCATTAACAACAAAATGGTATTTAAAAGTTATTACACGCTTTTTCTTATTCCACTTGGCAAATAATACTTAAAGCAATATTTTATAGGAGACGAGGAGAAATCACTCACTTAGAAGAGATATCAACTCTTCTGCATCTATCACCTTATCGCCTTTTTCATCTGCTTCGGAGTATATACCTTTTTGAAGTGAGCTTTTGCTCTCCTGAAGTTGCAAAATCTTCTCTTCAATTGAATTTTCGACTATCAGTTTATATACGAATAGTGTTTTGGTCTGCCCTATTCTGTATGCCCTGTCAGTTGCCTGATTCTCTACGGCAGGATTCCACCATGGGTCGTAATGTATGACCGTATCGGCTTCTACCAGGTTCAGCCCCACACCTCCGGCTTTTAGGCTGATGAGGAATATATTGCAGTCATCTTCTTTGAATCTGTTTATTACAGCCTCTCTGTCTCTTGTCTGTCCTGTCAATTTACTGTAGTTGTAAGCTCTGGCTTTCAAATCATCTTCTATGAGTGAAAGCATACTGGTAAACTGACTGAAGAGTAGTATCTTTCTCCCTTCGGCTATCAACTCATCTAAAAGCTCCATAAGCATCTCTCTTTTTGCAGACTCTTGCACATGTTTGGCCTGGGATATGGATAGTAGTGACGGGTCACAACATATCTGTCTGAGTTTGAGCAGAGCATCTAGTATCATTATTCTGGATTTTGCTATTCCTTTTTTGGAAATCTCCTCTTTTACCTTGCTCTCCATGGCTACTCTGATATTTTCATAAAGCAGTGCCTGTTTATTGCCGAATGGAACTTTTCTCAATATCTCTATCTTTTCCGGAAGCTCATCCAATACCTCATCTTTACTTCGTCTTAGCATAAATGGAGATATTTTTCGTCTGAGTCTCTCTTTTTTGAATATATCATTATCTTTTTCAATGGGATTTTGATACGCCTTTTTGAAAAACGGCTGATTACCCAAAAATCCTCTCATCAAAAAGTCATAAATGGACCAGAGTTCTCCAAGGTGATTCTCCATCGGTGTACCAGTAAGAGCCAATTTGTATTCAGCTTTAAACTGTTTGACCGAGAGTGTGATTTTGGCTCTGGGATTTTTGATTCTTTGGGCTTCATCCAAAATCAGATATGAAAATTCATGTTTTTTCAAAACAGCACTGTCTCTTTGAGCTATTTGGTAAGATGTCAATATAATATCACTCTCGGCAAGTTTGGAATATATCTCATCTCTGTTGTTACCATAGAGCATAATATATCTCATATCGGGTGTAAACTTCTCTATCTCACTCTTCCAGTTACCAAGCAGTGAAGTAGGCATAATCACAAGTGCAGGTTTATTTAACTCTCCGTCATACTTCAATCTCTGCAAAAATGCAAGTGTCTGAAGTGTCTTACCCAAACCCATATCATCAGCAAGAATACCTCCAAATTTAAAACGGTACAAAAATCCAAGCCACGATACTCCTCTACGCTGATAATCTCTCAAATCGGCTTTCAGATGAGGAGAAGGTGCCATCTCTTCGATACCTCTGAAATCTCTCATCTGTTTGGATAGTATTGCTATCTCTCTGTTGCCTATCCAGTTGATATCGGAGTGTTCGGCGAGTGTGCCAATCAAATGGGCATTGTATGGCTGGACCTTGACCTTGCCACTCTTTTCATCATACAGCTCATAGAGTGTAGATAAAATAGGAGCAATTTTAGATGACGGAGTATGGATATACCTGCCGTCTCCAAGATACAGATTCAGATTTTCAGGTAACTCCTCTACCGAATCAAACTCTCTGACCAGTGTGGTAACAATAGGTAACAAAGGTATCTGATTGCCATCAATTTCTACAGTAAAAGAGAGTTCAAACCATTCATCTGTATCACTTTTGACACTCTCGACATCAAGAGCTATATCTTCAATAAAATTCCATTCAGCCTCTTCTACCTGCCATCCGTCTTTTTTCATAGCTTCTATATCATTTTGTAAAAAGAGTCTCCACTTTTCTATACCGGCTTGTGACTCTTTTGGCAAAGTTGAGCAAAATACAGAATTACTCTCATGACATAAGATAAAACCTGATTTTTTCAATCTCTCAATTGCAGATTTTTCAATATCCAAATCTCTTTTTATCAAAAGAATATCACTATCCTCTTTGATAAACTCTCGCTCTTTTTCAGGATATGGAGATACTTCTGTATTATCATATATAAATTTCAACTCAACCCTGTAACTTTTGATATCTTCATTATCCGGATATATCAGTAGTTTTGGCACCGGTATTACTTCTATTGTTTTACCCTCTACCAATTCATGCGGTATAGGTATGGGCAGTTTTGGTAATTGCTCAAAACTGTTTTTTATAAACATAGAGAGATGTTTTTTTTCTATAGGAGGGGCTTTGAGCAGATGTAACAGCATATCAGGTGTCATATCCCCTGCCAAAGGGTGTATAATATCATTTTCCACATCCACCACCAAAGGCGGTTGGGTAGGCAAAAGTCTGTTTCTGTGTATATTAGAGGTTAATATATATTCACTATCGCTATTTTTACTCCATGTAAATTTTGGAATTACAGGCGTATCAGAATATGATAATGCTCTTTTTGAGTTGGCATAGTAGGCTTTACCAGAATCTATCATCATTTTGACAATAGAAGCTCCAAGTTCCCCTCTAAAATCAATACTGTAACTCCAACTCTCACCCATCAATGCACCAATCATGGCTAGAATTGTCCTGTCTTCACCACTCAGATAAGAGTATTTTGGAGAATATGTATATCGGACGATATCATATAGTTCCAGTTTGGCTCCCTTGCTGTATAAACCGCTCTTTAGAAGCTTGGCACGAAAAAGTTTCAAATCTTCGGTAATTCCAGACTCACTGTAAAGAAGTCTGTATTCTAATCTAAACTCCGGTTTATCCTGCTTTGGTTCCTGCTTTTTGACTCCAAAAGATATAAGCGTATCA
The DNA here is from genome assembly GCA_015488535.1 of Nitratifractor sp. Taxonomy (GTDB): domain Bacteria; phylum Campylobacterota; class Campylobacteria; order Campylobacterales; family Sulfurovaceae; genus Nitratifractor. Next base: position 11,468 of record WFNP01000060.1, read on the forward strand.
AGCCATGGAATATCGCTTACGGGAGGATTGTCACCGGTCTTTTCATTCACATACAGCAAAGAAGCTACTACATGTTTGCAATCATACTCAACCGGACATGAGCAAATACCCTCTATCGTAATTTTATCTTCACCCTCTTTTTTTTCTACACTTATCTCCTGCTGATATATGTTTATACCACTGCCGTGTGTGCTTGAATGAATTATGTATTTATTGTCATCTTTTATATCTATCTCGGCATCTATTACTTTGCCTTTGCGATAATAATCCAGACCTTTAGAAAAATCAGAAGAGAATACATTCTCTTTTATATCGTCTATATCAAAAATAAAGGGTGGTGTTTTCAAATGCTTAAACTCCATTAAATGAAATCAAATGCCAATTATAGCAGAATCTATTTCTATACTTACAGATAAAAGCATAACAGAAGCAGACCAAAAATTACTCTATATACTCCAAATGCGGTAAATGTAAATCTCTCCAAAAATCTCAAAAAGACTCTCATAGTCAGTAATGCGACTACAAAAGCTGTCACAAATCCCACAAGCAATACCCAAACATTACTACCTGCAAAATCGTGATAGTGTTTGAGCATATCATATCCACTAGCAGCAAACATCACAGGCAGAGCCAATAGGAAGCTAAACTCTGCACTGGCTTTTCTATCAAGTCCTGCCAATAATGCACCCACTATTGTAGAACCTGCCCTGCTCGTGCCTGGTATCAGAGCAAATACCTGAGCAATACCGATAGCGAGTGCCTGTTTGACACTGACATCTTCTACTCTCGTGGTAGTATGCTTTTGTGGGTCATAAAATTTCTCTATAATAATAAATATAATACCCCCTACTATAAACATTACCGCAACAATTTCCACACTGAAAAGCTCTTTGATTTGATGACGAAATATAAAACCGACTATTGCAAGGGGAAGAAATGCTATAAATATTTTTATCCACAGAGGTATATATTTGGGTTGAAACTTATCTTTGTAATTAAAAATTACCGCCAAAATTGCAGCAAGTTGTATAATCACTTCAAATGCTTTGACCGATACACTCTGATTTAATCCCAGCCAGGAAGAGACCACAATCATATGTCCGGTAGAGCTAATTGGCAAAAACTCTGTAAATCCTTCGACAATTCCCAATATTACGGATTGAAATATATCCATCATACTACCTTATTATTATTTTGACTCTATGTTTGGATAGAATCACGATACTCTTTATCCAACTATTAAAGGAGTATAAATAGTGGATTATATTACTCTGTTTATCGTATCATTTGCAGCTTCTACAATCCTACCCATATCAAGCGAAGCGACATTATACTACTATTTGCATAATGGTGGAGACTGGCTCTATCTGCTGATATCTGCCGGTATAGGAAATACACTCGGTTCAATATTTAATTACTTTATCGGTATCAAAGGGATTGATTATCTTTTGGATAGAGGTAAACTATCATATAAATCCTATGAAAGGAGTGAAAGAGTATTTTTGAAATGGGGAGGTTGGAGTCTGCTACTTAGCTGGATGCCGATTATCGGAGATCCCATTACACTGATAGCCGGAGCATTGAGATATCCTTTTGTCAAATTTGTAATTATTGTATCTATTTCCAAATTTGCAAGATATATAGCTATTATCCTTTTTTAACTATGTTTCATTTTTATTTCATCTTCAGCTTATATAATTGTATTATATTTAAAATAAGGACTATATAACAGTGCAAGAGATGACCATCATAATTCCTGTATATAATGAAGTAGAAAACCTCCAAAAAGTAAAAGAGATTTTTGATGACTATTTACCGAGTGCATCTTACCCTGCAAAAATATTATTTGTAGATGATGGTTCAAATGACGGCAGTCTGGAGATGATAAAAAAGATATGCCAAGATAAGAAATATGACTATATCTCATTTACCAACAACAGAGGGCTTAGCAGTGCCATAAAAGCAGGTATAGACTATGCCTCTACGCCACTAATCGGTTATATAGATGCAGATTTACAAACAACACCATATGATTTTGAAAAACTCTTAGAATATATTGATGATTATGATGCAGTTGTTGGATACAGAGCCAAAAGAGCCGATACGCTAAGCAAAAAGATACAGTCAAAAATAGCCAATTTTATTAGACGCTCATTTATAGATGACGGTATCACAGACACAGGCTGTCCTCTGAAAATATTTCGCAGTGAAATAATCAAAAAGATACCTTTTTTTGACGGAATGCACCGGTTTATTCCGGCTCTGATGCTGCTTGAGGGAGCGACAATCAAACAAGTGCCGGTCAGACATTTTCCAAGAGTTGCCGGAGTATCCAAATTTAATATATTTAACCGCTCAATCAAGCCACTGCAAGACCTCTTTGCATACAGATGGATGAAGAGCAGATATATTAAATATGATATCAAGGATACATCACTATGAGTCATTGGTGGATATATACGATAGGATTTATGGCTCAGGCTCTCTTTTCGGCCAGACTGCTGATACAGTGGATAGCATCTGAGAGAGTCAAAAAGACAATAAATCCTCAACTTTTTTGGGAGTTGAGTCTGTTTGCTTCTATTATAATGTTTGTTTACGGTTGGCTTAGAGAAGATTTTGCAATTATTCTGGGGCAGAGTATCACATATTTTATATATCTTAGAAATCTGCATTTTATGGGCAGATGGAAAATGTTTCCGTTAATCACAAGAATAATATTACTTTTTTTACCGACTATATTTTTAATATACTCTTTTACAAACGGTAAAAATGATACAGATATATTATTTCATAATCACAATATACCTCTGTGGCTCCTAATATGGGGTAGTTTGGCTCAAATTATGTTTACTATGAGATTTGTATATCAGTGGGTATATTCAGAAAAAAGAAAAAGTTCACATCTGCCGTTGGGATTTTGGCTCATCAGTCTGACAGGTTCATCTATGATAGTGATATATGCGATATTCAGAGCAGACCCTGTGCTGTTTTTGGGGCAGATATTCGGATTGACGGTTTATGCCAGAAATATATATTTCAATTTAAATCATAAAAGGATTGAGACAGGGCATTAGGCATTAGGCATTAGGCATTGGGCATTGGGCATTGGGCATTATAAAAATAACTTATAAACCATAAATAACCAATAACCAATAACCAATAACCAAAACACAAAAGGTCAATATGAAAACTTCAAACAAAGAGTTGTGGATACTGTTACTGTTTAGCACTATAGTTTTACTATCTACCTGCGGTATATACTCTCCTATGGAGAGCAGTGATGCCAGATATCTTGAAATTGGCAGAGAGATGTTTTTAAGCGGAGATTATATTCATCCAAATCTGCTCAATATACACCACTATCACAAACCACCCGTTACATATCAATTGGCTTCACTTGGATATGAGATATTCGGTGTCAATCCTTTTGGTGGTAGATTTTTTCTGCAAATATCTATACTGCTTCAGATATATTTGGTCTATAAACTGGCTATACTGCTTACTGACAACTTAAAAGTTGCAATATACAGCTCATATATTTACAGCTCTTTTATTCTTGTCTTGAGTGCCTCCCGCTCATTGACTACTGACAGCTTTTTGAGTCTTTTTGCACTGCTTGGTATCATATTTTGGATTTTGTATGACAAAAACAGAGACAAAGCTATATATCTGTACTGTTTCTCTCTTGCTATGGCACTTGGATTTTTGAGTAAAGGTCCTGTAGTATTTATTGTGCCTGTTACATTCATAGCTATATACAGATATTTTTTCAAACAAAACAGACAATGGAAGTATGAGCATATCATTGCACTGATTCTGTTTATTATTGTGGGTGGTAGCTGGTATTTTTATCTGATATGGGAAAACCACAACTTTTTTGATTATTTTACTCTTAGACAGACTGTAGAGAGATTTGCTAGTAGAGTATTTCACAGAGATGAGCCGTTTTACTACTACTGGATACTCACACCGCTTTTGGGTCTGCCGTGGCTTGGAATAGTGCCTTATCTGATAAAAAAGGTTAAATTAGCAAAGATAGACAGAGTATTACTTTTTACTTCTGTTGCCGTATTGATATTTTTTTCACTCTCTCACTCCAAAAGGATTTTATATATCCTGCCTCTTATGCCTATATTTGCAATATTTACATCTCATCTACTCACACAGATAAATCAATCAGATAAATTTATACAGAGATTTGTAACTGGATATATTACTATCTTGTTCATAGCTATGTTTACAGCACCAATTAGTAATAAAATATCTATGCCATGGTGGATATACATAGTTTTAACAGTTGCAATTTTGATAATATTCAGACTGAAAAGCAGTATTAAATCTCTAATCACAGCATCGCTAATTGCCAATTTTACTCTGCTTGGATACTTTTCTGTATTGGCAAGATACAATCCTGTATTGGTGCATAGTGATGCCCAGATATTGACTACCTGGCTAAAAAATAAAAATCTTGACAGATACAATATCATAGTATATGACAAAAGATTACCTTCATTATCATTCAATTTAAACAAAAGTATAATCTCTGTCTATGACAAATCACCGGATTTAAACAGAGAAATACAATTTGAAACAAATAACACATATAAAAGATACTATTACAATCTAAACAAAAAAGATGAAATAACAAGACTCAAAAGTTTTATGAAAGACAATCCCCATATCATAATCACAAAAAAAGGATATCCTCATAAAGACAGATTATGGCTCATAAATGGTATGAAAAGAGTTGATATGGGTAAATGGAGTATATATTACTGACATTTCATTATGACTGATTTTTGATATGACTATCCAGATATAGAGTAAAATATACAAAAAACTCGGAGCATTTATGATAAAGAGAGTCTATATCAAAGATTTGGTGACATTTGACGAAGTATCATTGGAGCTGAAAAATGGTCTTATAGTATTTACAGGTCCAAGCGGAGCGGGTAAATCACTGCTGATGCAAGCAATCCTGGCAAATCTAGGACACGGCACATCAGAAGCCAGACTCTGTGAAATAGAGATGAGCCAACCTGATATAGAGAGTGATGAGTATCTGCTATCAGATCCCACTGTAATAAAAGCTCTCCGAAAGGATAGAAGCAGATACTATATAGATGGACAAAATATCTCTCACAAAAAGCTCAAAGAGCTGATGAAAAAGAGTGTAAAATACCTAAGCGTCAGAGACAAAAGCAATCTCGACAGCCATGATTTGACAGATATGGTAGATAGGTATATATCACAAAGAGAGTCTTCATACTCCAGAGTATTGGATAATTACAAAAATATATATATGACCTATCGCAAAGATATGAATGAACTCTGTCTAAAAAAAGAGGAAGCCAAAAGAGTAAATGAATTGATAGAATTTACACGCTTTGAGATAGATAAAATCTCATCTATCGATCCAAAACCAAATGAGTATGATGAATTGATGGATATCAAACAGAAACTTTCCAAAATAGACAGAGTCAAAGAAGCTATAAAAAAGGCTTCGATAATCTTTGAATATGAGCAGAATATATCAGAAGTCTATTCCCTGATGGGAGAAAGTGAGCAGTTTTTTACAGATACTATGAATCAAATCAGAATAGATTTTGAACGCTTTGAAGATCAAGCTTTGGAGCTGGAGGATATAGATATTGAATATGTTTTGGACAGATTGGAAAAACTACACTCTCTTGTAAAGCGATATGACTCTATAGAGGGAGCATTGAAGTATAAGCAAAACAAGCAAAAAGAGCTGGAAGCATACCTGAATATTGAACATGATTTAAGCAAACTTGAAGATAAGATATCTACACAAAAAGAAGAGCTAATGAGTTTGGCTTTGAATATATCACAGATACGAAAGCAGTATATACCAATCATTGAAAAAGAGTTATCCAATATCCTGGCACAATTAAAATTACCACAAATCACTATTACTTCCTATACAAGCAAAGAGCCTGTAAATGACGGAATAGATATACTGAATATTAAAATGGGAAAAACACCTGTATCTTCTTTGAGTGGAGGAGAGTTTAATCGTCTGAGACTGGCTTTGATGAGCCTGAGTTCACCTCAAGACAGCAGTAAAGAGGTGATATTTTTAGATGAGATAGATGCTAATGTAAGCGGTGATGAATCTATAGCTATAGCACAGATGATTACCAATTTGTCAAAAAACAGACAGGTATTTGCGATATCACACCAGCCTCATCTCAGCTCTCAAGCCAATTTGCATATACTCGTGCAAAAATCAGGAGATAAAAGCCATGCTACTATACTGGAAAGAAGAGGGCGTATCAAAGAGGTAGCAAGAATTATAGGAGGAGAAAATGCAGACAATGAAGCTACAGCATTTGCCAAGAAGCTCATAGGCAGACACAGTAACTCAAAGCTCTTTGGAATCGATAATAATCGTAACAGGTCCGTCATTTAAAATATCTACCTCCATCATAGCTCCAAATTCCCCTTGAGATACAGGGATATGCTTTTGTAACTCTTCACAAAATAGCTTATATAACCCTTTTGCCTCTTTTGGAGGCATGGCACTTTCAAATGACGGTCTGCGACCCTTTTTTACTGACGCTGCGAGTGTAAACTGGCTCACTACCAGTGCTTCACCCTCAATATCTAAGATACTCAAATTCATTTTGCCGTTTTCATCGGCAAATACACGAAGATGCACGATTTTATTGATAAGTTTGCTTATATCCTCTCTGCTGTCATCTTTCATTACACCAAGTAAAATATTATACCCCTGATGTATAGATGCTATCTCTATACCCTCTACACTTACCCAAGAGCGTTTTACTCTTTGCAGTAATGCTATCATCTTTGGCTCCTGTCATCTTTACAACAACTCTCAATTATTTTTTTTAATGCCTCTATCTCATCTCTTAAAATTTTTATTTCATCTTCAAGAGACAAGCTACTGCTTTGTGTTTCAGTCTTATCATTTTCAGTTTGTGATGATTCACTTTCAGATATAAGCACAAATCTCTTTTTGATGCCGTCTGTCTCTTCTTCGATACTCTGCAATTTACCGCTTTGTATCTCTTTGACTACGGCAAAAATACTCTTTTTTTTCATTCTGGCATATTCATTGAGTGCCATCTTTTTCATATCAAACCTCCTATATATTATAATCTTGACAGATGCCATCCCTCAGATGTGGGACAGTGGTATATTTTTAGTTTTATATTTTCTCTATCAGATATAAATTTTTTGGCTCTTTGAGCATCCATCTTATATTTATAAAGCACTTTGGGCATACCCTCGCTATCACAACATCTACATACTTTTTTGTTTGATGTATATATATCTCTGCTTTTGGGCATATCCGAAGCTTCCAACTCCTTGGCAAACTCTATCAACCTCTCATAACTCTCCAATCCCAGATATTCAATCAAAATATTATCATTCAGTATCTTTAGATGAGGATAGAGTCGTTTTATCTTTTTTATGGCTTCTTCTTTATGCCTAAGTCTCTTTTTTAGATATTTCAACTCTCTCAAGATTTGCTCTCAGTGTTAAAATCATCTATCAAGCCCTCCTGGCCTATACGGTAGAGGGCAAAATCATACTTTATCGGGTCATCAGGGTCAAACTCTTTGAGCTTTTCAGTCAGTAAAACAGCAGCTTTCATATCATAACTTTTACGCTTTATCAATCCGAGTTTCAAAGATACCTTGTGAGTATGTGTATCAAGAGGAATAATCAAATCCCTTTTATCTATAGATTTCCACAATCCCATATCCAGATTATCACTCCTGACCATCCATCTAAAATACATCATATATCGTTTAAACGGTGCATTGGAGCGAGATTTGCCTGTCAAAAAGTCATACCCTTGCGAAGAGTGTGGATACAACGCTTTCAACTCATCTATCAATCGCCACAATCCATCTTTAATATCTCTGCTGTTTTTATACCCCTCATACACAACAGACTCTATGGTTTTGTTATTCTCATAGAGTCTTTTTAGAGCTATAAAAAGAGCTATTACATCTTCACTCTTTTGAAATCGGTAATATTTATCCCTCAACCCCTCTTTAATCTCTTCATCACTCTTATCTATCAGTGAAAAATCCAATGAATCCAAAAATTTGACAATCTGACCCGCATTGCCGTATGCAAAGAGTGCCGATATCAGTGCAACCCTCTCATCACGATATCTTGAAGCTACCAACAGGGGGTCTGGTCTGTCATAACTGAGTTCTGTAACACTGTCTCTTTTTTGAGACTCTATATCCAATAGTGCTTTTAGTTTCATATCATCCATTTTCAAAAACAGCCTTTTATAAATTGTGTAATATTATAACTTATGATACGCATATAATTTTAAGTGAGAATATTCAATGTTTAAACAACCAACTTACCGATTTATTTTGTTAAAATCCACACTATGATAAGTATAGATAAACAGTTCAAAGAGTTTTATGACAAATTCAACTATATGCAGATAGAGACTCTTGTAGAGTATTTTTCAATATTTGGCGGAATGCATAATTATCCGAAATTCAGTTTCTTTGAAACGCTCGAAGAGTCGATAGAGAGAATATTCATAGATGAGTATGAAAGCACAAAGCAGTGGATAGAAGCCGACTATATAATGCAAGAGCCATACAGAAGACTTGCTATTGCCATAGCCAGAAGCGACGGTAAAATACTCAATATATTTAAAAGAGCCAGAGTGAGCGAGAGTGCAGGCGGTGCCATGATAGAAAATCTTGTAAAAGATGGTATCGTATTTGTAGAAGAGTCTAGAGAAAGACCTGTCAGCAGAGAGATAAAACCCATACTTCCAAAAGAGTTACGAAGATACCGAATACAGCCCAAAGTCCGATATATCTATCCGTTTTATAGGTTTTGGTTTGGATTTATAGAGCCGTTTTCCTCAGATATAGCAAGAAACAGACAAAAGATTATGACAAATTATCAAGAGCATAAGGAGAGAGTAGAGTCTTTTCTATTTGAACGGCTCTCAAATGCTATGCTCTCAAAATATATCCAAAACAGTATGAGAGATGAGTGTATAAGTCAAGGCAATTTATGGGAGAGGACAGCAGAGTTTGATATATTTTCCATAACCAAATCAGGCAAAATAATTTTGGGTGAGTGTAAATTCAAATCACGAAAAGTCTCTGCGGGTGAACTGCACAAACTGAAAGAAAAAGCCAGACAATCTGGTATAAATCCTGATATATACGCTCTGTTTTCATTTGAAGGCTTCTCCAACGAATTGACACAAAGAGCCAAAAGTGATGATACTTTATTACTATTTAGTAAAACGGATTTAAAAAATTTGTTATTAGAGTAGATTGATTATATATTTATGAAGTTTGGGTGGTTATAATATCTTATGCTAAAGAGTGATGAAACAAACAGATATCCAAATCAAAACAAAGGAGAATAAAATGGTAGATTTCATTAAAAAAATGGCTGATTGGGTTTTGAAAAAGGAGGAAGAGTGGGCAAAAAACTGCGAACTCAATCCTCAGGATTTGCAAAAACAGCTCGATATGATGAAAAACAAAAAGGCTACACTGCAAAAAGAGTGTCAGGATAATCTAAATGAACTCCAAAGTATCATCGACAGATTGGAAAAGATAATATCTGAAAACAATAAATGTAAAAGAGATGGAGAGTAGGTATGGAGAGAGGAGGAATTTTTCTCAGAAGTTTCAGAGACCTTGTTAGATGGAGTGTTCTAAAAGATGTTCTTGTAACAGGTATTCCTATGATGTTGATTTGGCTGTTTATAGGCTGGATAACATGGGATAAACTACTTGAAATAACTACTATGGTAATTGGGTGGGTACCGTTTTCTCTAGTCAGAGCAGATGGTGCTTTGTTGATTCTGTTTTTTATATGGTCTATAGCTGTGCTTGTATCATTTGCCTTTGTTACAGCACTATTTGGACCAATATTTTTCAAAAAAATAAATAAAGGGTATTACTACTACTCATTTGGCACTCTTGTATTTTTTGCTATTGCCTGGATGTGGGCAATTATGGCAAACTGGTCTATCTTTAAAACAGCTATAGCAGACAAACTGTTACTCTGGCTTCCATTTCAGACAGTAGCCGAGGGGAGTGCATGGTTATTAAATTTCTATATTTTATACAGTCTGTATATTCTCTCTTTATATCTTGTCCTTGCTGTATATAGAAAAGATTTTCTACTCACTGTCAAAGAGATAGAGTATCCCGATGTAGATATCAGTGATGAAGATATAGGAGCCAGACACAGCTTTGTGGCAATCAGAGACGCATTTTTATATATAGTGCTTACCATACTCTGTTTTCCTTTACTTTTCGTTCCATTTGTAAATGTATTTACACAACTGTTTCTATGGGCATGGCTGTATAGAGATGCCAATTTTATAGGAACATGCAAACTGATATGCACAAAAGATGAATACACTAAATACAAAAACCACAAATTTACTATTTGGAGTATAGCTATATTCTCTTCTATACTAAACTTCCTGCCGGTATTGAATATATTTGCTCCGTTTTTCGCCCAACTGATGGCATTTCACTGGATTATGCAGGAGAAACTGAGCAACAAATAGAGTAGTTTGGCTTCTCTCAAGATGAGGGAAGCCAAGCATATTTGAATTGTGTACGCCTCTATTATGCTTTATGGCATCATCATATGAGGCATAAATACTCCAAAAAAGCCATTAAATATCACTCCTATAAGAGCAAAGAAAAAATATATTATAAACAGTGCCGGTATTGAAGCTAATGCCAGTTTGACCATAAACCATACCAAATCCCAAAACGGGATATCCAAACCCGAAACAATTACTCTCTTTTTATCTTCATCTATCATTTTAGACCCTCTTTATAAACTTTATACAGATGTGTTTTTCTCTTTTTGTGCCATTTGAATAAATAATCAAATGCCTCTTGAGCATTTTCTACTATTTTAAATATCTCCAAATCCTCAGGAGCTATCATTCCCTCTTCTACAAAGACATCAAAATTCAAAATCCTGTTCCAATACTTTTTGCCTACAAGCACTACCGGAATTTCTCTGTTTTTATGTGTCTGAATCAGAGTCAATACTTCAAAGAGTTCATCAAATGTGCCAAATCCTCCAGGATATGCCACAAGTGCTTGGGCTCTGAGCATAAAATGCAGTTTTCTGATAGCAAAATATCTAAACTGGAAACACAACTCCGGAGATATATACGGATTTGGAAACTGTTCATGAGGGAGTTTGATATTGAGCCCTATTGTTTTGGCTCCTACATCATAAGCCCCTCTGTTTGCCGCTTCCATAATCCCAGGTCCTCCTCCTGTCATTACAATAACTCTATTATCTTTTGGACCCTTACCTGCTTTTGCCACAAGTTGCCCCAGTTTTCTGGCATCTTCATAATACCTACTCATCTCTACTTCTCTTTCGGCTTTTCGTAACTCTTGAATCAACTCTTTGTTATTTTCATCTTTTTCTAATTTTTTTTCTATATTTTTGAGATTTTTAAGTGCTGTTTTCCTCTCTTTGATTCTGGCACTTCCAAATACGACAATCGTATGCTCTATATCAAGTTTTTTGAATATCAATTCTGTTTTGAGATAATCAAGCTCTAATCTTATACCTCTTGTATCTTCACTCTTTAAAAAGTCCAAATCATCTTCTGCCATTTTATAGGTAGGAGAGTGCATCAACTCTTTGATTAATTTATCAGCTTTTGAATCCTCTTTTGTTGATTTTGGTTTTTGCCATGGAAGTTTTCTGGTTTTTATTGTTTTTTTCATTTTTTTCTCCAATAAGTTTTTAGTATAGTTTTTCTATCCAAAATGCCCATGCTATTGTAGCAACTCCAAGTAGAGCTATCGTAAATGCAGATTTCCAAGTCTCTTTAATCCCGCCAAACCATAAAGCATAAGTAGCCTTTAAGAGATTGTTACTGCCTGAAGCTATCATTATAGCTGATACTATTTCAATAACAGTTACACTGTATTTACCTGTAAGAAGTGAAAGTATAAAAGGGTCTATATCTGTAAATCCTACAATAAATGATAATATCTCCAATCCACTTGTGCCATAAGATTTGATTACATATTGTGTAATCATCATCATTATTACAAAGAGTATTGCAAATATAAATGCCGTCCCAAGTTCCAATGGATTACTGTCAGTTGTCTGGGCTTGATTACTGTCTTTGCCCCCTCCTCTGATAAACAGAAGAGATATAATAAATCCGGCTAATGACAAGACAACAAAAGGTAAAAGTATCTTTTGTGCTATTGTGAGATTAAAAATTGCAGCTACTGCGATGAGTCTAAGATACATCATTGAAGTAGCTGCTATTATCGAAGCATCCAATATCCAACTACCACCCATATTTTTGGCTTTTCTTGCCAATACCACAGTAGTAGCAGTAGATGAGTATGTCCCCCCAATGATACCGGTAAGAAAGTATCCCTTACTTGGAAAAAAATACTTTTGGGCTATATATCCACCATAACTGATACCTGATATTACAACCACTGCCAACCATATTTTAAATGGAGACAAAGGCACATAAGGAATAATATCTCTGTTTGGCAAGAGTGGAAGTATCACAGCCGAAAGCAGTATCATCTTGCCAAGTGTTTCCAATTCATAGGGATTTAATCCAAGGCTTACACGGTGTATGGACTCTTTGGCATTGAGTATAAATACAATCAATACAAACAGCAGTGAAGGCATCCAAAGAGGATACAAAACACTTAACGGTCCAAATGTATATACACATATCAAAACAAGATACATCAGGATACTCTGTCTGTTTTTTTGCAGTTTATGATGATAAAATAGAGCAAACAGCAGTGTAATGCCAATAAACCCCACTGAATACATCAACAGATTATGAGGGTCTATTTTATAGAGTAAAAATCCCAAGATAGCTGTAAATGTAAATGTTCTGGCAGTGCCAAAAAAGGCATCTTCGGCACTGTTTGAATGAAATTTGTCTCTGTAAGTTTTCACTTCCAAACCTGTCAAGAAGCCAAGCACTGTGCTAAGTAACAAATGAGTCAAATCGGCATTCAGATACAGATTCATATTACATCAAGCCCCATTTTCTTGCGATAGTATCTCAATACAATCATTTTGACAATATCATTAAATACAAACCATGTAAGAGCATAAGCCCATAAAAATCCTGCCCACTCCCAGCCAATAGGAGTCATAAGACCAAAACCATATACACCTACAACAGTGCCAATTACGGCAGTACTCCAGGTAGCCAAAAACAGTATCCAGCTTGGCCAAGGTCTCTTGAAAAACCAGTCATCTATACGGGTATTATAAATTGTTCCGTGTCCTGCCACTACAAGTTTGACAAAAAATGCAGATTGCACAAATCCCAAAAAGGCTTTGTTATCATGATAATCTATCCATTTTGGAATATCCGGCAAAAACATAGCACTCTCAGGATGACTTTTTAAATATACCATTGTAATAAAAAAGATTAAAAAGGAACTCATAACACCGGCAATACCAAGCCAACTGGATAATACAAGCATCTCTTTCATATCCCATCTTACCGGCATTTTACGCACTTTTGTATTATCATATGCTATTGTAAGAATAGGTATATCATTTAAAAGAGCCAATACAATAATCATTACAGCAGTAACAGGATAGAATTTAAATATTACAATAGCCAATGTCATAAAAAATATAATTCTGAGAGTCTCGGCAATACGATAAATTGTATAACTCTTCATTCTCTCAAATGTAATTCTGGCTTCCTTGATGGCATCTACAATTACTCTGAGTCCAGGAGCCATCAATACGATATCAGCTGCTGCTCTTGCTGCATCTGTTGCACCGCTTACGGCTATACCGCAATCTGCTTTTTTGAGTGCCGGAGCATCATTTACACCATCACCTGTCATTCCTACGATATGGTCAGCTTTTTGAAGTTCATCGACAATAAAATATTTATCTTCTGGGAATACCTGTGCAAAACCGTCTGCATCTTCAATGGCTGAAATAATTTCAGATTCGTGTTTCTTGACACTACCTTTTGGCAGAGGCATATTGTAAAGCTCTCTTTTTACCTGCTTTACAACATCTTCTACAATATGCTCTATTTCACCATCTTGTGCATTGGGATTGAATTTTTTTGCCAATGCTTTGGTCAAGACTTTGGATAGATACAGATACTCCTCTACCGATTCACCTTTCAACTCTTTGATATCCTTGATATTATCACCAATACCAAGTAATCCTGATATATATTTGGCAACGGATATATTATCACCTGTCACCATCTTGACAGATACACCCTTGGCTTTGGCTTCTTCGATAGCCTGTTTAGAGTCCGGTCTTGGAGGGTCAAAAAGAGGAATAAGACCTACAAAGTGATAAAAATCCTCTTCACATTTTCTGTATGCTACACCAAGAGTCCTGAATCCCTTTTGTGCATATATTTCTACTTGTGCATACGCCTCTTTTTTATCAAATTCATTATCATGACACTGCTCTATGATTACCTGTGGAGCTCCTTTGGTAACAACAAAGCAGTCACTCCCGTCATATAACCCCTCTGTTCTTTTATGCACTGGGTCAAATGGCAAAAATTTTGTAAGATGTTTTAAATGCTCATTTAGTTTATCTGTGAGATTATGATTATAAATATATTCAAATATCGGTTTTTCAATAGGGTCAGTATTCTCTTCTTTACTGGCTAATGCCGCATATAACATCAAATCATCTTCTGTATATCCTTTTATAAGATAAGGCTCAGCCAAACTCATCCTATTTTGAGTTAATGTTCCTGTCTTGTCAGAGCATAATATATCCATACCTGCCATCTCTTCAATGGCAGCAAGTTTACTCACAATAGCCTGTCTTTTTGCCAGATTGACTGCTCCTACTGCCATCGTAACTGTAAGCACGGCAGGCAGTGCCACAGGAATAGCCGAAATAGTCAAAACAAGAGAAAATATTAATAAATCTACAGGATTTTCATGTCTGTTTAATCCTACAAGTATAATGATTAAAATCATTAAAACAGTAAGTAAAATCAGAAAATCACCTACCTGAATAACCATCTTTTGAAAGTGGCTCTTTTGCTCTCTTTGAGCTTTTGCCACCAATCCGACAGTTTTACCAAAATATGTATTTGCTCCCGTAGCTGTCACATGGGCAATCATCTCTCCCTGTTTTATAACAGCATTGGCATATATATCATCACCGCTTTTTTTATTTACCGGCAATGATTCTCCCGTCAGTGCCGCCTGATCTACCAGCAGGAAATCCCCTCCACCTATAAGTTTGGCATCAGCAGGAACTATATCCCCGATTTTCAGTTTGACAATATCTCCTGGAACCACTTCTCGTGCGGGTATTTTTTGCCATTTACCATCTCTTAGGACAATAGCATCTCTTGCCAATTTCTTTTTCAATACCGCTATGGCATTGAGTGCTTTTGATTCTTGATAAAAATCGACTATGGCATTTACCAGCAACATCGCCAAAATAATATAAAACTCTTCCCAGTGATGCACCATAGCCGCCAAAATACCGGCTATCTCTATCATCCACGGTATCGGTCCCCAAAATCTCCTGAAGAGTCTGTGCAACCAACTCTCTTCTTTCTCTTTGATTTCGTTATATCCGTATTTTTTCAGTAGCTCTTCAGCCTCTTGACTACTCAAACCACCGGCTTGAGTATTTTGGACTGTTTCATTCTCATTGTCCCTGTTTTGCTCTCTGTTTTCAATATTTTCACTGCTGTTGGCAGTTTGATTTGTTGTTGTTTTATGTCTGTGTCGTCTATGACCCATTGTTTACTATCCTTTACTATCTATTTAATTCGTATCTTTGATTCTCTTCTACAATTACAGCTTTTTTATCCAGTTTCTGCCTGATGACTTTTCTAAGCACCTTTTGTTTGTCATACTCTCCATGCACCAAAAATATATTTCCAAGCTTCTCAAAGCCACCCATCCACTTAATCAATTCATTTTGGTCAGCATGAGCTGAAAAGCCGTTAATAGTATATATTTTTGCTCTTACTCTTACTTTTTCGTGATACAGTTTTATCCATTTGCTACCCTCTACTATCTTTCTGCCTATAGTCCCTTCGGCTTGATAGCCTACAAAGATTACACAGTTTTTGGGATTCCATATCTGATGTTTGAAGTGGTGCAGTATCCTGCCTCCGGTACACATACCGCTACCTGCTATAATAATCGCTCCACTTTCTATATCATTAATTCTTTTGGAATCTTCCACAGTCACACTAAAATGTAATCCTTTAAAATCAAATAACTCTTTGTCTTGTTTTATCATCTTTTTACATCTAGGACTCAATTCATCAGAGTATTTATTAAATATATTTGTAGCTCTTATTGCCATAGGAGAATCTAGAAATATTTTACATTTACTAGGCAATTCTCTGTTTAGTCTCATCTCTTTGAGTATGCACAATATATCCTGAGTTCTTTCAATAGCAAATGATGGAATTATTACATTACCTCTGTTTAATATTGTATCTTTTACTGCTTTTTTAAATTCGGCTATACTCTCAGACATAGCTCGGTGGTTTCTGTCACCGTAAGTTGACTCTATCACCAAATTCTGGGCAAATTTTGGCTGTTCCTGTTTTGGCATTACTACAGCTTTGACATTCCCCAAATCACCGCTGAATACTATTGTATAATTTTTGCCATCCTCTTTGTAAGTTAGCTCTATAAAAGCCGAGCCAAGAATATGACCTGCATTTCTATAAACAGCCTTTACTCCCTTGGCTACAGTAATTGTTTTATCATATTTGGCGTGAGTAGTGGGCAAAAGCCAAACATTTTCTACATCATCGACACTGTATAAAGGCGGTTTTACCTTGTCTTCTTTGCCTCTTCTTTGAGCTTTTTTATATAGAGTTTTATACTCCTCTTCCATTAAATTTGCACTATCAAGCAGGACAACATTAGCCAGTTCAAATGTAGGCTTTGTAGCTATAATCCTGCCTTCAAAGCCCTCTTTTACCAGCTTTGGTATTCTGCCTACATGGTCCAAATGTGCATGAGTTACTAGCAATACATCAATCTTGGCAGGGTCAAATCCAAAATCTTCATAATTACGATGCTCATTTTTTCCCTGATACATACCGCAATCAATCAATATATTTACACCGTTTTTAAGTCTCAGCAGATGACACGAGCCGGTAACTACCTCATCAGCTCCGTGTGATTCAAGTATAGCCATAATATTCTCCTTTTGTTTGATAAGCTTATTTCAAAGCTCTTGCTTAATTGTAGCATTTGATATTTAATCTAATTTAACAATTGGTAAATGTTTTTTGGCTATTCTATTACTATAGATTCAGGAGGAGAAATATTGAAAAAGATTTTATTGATAACTACATTACTTAATCTGCTGATTACTGCTCAAGCTTATAATCTGAGAGTAATTGCCAAAGGCTTGAAAAACGATAAAGGCAAAGTGCAAATTGCTATCTATAACAAAGATGGCACGATTCCGGACAAAGAGCAAAACAGATATTATAAAATGAAGCGGGTATCCATACATAATAAAACAGCTCAAGCAGTTTTTACAAATCTGCCAAATGGCAGATATGCCGTAAGTGTATATCACGATGAAAATGACAACCACAAAATAGACAAAGGTTTGATAATGCCTATAGAGGGTATTGGACTATCCAATTACAAATCTGTAAATCTTTTTCATTTGCCAAACTTCAAAAATGCCTCTTTTTTACTCAATCACAATTCAAAAGTAATCATAAAGCTAATCTATCTATAAAAACTGAGTAAAACAAACCGCTCATTTTTACACTGCATAGTATGTAGCCTGTGGGTGATGCACTACCAAAGCACTTGTAGTCTGCTCCGGGTGCATCTGAAATGTTTCACTCAGCTCTATTCCAAACTCTTCGGGGTGTAGTATATCAAACAGCACTCTGTTTTGCTCCAAATCAGGACATGCAGGGTATCCAAAACTGTATCTTGCACCTCTGTATCTGTTCATTCGCACATCTTTGAGTGTATATCCCTCATCTTCTGAAGCTATATTTAAATCGAGTCTAATCTGTTTATGGACAATCTCAGCCAATGCCTCTGCCAACTCTACCCCCAGGCCGTGTATCATATTATATTCAAGATACTCACCTTTGGCATAAAACTCTCTTTCATAATCACTTATTTTACTACCGGCACTCACACAAGTAAGAGCTACCACATCGTGTCTGTCGTGTCTGAAAAAATCACTCAAGGCTCTGTGTGGTTTTCTTCGCTGTCTTGGGAATGAAAATACTCCAATGGCTCTGCCTACAATCTCTTCAAGAGGTTCTCTATTTACCTCATCCTCACTGTTAAATCCCTCTTGCGGATCAAATAAAAAGAGTTCTGAATCATCACTTCTACACGGATAATAACCATAAATCACAGTAGGCTCTAACAGATTCTCTTTTAAAAATGTATCTTTTAATCTCTCATATGCCGGATATACCTTTTCTTCCATAAGTTTGCGATACTTATCTTTATCCATTCCTTTGCTTTTGTATCCCCAGTGCATTTTAAATAGCATTCTTTTATTTAGCCAATCAAAGGCTAATGCAGGGTCAAAACTGTTTCTATCCATTACCCTCCTACCCCAAAATGGCGGTATTGGAATATCACAAGGTGGTGGCATTTTTATCTCTTCAAATGGTGGAATGATTATCTCTTTATGCTCTTTTTCCACCCTCTCAATCATATCTCCAGCAAGTTTTGTATCAAGAGGTTTGCTTTTATCCTTTTTCCACTCCTCTATCCTGCTCATTGCTACCACACCGTCAAAGGCATCACGGCAGTAAAATATCGCTCCTTTATAGATTGGTCGGCAGTAATCATCTACAAAGCCTCTTGTTAAAGCCGCTCCTCCCATAAGTATGGGTATATCTATATTCAGCTCAGCCAATCTCTGCAAATTCTCTTTCATTACCTGTGTAGATTTTACCAATAAGCCACTCATACCGATAGCATCGGCATTTATCTCTTTGTAGTGTTTCAAAAAATCTTCAAGCTCTACTTTGATACCTATATTTTTGACTTTATAACCATTATTTGAAAGAATAATATCCACAAGGTTTTTACCCACATCATGCACATCGCCTTTAACTGTGCCAAGCACCAAAGTGGTATCGCTCTCTTTATCCTGCTTTGTCAAATATGGATTTAAAAAATCCACAGTAGCCTTCATTGTTTCAGCCGACTGCAATACAAAAGGCAACTGCATTTGACCGCTACCAAACAGCTCACCCACCACCTTCATAGCATCAATCAGTATCTCATTTACTATTCTGTCAGCTCCCAATTTTTCATGGACTTTATCTACAAGAGGTATCATTCTCTCTTTGTCGCCATCCATCAAAAGCTTTTTAATTTTCTCTTCATCACTGAGTTTTTCAAACTCTTCATCATTATCATTATTATCTACACTCTTATCACTAAAATGCTCTATAAATCTAAAGAGTGTATTCTCGTCGGCATTAAACAGCAACTCTTCACAAATCTCTCTATCCTCTTTGCTCATTCTGTTGAGAGGAATGATATGTTTTACATTGATAATAACTGATGTCATTCCTGCTTCTATACAGTGGTGCAAAAATACAGAGTTTAGATAAATTCTTGCATTCTTATCAAGTCCAAATGAGATATTACTAAGTCCCAAAGTGGTGCCGACTTCCGGATATATTTTGTGCAATTCTCTGATAGCCTCCAGAGTATGAACCGCTGCATCTCTATACTCTTCATCTCCGGAACCTACTGTAAAGGTAAGCACATCAAATATTAAATCTTGAGGTCTTAATCCGTGTCTTTTTGTGGCTAACTCATACATTCTTTTGGCTATGGCAATTTTTTGCTCTTTGGTCTTTGCCATACCCTTTTCATCTATTGTCAAACATACCAAAGCTGTGCCATACTTTTTTGCCAATTGACACACTTTGTCAAATTTGCCTTCACCATCTTCAAGGTTGGCAGAGTTTATTATGGCTCTTCCTCCTATATATTGAAGCCCCGCCTCCATAGTCAAGACATTGGTAGCATCCGGCATCAATGGAATTGGTATATTTTGGTTATATCTGCTGATAACCTCAACCATATCTTTTCGCCCGTCTCTACCGGCAAACTCAACATTGACATCAAGTGCATGAGCCCCTGCTCTAACCTGCTCTTGTGCTACTGTAAGAGTCCCTTCATAATCTTCATTGAGTAAAAGTTCTCTAAAAGCTTTTGAGCCGGTGGAGTTGGAACGCTCACCAATCAGTAGCGGTGGCGGGTCTTGAAATAGTGAAGTGGTATTAAAAAGAGATGCAATAGACGGCTCAATACTGCCTGTCGGTGCTTTTGGAGTTTTAGCTTCAATAGCTTTTACAAGAGCGTGAATATGTTGAGGTGTAGTCCCGCAACAACCGCCCAAAAAGCTCACTCCATCAAATTCACAAAACTCCAACTCTTTTTTGGCAAACTCATCCGGTCCCATCGGATAGAATGTAAAACCTCCCCTGTTTTGGGGAAGTCCGGCATTGGAGTGTATAGAGATAGGAAATTTACACTTTTTGGATAGCACAGATATATGCTTTTTGACCTGCTCCGGTCCTGTTCCGCAGTTAAATCCAAGTGACAATATATCAAAAGGCTCCATTATTGCCGTAATAGTCTCAGCATCTGTTCCAATTAGCATAGTCCCGCTAAGCTCAATAGTTACTGATACCATTACAGGCAGATTGGTGCCTTTGCGTCTGTTTGCCTCCTGTGCCGCATGAAGAGCTGCTTTTATCTGCAAAGGGTCTTGACAAGTCTCTAACAAAAAAACATCACAACCGCCGTCAATCAACCCTTCACAAGTCTGGATATACCCCTCATACATTGTCGGATAATCTATATGTCTGAGTGATGGCAGTTTTGTTCCCGGACCTATCGAACCCAATACAAAACGGGGCTTATCGGGGGTGGAGTATTCATCACAAATTGCCTTTACAAGCTCTGCCCCCTTTTTGGATAACTCATAAGCTCTGTGTCCCATTCCATACTCATCAAGCACCCACGGCATAGCTCCAAATGTATTGGTCTTTATCATATCCGCACCGGCTACGGCATATCGTTTGTGAATTGTGCTTATTATATCCTCAGCTGTAGCATTCAAAAGCTCATTACAACCCTCTTGAGATTTTCCATTCTCATCCAACCACGCTTCATTTGGAACTTTAATATCCTGTATCTGGGTCCCCATTGCTCCATCAATTACCAGATAACGACTCTTGATAATCTCTTTTATTCTATCTGCTATACTCACGATTGTCCTTGTATGGGTAATATTATTGATATTATATCAAAGCAATAAATTCATTGTATCTATATTTAAGATTTTTTAGATAAAATCCGCCCTAATTTCTCCAAATAGAGATTTCAAAATAATATAAAAGGATAATGCAATGAAAAGAACATATCAACCGCACAACACACCAAGAAAAAGAACACACGGATTCAGAGCCAGAATGAAAACTAAAAACGGTAGAAAAATCATCAATGCCAGAAGAGCAAAAGGTAGAAAAAGATTAGCCGCATAAAAGGCTTTGAGAGCCTAAAAAGCAAAAAAGAGTTCGACAATATATATCGTCGGGCTGACAGAGTATGGCACAGTGCCGGTTTTGTAATCTTTTACAAAAAAAGCGACTCACCCAAAGTCGCCTTTGTAGCCGGTAAAAAAGTAGGCAATGCTGTCAAACGAAACAGAGCAAAAAGAGTCATGAGAGCTCATTTTACACTACACAGTGATCAGATTCAAAAACATCTATTTATCATAGTAGCAAAACCTCAAATCTTAAATCAATCATTCAAAGAGAGAGAAAAACAGTTTTTAAATGCACTAAAGCGTATCAAAGTTTTAAAAAACAGTTAATATTTATCTCAACAATCCATCTCCAAACTCATCAGATACATATCTTCCCCATCTATCACTTCGGTATTTAGGCTACCGCACTTATTACATACCATTGTCAGTTCACTCTTTTGCCCCTCATATCCGCACTCTTTGCATTTAATTACCAAAGGTTGAATATTCATAATAAATTCAGCATCTTTACAAATAGTGCCGTCTTTAAATGTATCAAAGGCTATCTGTAATAAATCTGGCTCTACTCCACTAAGCACTCCGATTTTAGTAATTACTTTGCTTATCTTTTTGGCTCCATTTTGCATAGCATAATCTTCACACTGATTTAGCAAAGCTTGAACAATCGAATACTCATGCATCTTTTTTTGCCTTTAGTCTCTTTGGCGTAGCAAGAGGACAAATTTTATATACAAAATCATATCTTAATTTATGAAATTTACTATCTTTATCCCAAAATTCAGGATACATTACTTTAAGCTCTTTTTCTTTGTAACTATTTATCATCTCTTCATTTTCAATCAAATAATCCTCCTTATCCCATAAAAAATCATCATATCTATCTTCATCTTCTATCAAAAAGTTACAAAACTTGCTCAACTTTTCAAAATATCCGTCACTATATACCTCATCTACCAATCCAATCTCTTTGGCATAACTACTGCTAATAGGCAAACACTCATTTAGTAACTTTTTAGCCATCTCCTGCCCAACTCTTTTTGGCAATGTATAGCTGTGATATTCACTCCCGCTAAGCCCCAATGTTTTGTAGTGAGGATTTAATACACTATCTTTGTGAGCTACTACATAATCACAAGCAGTTGCCAAAAACACCCCTCCGGCACCTGCATTTTTATATAGACTTGCTACTGTAATCACATCACTAGCAAATAGCACAGAGCCTACCAAATCATTGATAGCGTTTATATTGCTCCAACCATCCTCTCCGCTTTTGGCACTATCTTCTAAAATATTTAGATTTATACCGTTGCTGAAAAAATCCAGTCCTCCCATCAAAACGACTACTTTTACCTGCTCTTTGATATACTCAAATGCATACTTTAGTCTCATACACTGCTCAGCTCTAAATGCTCCATTGTGAAAATTAAAATGCAAATAGGCAATATCACCCTCAATATCGCAACTTATCTCATAAAATGTCTGATAACTCTTATCAAAAATTAGAGGTAACCTATGCTCTTTTATTCCTTTTAATCTCTTTTTTAGCACATAAGTAGCCGGCAACTTAAAGCCGTCAATTTTCATAAGATGAGTTATCCATACAGCCCCGTCAATTGTCCCGATACAAATTGCACCATCTCTTTTTGCCAATATCTCTTTGGGATTGCCTTTGAGTTTATCTTCTTTGTGTCCGCCAAACAGATAGCACTCTACTCCCAATATCTCATCAAGCACTCCGGGATGGCTGTCACTAAAATATATCTTTTTGAGTATCTCATCGGTTGAATCTTTTTGCCAATTTATAGCTCTATCTTGTTGGGTGATATATTTATGCATTGGAGTATTTGGCTGAGGAGTTGGTATAAAGTTTGGGTTATTATATCTCTCAAGTAGTAAATCAAGAGCTTTTGAAGCAGCATTAAATACCTCATTGCGGTATATACTTGCTTTGTAGCTATTTCTCATCTCAAAGCACACCTCTACAAATACATCTCCGCCGTCAAACTCTTCATTGGCTCTAATTACCGTTACGCCCCACTTATCTCTATCTTCTTTGATGGCATTATCAAGAGCATAAGCCCCCTTGTCGCCTATGATACCCGGATGCACAATAAAAGTGGGATATTTGTCAAATATAGATTTTGGCACAAACTTTTTCAAATAAGGAGATACGATAATATCAGGCTCAAACTCATCTACCTCTTTAATCATCTGCTCATTATTTATAGCATACACCACATCCACAATATGCCCCAAATCCTTAAATTTGGTATATGCCATTTGAGAGAGTGAATTAAAGGTGCTTACAAGCAGAGTAATTTTCAATCCACCCTCTCCCACTCAAAAGAGCTTATATTTTTAGCTTCCCTATCAAATTCAATACCAACTAAATATATCTCTTTGTTTTCATTTAGATACTTTTGATGATAGTTTTTGGCTTTAATCTGAGTTAGAGCCCCACCACTTCCAACTTTAAACTCAATGATATAAATCTTGTCAAATATAACCAAAGTCATATCTACTCTACCTCTGTTTGTAACATCTTCTGCTATTATTCTAATTCCCAAAGATGCTAAATAGGCATAAATTACACTGGCATAATACCCTTCAAATTCACCTATTTCATTTTTGACATAGTTGTTATATGGAATTGAGGCAAAGAGTGAAGAAAG
>WFNP01000061.1 GCA_015488535.1 Nitratifractor sp.
AATAGTGCAGAATTATTCCAAAATTTAAAATATGGGAATAAACCTGCTTCAACTCCCAAAAAGATATCTTATCCATCTGATATCAATATGTTTTAAAAGAGATTTTAGTAAGCTCTCTTAACTAATTTTACACTATCTGCACTTTTGCCTCTCTCGGTAATAATAGTGTCAAAAGATACTATATCACCCTCCTGCAATCTCAAAAAATCAATATTTTCCAAATTGCTACTGTGAAAAAACAGATTCTCATCACCATTGTCAGGTTTGATAAAACCATAACCTTTCGTATCTACAAGATTGACTATTACACCTTCATATCTTTTGCGATTATGTTTATTTCTTGTGGTTCTAGCTACAGCTATAGTCTTCTCATAATTGTCATATTTGACCTCTATACCATCAATATCTTCCAACATATTTACCAGCTTGGTATATCCATAATCTTTATGAGAAAAATCAGGCTCTTTTCTTTTGAGTTCCAAACCTATAGTAGCCAGATTAACCCATCTCTCATTGGTTGAGAACTTTTCCAACTCTTTTATAGTATCCTTGATGAGACTCTCTGCACTCTCTACGGTGTTGTAATTTATATCTTCTGAAATGCTTTCATCATATTTATGCTTCAGTGATGGCGGTTCATACTCTATAGTATCATCTACAATACCTCTCAATTCACTTGAGAGAGTATCTGATACGGCTAATATTATTATATTTTTACCCAACGCTTTCAACTCAGATATTAATGGTATATAATCTCTGTCACCCGAAGCCAAAATCAGGGTATCTATTGTACTGTTTTGAAAAAATAGCTTCATAGCAGATACGGTAAGGTAGCAATCTAGACTGCTTTTACCATTTTGTGAAAGAGGCACAAAAACCGGCTGAATACCGTTTTTTTGAATCTCTGGCACTTCTGAAGCAAACTCTATCCAGTCACCAAATGCCTGAATTGAAGAGATTCTTCCCTTTTTTCTACACTCCTGTACTATCCAGGACCAGTCAGGTCTCTCTGAATAGGCATTGAGTATAGAGTAGTGTATATTTTCCACATCTATAAAAACGGCTACTCTGTTTTCCATAATTTTTCCTCTTCAATATATATAATCTTAAAAACAAGATAAAACAGTTGATATCTGTTATACTGTTGCTCTTATATACACCCTTTTTGGTGCAGGATACCCTTCTATAGTCTTGTTACTGTCATTTGGATCCAAAAAATCCTCAAGACTCTCAGTATCTATCCAGTCCGTTTTTCTCTGCTCATTTGTATCTGTTTTTTTAACTGCCAAAACTTCTACATCTGCAAAACCGGCTCTTTTACACCAGTTTGTGAGTGCGGGTATGGTAGGTATGAAGTAGATATTTGGGATTTTGGAGTATCTATCTGCAGGTGTCAGGCAGATATCTTCATCTCCATCTATCATAAAAGTATCAAGTATCAATTCACCGCCTTTGGATATAGCCTTTTTGAGAGATTTGAGTGTAGATACAGGATCACTTCTGTGATACAAAACTCCCAGACAAAATATAGTATCAAATTTCTTACCATAATATGGCAGATGTTCTACTCCCAAAAGCTCATATACAATATCGCTTTTGATAAATCTGTTTAAGAATAGAAATTGGCAGTAATATAGTGCTGATGGGTCAAAACCTGTAAGAGATGCAGGTTTTTGCTCCATCATTCTAAAAAGATAATATCCGTTATTACAACCTATATCAGCTACTCTTTTACCTTCGAGATTGAAAAAAGGCTCAAGAAGCTCATATTTAAGATTGCTTCTCCATTCACTGTCAATGTATAGTGAACCTATTTTAAATGGACCTTTTCTCCATGGCTTCATCATTTTGGCAGTAGTCTCTATATCTTTGGAATAGGCAGACTCATAATCCCTGTCTAAAATAATTTCGACTACACTGCCAAATTTTATATCATCTACTTCAGGCTCAGCCAAAGAGTTGAGAGAATCATATATCGGAGCTATATTTTTCCAGCCAAGCCACTTTTTTCTATCTGCTTTGATAGCCTCTATATCCATCTATTTCACTTCTACTGACAGTATCTTTTGAGGTTTAAGGGGTTTATCCATACGACCTGTGGCGGTAGAGTCTATTTTGTCCACTACATCTTTGCCTTTGACAACTTTGCCAAATATTGTATATCCTCCGTTTAGCCATGGGGTTGGTGCTACAGTAATAAAAAACTGACTGCCGTTTGTATTGGGTCCTCTGTTTGCCATAGCCAGCAGATACGGTTTGTCAAATACCAGATTGGGTGCATACTCATTTTTGAACTCTTTACCCCAAATAGATTGTCCTCCTCTGCCTGTACCGGTAGGATCACCGCCTTGTATCATAAAACCTTTGATTACTCTGTGAAAAATAGTGCCATTGTAGTAACCCTTTTTGGAGAGTTTTATAAAATTTTCTACTGCCAACGGTGCAGCCTTTGGAAAAAGCTTTAAAACTATATCTCCTCTGTTTGTATGTAAAATTACTTCAGGATTTGAGTTTTTGGCAATGGCAAATATAGACAATAGTGCTATGATGGCAAATATCTTCTTCATTATAAATCCTTCTCACATTTAATTCCGAGTCTGTGAAGCACTATTTCAAAGAATGCTCCGGCATCTCTTTGAGAATCATCATTAAATTCTATATAAATCGCCTCTTTTTGTGGATTGCTTTTATCAATATTATCAAATACCAAAGGAGACATTCCAGTCTGTTGCTTGGCATAATCTACCGCTTCAAGAGCCTCTTTTTTCAACTCGACATTATCTCCAAATCTAAGCTGTAGCCCCTCATATCTCTCTTCCATTCGTATATGGGCTTCAATTTTATCTGTCATCATCCGTCCTTCATCAATTTTTGAATATATTTTACCTTAAAAAAAATTATGTATAACTCAATGTAAAACAAATACCAAAAAGCTCAATCCTGCAATAAGATATACTCCAAAATCCAACTCTTTTGCTTTACCAGATACAAGCTTCAATATTACATATGTTACGAATCCGGCAGATAATCCGTTTGTAATAGAGTATGTCAAAGGCATCAACATTACAGTAAAAAAAGCTGAAGATGCTGTAGCTATATCCATATTGTCAAAATCCATATTACCAAGCTCTGTAAACATTAATATACCTACAACTACCAATACTGGATATATAGCAGGTGCCGGTATAGCTTGAAACAGTGGCAACATAAATAGTGTGCTGACAAAAAACAGTGCAGTAAAAATTGCTGTCAAACCTGTCCTGCCACCCTCTTCTACTCCACTGGCAGATTCAATAAAAGATGTAGTAGTAGATACACCCAAGACTGCTCCTGTTGCGGTAGCTACTGCATCAGCTTCAAGAGTCTTTTGAAGAGGTTTGTCATCTATATTACCACTCTGAAAAAGTCCGGCTCTTGCTCCAACTGCTGTCAATGTCCCTAAAGAATCAAACATATCGGTAATCAAGAAGGTGAGTATCACAGGCACCAGAGACAAACTTAATGCCGAAATAATATCAAGATGAAATGCTATCGGTGATATAGATGCAGGAAGACTAAATAGTGAATCTGGCATTTTGCCAAGTCCCATACCCCATCCAATGGCAGATGTAATAAATATTGCCAAAATGAATGCACCTTTTACACGATATACATATAGTGCCAATGCGATAAATATACCGACTATACCCAATAATACAGATGGTTCATCCAATTTGCCCAAAGTAACAAGTGTAGCTTTGTCAGCTACTATGATATTGAGTTGCTTCAAACCTATAAAGGCTATGAATGCTCCTATACCGGCACTTATGGCCCTTCTCAAATCCATAGGTATAGATGTCATTACCCATACTCTGAATTTGGTAAAAGAGAGTATTACAAATATAATACCAGAGATAAAAACAATCCCCAATGCTGTCTGCCAAGGTATCTTCATACCCAAAACCAAACCATATGTAAAATAGGCATTGAGTCCCATACCCACACTCATAGCAACAGGAGTATTACTCCACAACCCATTGAATGCCGTAGCAAGTATAGTAATAAGTGCCGTAGCTGTAATTACTGCACTCATCGGCAACCCTGCATCTGCCATGATGAAACCGTTTACCGGCACAATATACATCATAGTCAAAAATGTCGTAAAACCTGCAAGAAATTCTGTCTTGAGATTGCTACCTCTTTCAGACAATTTAAAATATTGCAACATGACTTCCCCTTTTTTTGAAAGTATATGCAAAGATTATACCAAGCTTTAAAAAAATTAAACAAAGATTTGAAAATTTGATGAGACAGGTTCCAAATCATCTTTGGAACCTTGCTAAAGAAGTATCTATTTTATGAAAGCAGTCTTTTTACTGTCTGACTGATTCTGCCACCATCTGCTCTGCTACCTATTACCTCTTTGGCTTTAGCCATTACTTTGCCCATATCTTTCATACTCTGGGCATCTACTTCTGAAATAATGCCTTTGAGAGTCTCTTCCAATTCGGCATCATCCATAGGTTCAGGGAGATATGATTTGACCAACTCCAATTCAGCCTGTTCTTTGGCTACTAAATCATCTCTGCCTGCATCTTTGAATTGAGCCATAGCATCTTCTCTTTGCTTGGCATACTTCATCAAAATAGCTTCTACATCAGCATCACTCAATTCTCTTCTTTCATCTACCTCAATCTGCTTGATTGCTGCATTTATATTTCTAAGTGTATCTCTTTTTGCTGTATCTTTGGCCCTCATAGCCTCTTTCATATCATTTTTAATTTGCTCTTTAAGTGTCAATTACAATCCTTTTTCAGTAAATATTTTATTAATTATAACACATAGTAATTAAGCTCTTTATATTGCAAATTAAGCATCCTTATCATACTATACATCCCCTATCTCAAAATCAGAGGTGAATATGACTCTATTTCAAATGACACTGCTATTAGTCGCTGTTACTATTGCAGTAATATTTTTCAAACAGCTGTTTTCCGGTAAATATCCCAAAAGAGGTATAGATTATGAAGCCAAGACACCCCAGAGTGATATAGGTGGAATAAGCACACCCGAAAAGATGTTAAAAGGAAATTACAAAGAAGACAATATAGAAGCAAATAGAGTATCTCAGCTTTTAGAAATGGCAGATGAGGCTCTAAAAAAAGGTGATAATATAGAAGCAAAAAAAGCTCTGCAGAGTGCCTTGCATCATGAACCGGATAATACAGAGATATTAAGAAGACTTGGAGTAGTATATATGAATATGTATGATTATACAGATGCCAAAGATACTTTTTTGCATCTGCTCCAAATAGACCACAACGATGATTTGGCACACTCTTTGTTGGCTAATGCTCTTCACAAATTGGGAGAAAACGACGAAGCCATATCCGAGCATCTAAAAGCTATATCTTTGGATAACAGATATGCACCTCACTATTACAACTATGCAAATACACTGTATGATTTGGGAAGAGTAGATGAGGCAAAAATAAATTATACCAAAGCCTTGGAGATAGACCCAAATTTCAAAGAGGCAAAAAAGGCGTTGGAGGAGATAGATAAATGATGAATCAATGCTTTATACAACAACCTATGACAGTCAAAATAATGCAATTTGTCACAGATGTATGCAGTGAGTGTTATAAAAACTTTGAAGAGGGTGAAGAGAGCTTTTATGATACTCAAAGTTGCAGATATCTGTGCAAAGAGTGTGCTGACAAAATATGTCAAGAGATAATAGAGCAAGAGAGAGAAAGATACTTAAATGAAAATGATGAAATTGAATATTCACAGCCTACGCTGTTTTGAGGAGAAAATATGATACTTATAGCAGGACCTTGCGTAATAGAGAGCAGAGACAATATTATGAAAATTGCCGAAGAGCTGATGCCTTATTATGAGGATTGCACAAAGGAGTTTTATTTCAAAGCCAGTTTTGACAAAGCCAACAGGACAAGTATAGACAGCTACAGAGGACCGGGAATTGATGAAGGCTTAAAAATACTACAGGAGGTCAAATCAGAGTTTGGATACTCTATACTCACAGATATACATGAACCATCTCAAGCCCAACCGGTAGCGGAAGTTGCAGATGTATTACAGATACCCGCCTTTTTATGCAGACAAACAGATTTACTAGTAGCCGCTGCCAAGACAGCTGCCAAAGTCAATATAAAAAAGGGGCAGTTTTTGGCACCTCAGGCTATGGAGCATTCGGTAGCAAAAATACTCAAAAGCAGAGGATATGAAGGTGAAGTGGATAGTGAAGCCTCTCAAAAATACGGTATATGGCTTACAGAAAGAGGCACCACATTCGGATATGGAAATCTTGTAGTAGATATGCGTTCGCTACCTGTAATGAGAGAGTATGCTCCTGTGATTTTTGATGCAACTCACTCCGTACAGATGCCCGCATCTAGCTCAAGCACCAGTGGAGGAGACAGTAGATTTGTGCCTTATTTGGCAAGAGCGGCATCTGCTGTGGGAGTAGATGGTTTCTTCTTTGAGACACACTTTGACCCATCCATTGCACTCAGTGACGGGGCAAATATGATCAAACTGAATGATTTAAAGATACTGTTAGAGCAGATAGATGCAATAAAGAGTATAATAGAGTAGAGATGAAAAAAGATATCACTACCAAAGAGGTCATCAAAACCATAGCTGAAGATATAGCCAAATATATACTGAATCTAAATGTTACAAATATAGTAGATTTTGTAGATAAAGAGTTTGGCAGAATAGAAAAAAGAGAAGCCGATATTGTAGTCAAATGTGAGATAGATGGCATATTGGAAATTATCCATATAGAGATACAAAATAATAATGATTCCACAATGCCTATCAGAATGATGAGATACTATACTGACATCAAATTACTATATCCCAAAATACCTATTAGACAATATCTTATCTATATAGGTAAACAAAAGTGCCATATCAAAGATAAAATAGATGAAGAGGATAGATTTTTTCGTTATAATTTAATAGATATGCATACAATTGATTGTGATAAATTTCTGCAGATGGATACACCGGATGCATTGGTATTGTCTATATTGTGTGATTTCAAAGGTAAAGATGAGAGACAAATCATTAAATATATCATTACAAGACTCAAAGAGCTAACGAGTGATGATGAGAATAAGTTAGAAAAATATATGGTTATATTAGATACTTTTTCAACCAACAGAGAGTTGGAAGATATTGTAAAGGAGGTACAAAAGATGATAAGAAATACAAAATTGGAAGATCTGCCCACTTATCAATTGATGATGGAGATGGGATTGGAAAGAGGAATGAAAAAAGGCATTAAAGAAGGTATTGAAAAAGGTATTGAAAAAGGCATAGAAAAAGGTAAACTGGAAACTGCTGTTACTATGATAAAGGAGTTTGGACTCTCAGTCAAGGATGTAGCAGACAAATTAAAACTGCCTGTCGATGAATTAAATAGATATATAAAAAAACAACAGGCATAATCACACAAAAAATATATTGAAGGATAAATATGAATATAGTAGAGGGTAACTTACAAGTAAACAAAAGTAAAAAGGTAGCTATTATTTCGGCAAGATTTAATCATTTCATTACAGACAGACTGGTAGAGGGTGCAAAAGATACATATGCTAGATTTGGTGGAGATGCCAATAGTCTTGATTTGATACTGGTTCCTGGTGCATTTGAGATACCATTTGCACTCGATAAAGCTCTATCTAGTGGTAAATATGATGCAGTATGTTGCTTAGGGGCAGTCATAAGAGGAGCTACACCACATTTTGATTATGTATCTGCCGAAGCCACCAAAGGGATAGCCAATGTTACATTAAAATATGGCAAACCTGTATCATTTGGAGTATTGACAGTAGATAGTATAGAACAGGCAATCGAAAGAGCAGGAACAAAAGCAGGTAACAAAGGTGGTGAAGCTATGGCAAGTCTTATAGAGATGATAAACCTTTATGAGGAGCTTTAATGGCAACTAGACATCAAGCCAGAAAAGCGGTAGTAGGTCTGTTATATGCCTATGACTTGGGAAATGACGGTATAGAAAAGTTTGCAGATGAGATACTCGAAGAGGATAAAATAAGAAACAAGCAGAGAGATTTTTCACGAAAACTTTTCAAAGGAACAATAGATAATCTTGAAACATTGGACAAAGAGATACAAAAACACCTCGAGAGTTGGGATTATGAAAAAATAGGCAAAGTAGAAAAAGCTATTCTTAGACTTGGAGCTTATGAGATTATGATAGATAAAAATGACAGAGCTATCGTTATAAATGAGGCTATAGAGCTTGCCAAAGAGCTTGCCGATGATAAATCTCCCCAATTTATCAACGGTGTATTAGATGCCATAGATAAAAAGTAGGTGGCTTAAATGTCTAGAATGAGTGTAGATGAAGCAGTCCATTTGATACAGAATGCTGAGCTT
The DNA here is from genome assembly GCA_015488535.1 of Nitratifractor sp. Lineage (GTDB taxonomy): Bacteria > Campylobacterota > Campylobacteria > Campylobacterales > Sulfurovaceae > Nitratifractor. Next base: position 8,413 of record WFNP01000061.1, read on the forward strand.
AAAGAGCTTGGTAAAATGGCATACAAGCGTAAAAAGGAGCTTCACCCCAAAGGTGTGACTACATTTGTGGTAGATAGAAACATCAATTATACCAATGTATGCTGGGTAGATTGCAAATTTTGTGCCTTTTATCGTCATGAGAAAAATGATGACGCATATATATTAAGTTTTGATGAAATAGATGCCAAAATCGAAGAACTACTTGAAATTGGTGGCACACAGATACTCTTTCAAGGAGGAGTACACCCAAAACTTGAGATAGAGTGGTATGAAGACTTGGTAGAGCATATTCACAAAAAGTATCCTCAAATTACAATACACGGATTTTCCGCAATAGAGATTGATTATATAGCCAGACGCTCAAATATTACTATAAAAGAGGTATTGCAAAGATTACATGCCAAAGGATTGGCTTCAATACCAGGAGCTGGAGCTGAAATACTCAGTGACAGAGTCAGAGATATAATAGCACCCAAAAAACTGGACAAAGACACTTGGCTACAAGTGCATGAGGAAGCTCACAAACTCGGTATCAAATCTACTGCCACAATGATGTTTGGGACAATAGAGACAGATAGAGAAATTGTAGAGCATTTTAAACATATCAGAGATTTGCAAGACCGCACAGGAGGTTTCAGAGCCTTTATTATGTGGTCATTTCAGGGTAAAAACACTCAACTAATGGAAGAGATTCCAACAATTTCCAAGCAATCTGCCAACAGATACCTAAGACTATTGGCAGTAGCAAGACTGTTTTTGGATAATATCCCAAATATCCAAAGCTCCTGGGTAACACAAGGTAGCTATATCGGTCAAATGGCACTGTTTTTTGGAGCAAATGATTTGGGTAGCACTATGATGGAAGAAAATGTAGTATCAGCAGCAGGGGCTACAAACAGAATGAATCAAGATGAAATGATAAAACTAATTAAAGATATAGGTGAAAAACCTGCCAAAAGAAATACAGCATATGAGATACTGGAGAGATACTATTGAAAAGATTTATTATAACGATACTAATATTGCAAGGATATATAATGGCATCTAAACTTCTATATATAAAAAGTGATGGAATACAAATCCCTGTCATTTTTGAAAAAGATGAACGACTCCCTCTTAGAGTAGTCGAATTGGTATTTAAAAACAGTGGCTCAGCCTCAAGTAAAAAAGCTGGTTTGGCATCTATATCTGCCTCATTATTGGGAGAAGGCACCAAAAAAGAGGGAGCTGTGAAATTCGCTGAAGAGTTGGAAAATCATGCAATAAACCTACACGCAGGGGTAGGAAGAGAAACATTTGCCATAGACTTGGAGGCTATAGAGAGTGAATTTGATTTTGCACTCAAAAAGCTCGGAGAGCTACTTAATGACCCAAACTTTAGCGAAGAAGCATTTAACAAAGTCAAAAAACAGAGACTTGGACAGCTAATGGCAAAGAAAAATGATTATGACTATATAGCCGCTGTCAATTTGAGAAAAATACTCTTTCCAAATTCACCTATGGGAGAGCCTCAATTAGGAGACGAAAAAAGTATCTCCACACTAAAACTTGAAGATGTCAAACAGTTTATAAAAGAGCATCTTTTTAAAAACAATCTTATTATCCAAATAGGTGGCAAAATGAGTGAAGATGATGCGAAAAAGACAGCTTCTAAAATAGCATCATATCTGCAAGAAGGCACAGTCAAAGAGATACCTCACTACAAAGCATCTGATAAAAATGAAACAATCACTACCTATGAAGATACAGACCAAGCATATATATATTTTGGTTCACCATATAATATGAGTGTTGATTCCCCAAAACAGGTGCTGGGCAAGATAGCAATCTTTGCTCTAGGCAGTAGCGGATTTGGTAGCAGACTAATGGAAGAGATTAGAGTCAAAAGAGGTTTGGCATATTCTGTATATACCCGTTTTGCTGTAAATAAAACTACAAGCTATATGAGCGGATATCTTCAAACAAAACTGGATAGTCAAGATGAAGCCAAAAAAGAGGTAACTAAAATTATAAATGATTTTGTAAAAAAAGGTATCACCCAGGATGAGTTGGAGAGTGCAAAAAAATTCTATCTTGGAAGTGAACCTCTACGCACTGAAACGATGGCACAACGACTCAATAGAGCATTTCACGAATATTACAGTGGTTTGGGTCTTGGATGGAGTAAAAAAGAACTCGATATGATACAAAATGTAAGCCTAAAAGAGGTAAATGATTTTATAAAATCTCATCCTGAAATAGACAGTCTAAGCTGGTCTATTGTTACAAAAAAGAAAAATCAATAAAACTTTACTACCCCTTGTAAATAAGGGGTAATCCTCTTATCATTTGAAATCCAATCTAAAAACCATCTTATATATAAGCTATAAAAATTCTAATAAACGCAAGTCTCGGATAAGAGATAACTATAATACTTGTCTATCAAATTGCTATAGATATTAACTTTAAAACTGATGTTACGCATAATTCTCAAAATAACTATAATTTAATGCAATTTATTCGGAGGCAGAACTTCAGTCCTGCACAATGCGGGGTTGAAACCCCGCCTCCTATGCTATATTGTTCAATATAATTTTATCTGCGTAAGGTCAGTTAAAAATTTAGCTTTTTAGAGTGATTAGAGCTTAAAC
>WFNP01000062.1 GCA_015488535.1 Nitratifractor sp.
ATTTTATACTATACAAAATCAATCCCAATTTACTTCATCGATAGATATATAATCTTTAGGAGATTTTTTTCTCTCTTTTCTGGCATTTTCTATCTCTATATAATCCAAATCATCTTTGGAGACAATTTCAATATCTAATTCAGGTGATAATTTTTTAATAATCTTAACATCAGATTTTAAATTTTCAAGAAAATATAATACTTTGTCTGCTACCTGGTCATTTACTTCTATCATTAATTGCATATATAACTCCTTTATTATTTAGAATATTTTTGATTATATCATAGTTGTGGATTAGAGTGATACCCACAAAAAATACAAAAGAGCCTAAAACATTAATAATACACCTGCATTGTAGAGCAGTGCAGACTGCCACCTTGCTCTATGAGTCTAAGTGAGGGGATAGGAATAATCTCTTTTTTAGGAAATAACTCTTTAAAGATATCTTTAACTATTTTATCAGTTTTAGCCTCATAAGTAGGAAAAAGCAGTGCATCATTTGTAATCAAAAAATTAGCATAACTAGCTGGTAGTCTATCTCCATCTTTGGAGTATTTGGCTTCACACATGGGCAGTGCTACCAAATTGTATGCTTTGCCATCTTTTGTTTTAAAGCCTCTTAACTGCTCTTTCATCTTTTTTAACTCTTGATAGTGAATATCATTTGTATCACTACACTCTATATAAGCTATCGTTTTACTGTCTATAAATCTAGCAAGCATATCTATATGGCTATCTGTATCATCTCCTTGCAAAAATCCGTAATCTAACCACAATACTCTATTGGCTCCTAGATACTGAAATAGTTTTTTTTCTATCTCATCTTGTGTGAGTCCTCCATTTCTATTTGGATTTAGCAGACATTTTGAGGTAGTAAGAATTGTGCCATCTCCGTCACTCTCAATCGAGCCACCCTCTAAAACAAAATCAATGCTCTTTAGGGGTGTTATGCCAAAGTATCCCATTTGAGAGAGTTTTTTATTGACTTCATTATCCAAAGAGGCTTCAAATTTGCCTCCCCATCCATCAAAAACAAAATCTAATAAAATTGCACTGCCCTTATTATCTTCAGCACTTATTGGACCATAATCTCTAATCCATGTATCATTATAATCCATTTCAATAAATGTCATATTGTTTTTTGAGCAAAACAGATCTGATATTACTTTTTTGTTTTTACATAGGATATATACAGGCTGTGAATATGCTATAGCTTGAGCTATCCTTACAAATGGAGCATAATACCTCTCTAAATTGCCACTCTTTGCCCAATCTGTATCTTCGTGAGGAAAAGCAAGAAGCACTAACTTTTGTCTCTCCCATTCGGCTCTCATTCTCATACTCTACTCCTCAATCCAAATCGCACTTATCGCTACATTTACCGCTATTGCTCTCTTTGATTACTTTTCTAAGCTCTTTAATTAAAAGATACAAAATAATAATTGTCAATATAAATCCTATAATTTTTCCTATAACCATCCAGAGCATAAAACTTCCTTTCAATACCATTTGGATATGATAAATTTATGGCATATATACAAATTGATAAAAATAACTATATTTACAATCTTAACCAATTAGCTATAAAAGCCGGCTCAAAAGATAAAATAGCAGTGGTATTAAAAGATAATGCTTATGGTCATGGCTTGGAGATAATGGCTAAGATTGCTTCTGAGTTTGGCATAAGTAATGCAGTAGTGATAGATAATAGAGAAGCTAATGCAATTAAGAGATACTTTAAAAATATATTGATACTAAATGATACAACTACTCTAAATAGCCACTTTTCCTATACAATCTCATCTATAGAGAGACTCAAAAGCTGTAATCCAAAATCAAAAATTGAGCTAAAAATCGATACCGGTATGCACAGAAATGGCATTATGCCAGATGAATTAGGCAAAGCTATAGATATAATCAAAAGAAGAAAAATCAATCTAGTTGGGGTTATGACTCACTATGCAAGAGCCGATGAGTTAGATAGTGGATACTATTATCAAAAAAAAATATTTGATGAAATTAGAGCCTATTTTAACCATACTGGATTTAAAGGAGTCAGATTTCACTCACACAATAGCTCAGCTCTCATTAGATGTAATAGCTTTGATGAAGATATAGCAAGAGTCGGGATAGCCTCATATGGATATAACTGTCTGCCTGATATATTTGGAGAGTTTAATTTAAAGCCTGTGATGTCTGTATGGGCTAACAGGGTATCTACAAGGAGATTAAAAAAGGGGCAAAGAGTAGGATATGGAGGCGACTTTATAGCTCCAAGAGATATGATAGTCTCTACTTATGATATAGGTTATGGAGATGGTTTGCCAAGAGGAGATAGCCAAAATCCATATACTCTGCCAAATGAATTAAAGATAATTGGCAGAGTCTCTATGGATTTTATCACTCTTGAATCAACTAAAGAGAGAGTATGTATTATAAGTGATGCAAAGCTTACTGCTAAGTACTTTAATACGATAAGCTATGAGATAACCACATCATTAAAAGAAGCTATTAAACGAATAGTTGTATAAAATTTCAGAATAAAAAAAATTCCTGTTTAACTTTGATTATAGTTTAGAGTGCATAATTACATTGTCGGAAGTAACCGACCGACACGGATAAACCAAACCGACCATCGAATTCATTTTTCCTCCTTTTAGATGAATTCATTTTCCTTCCTCCTTTTAAATGACCCCGAGAGGGGTCTAGTAGAAATCTATCTAAATTTCTTTTTCATTTTTTTAAAAAATGATTTAAATGCTCCCTTATCCTCAATTATACTTTTTACAAACTGCTTATATGTCATATCTTTATCTTCAAGATAAGCTCTGAAATATTTTTCAGCTGATTCAATATCTGTTTCATCTTCAATCTCTTTTAGTTTTCTATAAAGTGGTTCTATCTTTTCTACGGCTTTTTTAGATGTAGCTTTTCTATAAGCAGTGTAACCTGTAATCTCATTTGTAACATTATCAATTTTAGGTTCTATCTCTGCCAAAAGCCAGTAGTATCGTCCATCTTTTGCCATATTTTTCACATACAGAGTCATAGATTTGCCTTTTTTCAGCTTACGCCAAAGTATATCGAATAATACAGCCGGCATATCAGGGTGTCTTATAATGTTATGAGGTTGATTTATCAATTCAGACTCTTTGTATCCACTAATCTCTACAAAATAGTCATTACCATACTCTATGATTCCTTTTTCGTCTGTCTTGCTTACAATATATCTTTTTGGGTCTAATACAATCTCTTCACTTCTTGGCTTGGGTCTCTTTATCATATAGATAATCCTTTTTAATGTATATAAAACTTGTCTCTATATACTATCATCCTAAAAATACAAATTGGTATCACAAATTGACCATAAATGAATAGAAGGCGAGTGGAACACCGCTCTATGTAAGCCTAATGTCCCATTCCTAAGTAATGATAAAATATTCTGACTTTTAATTGCCGATAATATCAATAGTTGTTGAGAATTTTATATTTAAAATAATATAGATATTTCAGAAGATAAAAATAGTTCCTATATAGAGTGAATTTCAATCCTCTAAACTTGGAGGTTGAAACTTTTACACTCTTTTGTTTTAATTCAATTTACATTATCCAAATATCTTTTTCATTTTCCCGAAGAATGATTTAAAAAGTCCTTTGTCCTCTATAAGAGTATTCATAAACTGATCATAAGTCATATTTTTTTCTTCAAGATACCCTTTGAAGTACTTTTCTGCCGCTTCCATACCTGATTTTTCTTCTATCTCTCTAAGCTTTTTATATAGTGGCTCTATTGTCTCTATAGCTTTTCTAGAAGCAGCTTTTCTATACGCAGTATATCCGATAATTTTGTCCGTAACAGGATCTACTTTTGGCTCTACTTCAGCATATACCCAATAGTATCTTCCATCTTTTGCCAAATTCTTGACCAGAGATTTCATATTTTTTCTCTGCTTTATATTGTCCCAAAGCATCTTGAATACCACTTTTGGCATATCAGGATGTCTGATAATGCTATGGGGTTTATCTATCAATTCAGGCTCAGTATAGCCACTAATCTCTACAAAGTAATCATTTCCATACTCAATTACCCCTTTTTCATCCGTTTTACTTACTATATACCGTTTTGGGTCTAGAAAAATCTCTTCATTTTTAGGTTCAGGTCTTTTCATTCTTGCTATAATCCTTTTAGGTTTTAATTATTTTATGAAATTGTATTATACTATATTATCAAAAATGAGGGAGTTTATATGGCTGTCAAATCAAAAATGCTTGAGCATATCAAAGATGTAATAAAAGCTCATGAGAGACATCAATGGTTATTGGGTTTTACTATCAATGGAGCTTTAACCAAAGAGAATGCAAAAGAGTTATGGTTACATGATAACAAATGTGAATGTGGCTTATGGTTGACTATGCGAAAAAGATGGATTGTAGAGTTTTTTGGCAAAGAGACTTTTGAAAAACTCTATCTCTTACATAGAAATTGGCACAAAGAGTTATATAAGATCAAAGAGTTATATGAAAAATCAAACAAAGGATTATTAAAAAAATTTGTAGCTACCAAAAGATTGGAAGGTGGTGATTTGGATATCGGTAAAGCATATTATGATGATGCCAAAAGAATATCTGAAGAATTTATCAAGACTATGAATACACTGTTAATGAAAGCTACAAATATACCTCAATACAGATATGATGAGTTTGAAGAAGATAAATGAAGATGAGAGATACTTACTCTCTCATCTTCATTTTTAATCTTTTACTTCGTATTTGGCTCTGCCCATCTCGTATAGATCATTACCTTTTGTATCATTAATTACAGTAACTGGAAAATTTTCTACTTCAAGCTCTCTGACTGCTTCCGGTCCAAGCTCTTCATAGGCTATTACTTTGGCTTTTTTGATAGCCTTTGCTATCAAAGCTCCAGCTCCACCGGTAGCACCAAAATATACAGCTTTATGCTCCTTACAGGCATCTTTTACCTCTTGGCTTCTTTTACCTTTGCCTATCATTCCTTTTTGACCATGCTTAATAAGAATTGGAGAGTAACTGTCCATTCTGTAGCTTGTAGTAGGTCCTGCACTTCCTATCGGCTCACCCGGTTTTGGAGGAGTTGGTCCTACAAAGTATATTACAGAACCCTTTAAGTCAAAAGGTAGCTCTTCACCCTTTTCTATCAAATCTACCAATCTTTTGTGTGCAGCATCTCTTGCTGTATAGATTGTGCCACTTAGATATACAATATCTCCGGCTTCCAATTTACTTACATCTTCATCACTAAGTGGTGTTGTCATATGATATTCAGCCATTTTTTATCCTTTATAGTGTGATATGTGAATGTCTAGAGCTGTGGCACTGGACATTTACACTTACCGGTAGTGAAGCAATATGGCAAGGATTCTTCTCAATATGCACAGCCAATACTGTCTGTGTTCCACCCATTCCCATAGCACCGATGCCAAGTTTATTCAATTCCTCTTTTAACTCTTTTTCAAAAGCATCCAAATCCGGATTTGGGTTTGGAGTCCCTGCTTCTCTAAACAGAGCATGTTTAGATGATTTGGCTGCTACTTCAAAAGTGCCTCCTATTCCTACACCTACTATTATCGGAGGGCACGGATTAGGTCCGGCATCACTGATAACCTGCTTCACAAAATTCATAATTCCCGGCTTACCCTGAGCAGGTGCCAAAACAGTGGCTCTTGATACATTCTCACTACCGCCACCCTTTGCTGCATACTCTATCTCAATTTTATCACCCGGAACTATATCAAAATGGATTACTGCCGGTAGGTTATATCCCACTTCATCTTTGAGATTGTGTCTGTCAAAACAGTCACATGTAGAAGCTCTTAGATACCCCTCTTTGTAAGCCTGTTCTGTTGCTTCATTTATTGCATCTCTGATTGAGCCTCCAACTACTTTGACATCTTCACCAACATTTATGAAATATACGGCAAGTCCGGTATCTTGACACAGAGGTCTATCCTCTGATTTAGCCAGTTGGGCATTGTCTAAAATCTGCTTTAGCACAGATTTGGCTACCTCACTCTTTTCTTCTTCATATGCTTTTTCGATCGCCTTTAGTGCATCTTCGGGCAAGTGTGAAGCTGTATGCATTACCATTGCTTTGACCGATTTTACCAGGTCATCATACGCTATTTCTCTCATATTTTATCCTTTCAGTTTGATTTATTCAGTGATAATATTATCTTCCGGATTTGTAAAGAAGTTATTCTCTTTTAAGACATTTATCATTCTTCTGACAGATGCCACACTTTTGGCAAATTTTCTCTTTTGTCCTTCGCTGAGTGTCATCTCAAAGAGTTTCTCTACACCATTTGCTCCCAAAGCCACCGGCACACCTGATACTACATCACTGTATCCGTAATGTCCGTCAAGATATACTGCACACGGATGGATTTGTCTTGTATCTTTTAAAATTGCCTCTACCATTATAGAGGTAGATTTGGCAGGTGCATAATATGCCGAGCCTGTTTTTAGATATCCTACTATCTCAGCTCCACCGTGTTTTGTTCGCTCTACAATCTCTACTATCTCATCTTCACTCAAAATATCTGTCAAAGGCACACCCGCTACGGTAGAAAACTTTGGAAGAGGCACCATATCATCTCCATGCCCACCCATAACTGAAGCTCTGATTTGACCTGCACCGTAACCGATTTTTTCATAAATAAAATGAGCCATTCTGGCACTGTCTAAAATACCTGCCATTCCTACAACTCTCTCTTTGGGAAAGCCACTCTCTTTGAGTGCTACATAAGTCATTACATCAAGAGGGTTTGATACCATTATCACAATAGAGTTTGGAGCATAAGTTTTTACATCATTAATTACCTCTTTGGTAATTTGGGCATTTATCATCAATAAATCATCTCTGCTCATTCCCGGTTTTCTTGGAGAACCGGCCGTAATTACGACTACATCACTATCTTTCATATCCTCAGCTTCTTCAGCTACTCTTACAATTGTATGCTGTCTTGCCGCATTTGCCGCCTGAGACATATCCAGAGCTTTGCCTTTGGCAATCTCCGGAGCTCTATCACGAAGCATTATTTCATGACAGCTTCCGTGCATCGCCAGTGAGTAGGCTACTGTAGCCCCTACATTACCTGCTCCGATTATCGTTACTTTTTTACCTTTTTTTCTTTCCATGGCTATCCTTTGTTTGTGAGAGGAGAGCTATGCAAAACATAACTCAAAATATATATTTTCAATTATGCTTTGCTCTGTCGGCTCTCCCGTATTTGTAGCATTACATGAGACGGAATACTCCGTCTCTGTTTAGATTATATAGATTCTGTTATTTTATTTAGAGTTTCACTCGGTCTCATAGCTTCATTGGCTTTTTCATCATTTGGATGATAATATCCGCCGATATCTTGAGGTTTGCCTTCTACTGCCATAAGCTCTTGCATAATCTTATCTTCATTCTCTTCCAAAGCTTTTGCAATAGGAGCAAATGTATCAGCCAACTCTTTGTCATCGCTGTTTGCCAGAGCCTGGGCCCAATATTTTGCCAGATAGAAATGACTTGCTTTGTTATCAGGCTCTCCAGCTTTTCTGCTTGGTGCTTTATCATTATCTAGATATGCTTCATTTGCTTTGTCAAGAGCTTCAGTTAGAGCTTTGATTTTCTCATCGCCTGTTTTTTGTGAAATCATTCTAAGAGCTTCAGCAAGTGCCAAAAATTCACCCAAAGAGTCCCATCTTAGATGCCCCTCTTTCAAGAACTGCTCTACATGCTTTGGAGCTGAACCGCCTGCACCGGTTTCAAACAATCCTCCACCGGCAAGCAGTGGAACAATAGACATCATTTTAGCAGATGTTCCAAGCTCTAGAATTGGGAAGAGGTCAGTTAGATAATCTCTAAGCACATTTCCGGTTACAGAAATAGTATTAAGTCCGGCTCTACTTCTTTTGACTGTATATCTCATAGCAAGTTCTGGAGCCATTATATGATACTCGATTGGCTCTTTTTCAAGATATTTTGGAAGCTCTTCTACTACTCTTTTGATGATATTTGCATCATGAGCTCTATTGCTGTCAAGCCAGAATACTATCGGATCACCTGTAAGCTTACCTCTTTCGTGAGCCAATCTGATCCAGTCTTTTACTGCTATCTCTTTTACTCTGTATAGTCTCCAGATATCACCTTTTTTGACATTATGGCTCATCAGCACATTGCCGTTTTCATCTTTTACCTCTACTACACCATCTTCTGAGATTTTAAATGTAGTAGGATGAGAGCCATACTCTTCAGCTTTCATAGCCATTAGACCGACATTTGATACATGCCCCATTGTAGTTACATCAAATTGACCGTTTATTTTGCAATCTTCAAGTATCTCTTTATACATTAGAGCATAACTTCTATCCGGAATTACAGCTTCACACTCTTGAAGCTCTCCATCTTTATTCCACATCTTGCCACCCTCTCTGATGACTGGAGGCATAGAAGCATCGATAATGATATCATTTGAAGCGTGTAAATTTGTAATACCCTTATCACTATCAACCATTGCGATATTCGGCTGCTTTGTATATACCTCTTCGATAGCTTTTTTTATCTCTTCTTGCTTATCTGCTGGAAGTTTTTCAAGTTTTTTATACAAATCACCCATACCAAGGTCAGGATTTACACCAATCTCTTCAAACTCTTTGGCATATTTATCAAATACATCTTTGTAGAATACTTTTACAGCTTGACCGAACATAATAGGGTCAGAGACTTTCATCATAGTAGCTTTGAGATGAATTGACCATAACAGATCTTTATCTTTGGCATCTTTTACACTCTGCTCCAAAAATTTATCAAGCTCCTCAGCACTCATAAATGAAGATGACAACTGCTCACCGTCTTCTACATCATTAAGCTCTTTTAATACTTTACCATTCAGCTCAATTGTTACTTTTCCACCCTTTTCCATAATAACAGACTGCTCATTGGCATAGAAATCACCCTTCTCCATGTGTGCTACATACGCTTTGCAATCAGGTGCAAAAGGCTTGAGTCTGTGTGGATGCTTTTGTGCATACTTTTTAACCGCAGCTGCCGCTCTTCTGTCTGAGTTACCTTGTCTAAGCACAGGGTTTACCGCTGAGCCTAGACATGTAGCATATCTCTCTCTGATAGCTTTTTCTTCATCACTCTGAGGCTCTTCCGGGAAATCAGGAATATTATATCCCTGCTCTTGAAGCTCAGCTATACACTCTTTGAGCTGAGGAATAGAAGCTGAAATATTTGGTAACTTTATAATGTTTGCTTCAGGTTTATTTACCAATTCTCCCAAATATGCCAATTCATCACTGACTTTTTGCTCATCACTCAAATAGTCATTGAAAGTAGCCAATACTCTACCTGCCAAAGAGATATCTCTCTCTTCCACATTTACTCCTGCATGTTTGCTAAATGCCTGAACGATAGGTAGCAGTGAATAAGTAGCCAGTGCCGGTGCCTCGTCGATTTTTGTCCATACGATTGTAGGTTTTGAACTCATATAGTTCTCCTGTTTTGGATTATTGATGAGATTATTATATCTTTCATCGTTTACCTTAGGGCAAAAAAATCAATATAAGTAATATGATATATAAATAGTGTTTCATTACGACACATATATATCTAAACAACTTATGCAGTAACTCCCATACAAGATATACATAGTGTGTATTATAGTAACACTTGGATAGTTTGGGTAAGAAGTGTTATATAATTTACTCTGTTTCAAAACTCATTTTTAATGACTGATGTTATGTATATTGTTTGAAATCACCATAATTTAATACAATAAAAAGCTCTAAATTTTTAATTATCCAAAGGTATCCACTGAGGCTCTTCTTCCATATTAGGGAAACCATCTAATATCTCAAGTCCGCTAAATCTTTTTTTATAAGCAAATGCTTTGCATCCATCTACCCAATACCCTAAATATATATACCTCAATCCCATACTTTTGGCTATCTCTATCTGATACAGCAAAGAGAATGTCCCAAGAGAATAGTATGCATAATCTGGGTCATAAAAGAAGTAAATCGCACTGATACCATCTTCTACTATATCTATCAAATCTACACCTACAAGTTTGTCATCTCTGACATATAGCACCTCTTTTCCGAAACCGTGAGCACCCTGAGCGAAATTTTCATAATATTCACTCAAATTTATCTCTTTGTATTTCCATGCATCTTTTTGGGATTTCCATTTATGGTATCTATTGTAAAGCTCTATATGCTCATCACTTATAGTCGGTCTTCTTACAATTATGCCCGTATCAAGATTTCTTTTGTAAGCTTTTTTTTGAGAACGAGACATTTTAAATCTGTTGATATCTATTCTCAGACTTTTACACTCATTGCAACTAGCACATATCGGATAAAAATAAAAGTTGCCAAATCTTCGCCATCCTCTTTGAATGACAGTCGTGCAAAATGCCTCATCGGCATCTTCTGTATATCGGTAGAGCATACGGGTATTGCGACCCTCAAGATAAGCACAAGGATAATCCAGTGTGCAAAAATCGGTAAATTCCATATTTGTATTTTGCTTTTTCATAAATGAGATTCTATCCTATTTTGATACAATTGCGAAAAAAAGCAGAGAGTATGTTCTTATATCAGCCAAGCAGTGGATACAGATATAACAGTGATTCAATATTTTTATACGATTTTATTCAAGAATTTAAGCCAAAAGGTGAGCTACTTGATATAGGGTGTGGAGTAGGTATAATATCTCTTCTACTTGGTAGAGATTTTCCTCTCAAAATAACAGCTATAGACAAGCAAAGAGATGCGGTAACTTATGCTGAACGAAACTATCTGCTAAACGCAATAGATGCAAATGTATATCATATGGATATTACAAAGGAGTTACCAGAGGGAGAGTATGATTATATAGTATCAAACCCGCCTTTTTATGCTCCTAGTGTCCGGCAAAGTGAAGATATATCTTTGAATATTTCCAGATATTCACATCATATGCCAATAGCTTCTCTAATTTCAGCTGTAAAAAAGCTATTGAAACCAAGAGGATATTTTATATTTTGCTACGATTCCAAACAGAGTGATATTGTATTAGAGGAGTTAAGAAAAGCAAAACTAAATCCTGAGCTGTTAAGATGTGTGCATCCAAAAATTGACAGAGATGCCAAAATAGTGATGATATCTGCCAGAAAAAACTCAAATGCCATGCTAAAAATCTCTCCACCTTTGATAGTATTTGATAAAGACGGAGAATATACAGCCGAGGCAAAAGAGGCTTTCAAAAAAGCAGGAACACACTCAATAAAAGGAGATTTGTGAAAAAGGAGACAAAAGAGTGGGAATAATGAAAGAAGAGGGTTATCCGTTTGCTTTTGACCCAAAGGCGTGTGAGAGTTGTGAGGGTGAGTGTTGTAGAGGTGAAAGCGGATATATATGGGTCAAATATCCGGAAATAGTAGCAATTTCTCAATATATAGATATAGAGTTGGAAAATTTCGCTAAAATCTATCTCAAAAAAGTGGGTCACAGATACTCTCTTGTAGAGAAACAGATAGCCCAAGATGATTATGCATGTATCTTTTTTGATACAACAAAGATGAGATGTTCTATATATCCGGTGAGACCTTTACAGTGTAGAACATTTCCGTTTTGGCAACAATTCAAAAACAGTAAAGATGAGGTGAAAAAAGAGTGTCCAGGAATAATATAAAATTTGCAACTATCTTATTTGTATCGCTTGTATATGCTATAAATGCAAACAATTTAAAAAGTAAAGATGGCTTTTTTGAAGATACTTATATTGTAAAAGCCCTTCTTGCCAAAGAGCATAGAGATTTAAAAACATCTAGTCAAATATTTACTTATCTTTATGACAAAACAGGTAAATATGAGTATCTAATACAAGCTTTGGCTGATGCTGGTGATAGTGGTAAAATCAGTGATGAGCTTTTAAACAGAGCTGAACACTTCATAATAGAGAAGCATACAAAAAAACAAAAAGAGTTCATTGCTACATTTTTAGCAAAAATATATGCTCTAAGAGGAGATGTTAAAAAATCTGATGAGATTATAAAAAAATACCTATCTAATACCAATAATAAAGAGATTTTAAAAGCTTTATATAAAATTTATATGCAACAAAAACGATATGAAGATGCTTATAAAATTTTAAAAAAGAGATACTCATCTCCTCCTACTGAATATGAGATAATGGATGAAGCTGAGTTTTTATATGATACACTTGGGAAAAAATCTGAAGCTAAAAAACTGCTTGAGACATATATCAATATGCACGAAGATAAAGACACTGATCCAAATATATATTTAAAACTTATAGACTTTTATATACAAGATAAAGATATAAATAATATATTAAGAGTATATGAAAAGCTATACAACAGATATCCCAAAAAATTTATACTGAAAAAGATTATAAAACTCTATCTTTACAAAAAAGATATAAATGGCTTAATATCTTTTCTCAAAAAGCATGAAAAAGGCAATGAAGAACTGCTTTATATGATATATAGAGAAAAAAGAGATATAAAAAATGCTCTAAAAATAGCAGATAAACTATACAAATCAACAAAAAAGCCCAAATGGCTTGCCGAAAAAGCTATGTTGATGTATGAAGAAGCTAAAAAGAATCAAAAGATAACTCCGCAATTTTTGAAAAAGTTTTCTGAATATTTTGATAAAGCCATCAAAGAAGGAGCTGATGACAGCATATATCTAAACTACTATGGTTATACATTAATTGAGCATAATTTGGATATAAAAAGAGGTATAAAACTTGTAAAAAAAGCCCTAAAGCAAAAACCTAACAGTTATTATTATCTAGATTCTCTGGCATGGGGTCTTTATAAAGAAGGAAAGTGTAATGAAGCAAAGAGGATAATGGAAAAAGTGACAAAACTAGGCGGTCTAAAAGAGAGTGAAATAAAAGAGCATAAAATAAAAATTGATGAATGTGCAAACAAAAAGGATAAATAGTGGCAGATATTTTAGATGAAATTATAAAAAAAACAAAAGATGATTTAGAGAGAAAAAAAGTAGAATATCCTATGGAGTGGCTCGGACGCTCTTTGTCTTTCAATCCGTTTTTACCAAGAGATGTCCATTCAGTGCTGAAATCTACACCGGAAAATCCATACAGAATTATTGCCGAAATAAAAAAAGCAAGTCCCAGTAAAGGTATAATCAGAGAGGATTTTGACCCTATGCTAATAGCCCAGGAGTATGAAAAAGGAGGAGCAGATGCTCTCTCTATATTGACTGAACCTCACTGGTTTAAAGGTAATGTAGAGTATCTTGGTATGGTAAGAAGATATGTCCCTACGCCATTGCTTAGAAAAGATTTTATCATAGACAAGTATCAGATATTAGAAGCTCTAGTTTATGGAGCCGATTTTATACTGCTGATAGCAAAAGCACTCTCAAGAAAAGAGCTGAAAGAACTCCTTGATTATACCAGACACCTCGGTATGGAAGCACTCGTAGAGATACACGACAAAGTAGATTTGACCAAAGCAGTCTTTGCAGGAGCTGATATCATCGGAATCAATCACAGAAACTTAGAGACATTTGAAATGGATATGAAGCTTAGTGAAAGACTCATCCCTTTGATTCCAAACAGTAAAATTATAGTAGCCGAAAGTGGTATAAACAACCATGAAACAGTTGTGGAGTTATCCAAAGTAGGAGCAGATGCTTTCTTGGTAGGAGAGCATTTTATGAGACAAGATGATATATCTTCAGCACTCTCAAAACTGAAATACGGAGAATAAAACTTATTATCCACAAAAGGAAGAACGACTTTGAGCATATAAAAATGGCTAGAGGGGTCTTCTCTTCCAAAAGTAATAATTATTCATAGCTTATCCATCCTATACTGTAATAACCGTCTCCTTCAAGAGGAAAAATATTGATTTTATCAATGTTACTTTTTTGTTCCAAAGTCATAGACCTGTTTTGAATGCCTATACCATAAGTTGCGGGTAATAAAAATATATCTACAATTTTACTCTTATGTAACAAAATCACCAAATATTTATCATTATTATCAAATCCTATAGAAAGATGCTTTAAAGCTGTAGATTTGTCAAATAGTATAGATATACCTTTGGAACCAAACTTTACCGCTCCTGCTCCGTCCCATTTCATACCATCTCTGTGTATTTTTGATATTTTGTCGATATTTACCATATGTGTCGGTTTCATAGAGATATATTTAGGATAAAGCTTTGCAAGTAAACTCTTACTATATATAGGAATATTTATATTGGGATTGCTATATTTTTCTTTTTTTATAAAATAATTTTTTGTATTGATATTATATATACTATACAGCCTTTTAAATTGCCATAAATTACCTTCTGTAATATTTTTTATATCGTGATAAAGACTGTTCAATTCTTTATCATAAAGTGATGTATTACTATGCACTACTGCATAAATATAATCAGTAGGAATTTTCCTCATCTCATGTCCTATTCTCCAATCTTTTTTTTGTATAGCAGGTAACTGTGACAAAAGAGGATCTGTAAGTGCGCAAATATCTATATAAAATATATCATCTCTATGGCTCAAAGCATAGGCACCCAATCCCCCACATATACTCTTTACTTTAGTAGGTCTTTTGTGTTTTAAAGTAGTAATTTTTGGCCACTCTCTTTGGGGTGATATCAATCCATATTTGCTAAAATAAAATCCTCTCTCATCAGCTACTCCCATATATGCATTTTTATCACTGTAATTTTTATCTACCATCAGAGGAGATGAGGCACTACTGCTTATATATACAACAGGTAACAATATCAGATACAGCCAGAAAATATTTTTTTTATCTAACAAAAAATCAACAATTAAAAAAGTAGCGATAAATGCCGGGACTGCAAAAAAGCGACCCATCATAAAATCCCCTCCAATTTTGACTATATAGAGCAGATATATAATCAAACCTAAAGCCAAAGCTCGTCTAAATCCTCCCTGGAAAACTCCTAATACTACTCCAACAGCTATAATAAGCAGTGTAATCAAGTCATGGTGATATTGAACTTGATAGTATTGTAAACCTCTTTTTATAAACTCTCCAACAGGATATCCTGATTCAAGTTTGGCATAAAATGTATTTGGTAAAAAGTGTCCAAAATAAAACAGTGAAAACAGCATCCATGCTATTACTATCATAGATGATACTATTACAGGCTTTATATTGCTTTTTTTATATCGTATCCATAAAGTAATCACAACAGGAAAGATAATAAGAATATAATCCATTCTGTTTAGAAAAATCATAGCAAACAGTATATAGAGTAACTTCAATTGCCTGTCACTAAAATTATTATATGAAAAAAGTATATATAAAGTAATAGCAAAGAGAAAATATGTCAATGGATTTTCCAATCCGGAACTACTGTAATCAATAAACGCTTTGGAAAAAAGCAAAAGTAGTAATCCCAATACAACTGCATTGAGAGAGTTTCGTTTGGAGGCATAATATATTATTGTAAATATAGCTAAAAGAGATAATACTATAGATATATAGATGATTGTATAGTAATAATCTCCGGTAATATATGTCAGCACAGAAAGCAATAAAAACCATAAAGGATGTGTAAAAGCCTGGACTCTCTGAGCAAAATTAAATACCAATCCGTCACCATGATGAAGGTTTACTATTTGAGTCAAGGATATCAAAGCATCATCGCTAATCCATGCTGATATATACATAGCATAGGCAAACAGGGCAATAAAAACAAATCCGACTATCCATACTTTATATTTAAATATATTCACCCATACTCTCCTGTTAAATATAAAGAAACTTATAACAACAATATTGAAGCGGCTGATATTGCGGCTGTTTCACTCCGCAAAACAGTGGAAGTATTCAAACCTACAATTCTGTTTTCATCAAACAGATTTCTTTCTCTGTCGCTAAAACCACCCTCGCAACCTATAACAATGGTAGAGATATTATCTCTTTTATCTCTTATCATATTTTGAGAAAAATTCAACATATAACAACTCTTTTCAGATTGGACAAATTCATCTATACTCATAGACGGCATAATCTTTAGCAATCTACTTCTACCGCACTGTTGAGATGAATTTATCAAAATTCTTTTCAATCTATCCATATCTATTTTGAAATTTCTTTGGCTTCTGTCACATATAAGAGGAGTTATTTTTGATACACCTATTTCATTGAGAGGAGGGAGAAATTTTTCAAGTGTTTTGGTATCTATCAGACACCATCCTATATGAAGCTCTTTAGCAGGTGCAACTACTTTAAATATACTCTCTATCAGACTCAAAACAGCTCTACGCCTCTCTATAAAATCAACTCTGTATTTATAGAGATAATCATCTTTTAAGTTTCTCAAATATATCTCAGATGATATCTTCAGCCGTCTTGCTTTAAATAAGTGGCGATACTCTTCACCCTCTACTGTGAGCTTTGGATTACCTGCATTTGTATCATATAGATATATCATGACATTTTGGTTACTGCTACTATCATTAGAGTCAAAAGAAGCTCAATACCCACTACGCTCATACTGAATGTAGAAGCATCACCGCCTGATAGCCATATCTTTTTGTTTTTGACAGCTCTATATCCATCCAATACAGGCAAAATCACTGCTAATGCTATCATGGCATCTACTCTCAAAGTAAGTGCATGTTTGGTAAAGACAAATACAATCAATCCACTAAACAGGCTCATAGACCACAATGCCCAAAAGGCAAAATATCCAATTCTTGTATATAAAATATACTTATCCATACTGTTTCTCAATCCCAACGGCAAAAAGAGATTTATCAGCATTACAAGCATCAACCCCTCTACCATCAAAAAGTGATAATGTATCAAAACATCCATTGTTTCTTATCCTCCGGTTTGATAAAAGGCTCTGTTTGAACTCTCATTTTCATCTTCACTCCATCTGTTCTCTTTTGGTTTGTTTGCCAATACTTCACCAAGTATTTCAGCAGCTCTGTCAATATCTCCACCTCTGACAGCTTCGGAGATAGACATCGCTTCATCAAAATACAGGCAAGGTATCAAATCACCCTCTGCGGTGAGTCTGATTCTGTTACAGCTTTCACAAAAATCATGTTTGTGAGGGTCTATCAATCCAAAAATATAACCATTTTCTTCTATCTCATAATTAAATGATGGACTAGCACCACTTCGCCCCAATTTGTGAATAGTATATTTTTGTTTGATAACTTCAAGTATCTCTTTGCCGTGCATACCTTTGATATCACTGTCTGCATGAGCATTTTCCATATACTCTATAAATCTGACTCTGATACCGTTTTCTCTGCCATACTCCAGAATATCGAGTATCTCACTATCATTTATACCTTTTAGCGGCACCATATTTATTTTGACTCCAAGTCCCAAATCCAGAGCCATATCAATCCCCTGTAATACTCTGCCAAGCACATTTTTTTGAGCTATCTGAGCAGCCACGGCAGGTTTGAGAGAATCTAAAGATATATTTATCCTCTTTAAACCGGCCTCTTTGAGTGCTTTTACAGTATCAGGAAGCATATAGCCATTGGTAGTCAAAGCCAAATCTATATCAGGCTTGTAATCATGTATCATCTTGATAAATTTGTCCAAATCCTGTCTCACAAGTGGCTCACCACCTGTAATTCTGATTTTGTTGATACCGCTGTCTATACCGATTTTTATAAATTTAAAGAGATCTTCAAACTCAAGTAAATTCTCTTTTGGCACCCAGCTGAAAGGTTTTTCAGGCATACAGTAAAGACACCTGAAATTACACCTCTCTGTTACCGATACTCTCAAATAATTGACGACTCGTCCATGTCCGTCTATAAGCATATTATTTATATCCTCTATATACCAAAAGGTATGATTTTAGTTTGAAAGAAGATTATCAGAAACTACTTAAAGAGTCGATGATTTCTATCATATAATTTATACTCTCTTTTTAAGATACAGAGTAATTGCCCTTATCACTCCATATAGTATATACAGACTTACTATAATAGCGATTGCTGAACTGTCATACAGATATATAACAGAAGCTGTCATTGTAATAATTACAAAAGTTTTCAACATCAAAGGACGCTTGATATCTATCTTTTTAAATGACGGATATCGAATATTACTCACCATCAAAACAGCTACCATAAAAGATGCACCCAAAAATACAGCTGAGGCTATACCATCAGCACTGCCTTTTGGCACAGTAAGCACCATAGAGGCTATAAATATTGCTGCTGTGGGAATAGGGAGTCCTATAAATACAGAAGGGTCATTTTTCATTGTAGTGATATTAAATCTTGCTAATCTTACAGCACCAAAAATTATAAACAAAGCACTTACCAAAATACCGTATCTGCCATAGTAAATACCGGTATAGAGATAAAGTAAAATCGCAGGAGCTACACCAAAAGCCACAATATCAGCAAGAGAATCATACTCCATACCGAATTTTGAGCTTGTATTTGTAAGCCTTGCTACTCTGCCATCCAATCCGTCAAATACCAAAGAGAGAAATATCAGCCATGCCGCACTCTCAAAATCTCCGGCAATGGATTTGGAGATACTGATAAAACCTGTAAATATGGAAGCGGAGGTAAAGAGATTGGGAAGGATATAGGCTATACTCTTTTTATCGCTTCCCATTACTGTCACTCTCCATCTCTTTTGTCTGTATCCTCTGTATTACTATCTTCTTTTATAGCACACTTCTGCACATCCGGCTTATCATTATGGGCAAGTCTGCTTGGTTTGTTATGCTCTTTTTCAAACTCTTCGATAATTTCACGCACTTTACAACCCTCAATTACCTCAACATCAAGCAATACCCCTGCCATTTTATGAATAGCTTCTCCATATTCACTTAGCGTCTCTTTTACAAATTTATATCTCTCATCAAGCAGACTCTTAACAGCTACATCTATCGCTTCTGCTGTCTTTTCACTGTAATCTTTTATTGTTTGACCACCATTTAAGAATGCTCCGCCTGAATTTTTTTCCAATACCATCAATCCTGCTACATCACTCATACCATATTTGGTAATCATATCTTTGATTATATCGGTAGCCCTTTGTAAATCATTACCGGCTCCAGTAGATATATCACCAATAAAAATCTCTTCTGATGCTCTACCACCTAATAATACATCAATCTCTGCCATCAATTCATGCTTTTGTTTTAAAAATCTATTCTCTTCATCTGGCAAATGTAGAGTATAACCCAATGCTCCAAGACCTCTTGGAATAATAGAGACTTTTGTTACTCTTGTAGCTCCTTCTGTAAGCTCTGCCATAAGTGCGTGTCCGCTCTCGTGATAACTTACAATTCTCTTTTCCAAATCATTAATTTTTCTGTTTTTCTTCTCAAGTCCTACAAAGGCTCTCTCGATAGCTTCCATCAAGTCACTCTGCTCTATCTCTTTTTTATTTTGGCGTCCGGCAAGAAGTGCAGCTTCATTTATGATATTTGCCAAATCTGCTCCGGCAAGTCCAGCTGTAGCTTTGGCTATCTCTTCAAGATTTACCTCTTTTGAGAGTTTGACATCTTTGCTGTGGATTTTGAGTATTGCAAGTCTTCCTTCATAATCAGGCTTATCAACCAAAACCTGTCTGTCAAATCTACCGGCTCTAAGCAGTGCAGGATCAAGCACTTCAGGTCTGTTTGTAGCTGCCAATACAATTACCGGTGTATCTGTGCCAAATCCATCCATCTCAGCCAATAGCTGATTGAGAGTCTGCTCTCTCTCATCATTTCCACCCATTGGACCGCCTGAAGTTCTACTCTTACCGATAGCATCAATTTCATCTATAAATATGATTGATGGAGACTCTTTTTTAGCCTGTTCAAACAAATCTCTTACACGACTTGCTCCAACTCCAACAAACATCTCAATAAAACTTGAGCCACTTACAGAAAAAAACGGCACACTCGCCTCTCCGGCTACTGCTTTGGCCAAAAGTGTCTTACCGGTTCCCGGAGGTCCTACAAGTAGCACTCCTTTTGGAATTTTTGCTCCAAGAGCTATATATCTCTCTGGATATTTTAGGAAATCTACTATCTCTTTTACCTCATCTTTGGCTTCATCAACTCCTGCCACATCATCAAATTTGGTATTTGGCTTTTCAGAGTTTATAAGTTTTCCAGCTTTGCCAACTCCCAAAATGCCTCCGCCCATACCTTTTGACATTCTCTTTGCCAAAAATATCCAGATAGCGAAGAATATAAATATAGGTAAAAGCATACTAATCATTTCACTCACAAAGCCATTGCCCATCACTCCGCTATACTCTACCCCCTTTTTATCAAGCATTTTGATAAAACCAGGATCTGAAGCCGGAATCTTTTCAGCTATAAATCTAATCTTTTTATCGCCCTCTTCACCAAGAGCCTCTATTGTGGTAGGAGTAATCTTTACTTTTTTAATTACCCCTTTTTCTACCAGCTTTTTAACCTCAGAGTATGATACTTTTTTGGTCATACTCACTCCCATACTCTGCCCCATCATTTGATTAAAGCCTCCACCATTAGGCTCACCGATGAAAACCTTAAACAGTAAAATGACTACTATCGAAAATATTGCAAATGCCAATAAGGGATTATCATTAAAAAAATTCTTATTGTCATTATTATCTTTTTTGTTATCTGCCATTAATATCCTTTTTTATAAATTAGCGTTATCCACTCATCTTTTTTGATTCTGTCTATCAATTCCATATCTTTAAATGAATCTGTAACTATATTCTCTTTTGTATCCAAAATTCCTGAAAGAATTAAAAATCCATCCTCTTTTACTCTCTCTTTGAGTTGTTTTGAAATAGCTTTTAATACATCTGCTATGATATTGGCTATTACTATATCATATACTTTACTACTCTTATTAACAGAGCCTACCCATATATCATTATAAGTTTCACTATTTAACTCAAAATTCTCTTTTGCACTATCTACGGCTATCGGGTCGGTATCGCACAAATCCACCTCACCACCAAGCTTTTTACTTGCAAGTGCCAAAATACCACTGCCACACCCCACATCCAAAACCTCATCGCCACTCTTTACATACTCAGAAATTGCTTTTAGACAAGAGTATGTAGTAGCGTGGTGTCCGGAGCCAAAGGCAAGAGCCGGATTAATCAGTATATTTATTTTCCCTTCCATTGGCTCATACCACTCTGGATGGATATAAAATTTACCTGTATCTATTGGCTCAATGGAGTCTTTATATTTTTGTATCCAATCTATATTTTCCTTTTCTTCTACTTTTATATCAAGTGGCAAGGGAGAAGATAAAGAATCATTTATCTCTTTGAGCGATTCAATTACACCATCTACACTATCTTCTGTTCGTAAAATTACTCTATCATTTCCAAACTCTACTGCATCATCTGTAATTGAAGCCACAAAATCACCCAAAATATCCACAAACTTCGGCTCTGTTATAATTGTCAATTCATAATAACTACTATTCATCACTACCCTCTTTTGTGAGTTTAAATGCCTCTTCCAAATCAAGTGTGCCTTCATAAAATGCTTTACCTACGATTGTGCCGTATATATCAGATTCTATCAATTTTTTGATATCTTCTATATCTTTGAGTCCTCCACTTGCAATTGTAGGAATACCACTGGCATTGGCTATGGAGCGGGTAAATTCTACATTGATACCGCTTAGCATACCGTCTCTGCCTACATCTGTGCAGATAATTGCCTCTACTCCGGCATTGGCAAACTCTTTTGCCAAATCGGTAGCCTTCATTGAGCTAACCTCTGCCCACCCCTCAACTGCCACCATACCATCAATCGCATCAATTCCGACTGCTATTGGATACTTTTTAGCCATCTCTTTGACAAAATCTGGTTTTTTTACAGCAATTGAACCAAGAATCAATCTATCAACTCCCAAATCAAGATACATTTTAATAGTATCTTCATCTCTGATACCGCCTCCAAGCTCCATTTTGAGATTACAATTATCTCTAATCTTTTTAATCTGCTCCAAATTTTTTGGCTCACCTGCAAAGGCACCATTTAAATCTACCAAATGAAGCCACTCACTCCCCATCTGCTCAAATCTTTTTGCCACCTGCCACGGCTCATCACTGTAAATTTTGGCTGAATCCATCAGCCCCTTGCTGAGCCTTACCGCCTTACCGTCTTTTAAATCAATTGCCGGAAGTATTACCATTAGTCTGCTCCTTTAAATAACTCTATCAGTTTTTCTTTTATAACTTGAAATTTACTATCTTTACTTGCTCCACATCTCCTGATGTGGAGTATAGCTACCGGATTGGCTTTACATCAGAAAGAAGTTAGTTACACATCAAAAGATGTGTAACTAGAAAATATATTACATTTTCAAAAAATTCTCAATAATTTTGAGTCCGTTGTCATGAGACTTCTCAGGGTGTGGTTGAAATCCGAATATATTATCTTTCTGCACGGCACTTGTAAATTCATAACCATAATAAGTAGAACCTATAATATACTCCTCATCTGTAACTATATGATATGAATGAACAAAATAGAGATAAAACTCTTTTGGTAAATTGGAAAATATTGGACTCTCTTTTTTAACAAACAGTTCATTCCAACCCATATGAGGGATTTTGAGTTCTTTATCAAATTTATCTTTATCAAACTTTACTACATTACCGGGAATAAATCCAAGTCCTTTGGTCTCTCCAAACTCTTCACTACTATCAAAAAGCAGTTGCATTCCAAGACAAGTCCCCATCAGAGGCTTACCACTATTTGCAAACTCTTTGAGTGCTTCATCCATTCCACTCTCTCTCAAATGACTCATAGCATCAGGAAATGCACCGACTCCCGGCAGCATTACTCTGTCGAATTTTTTTAAATCTTGCGGATTGCTTACAATCTCAGGCTTACCACCCATCTTCTCTACTGCGTTTTTTACTGAGCCTAAATTACCCATTTTATAATCAACAATAGCAGTCATATCTATTCCTTTTAATTCCACTCTAATTTATCTTCACTTCTACCGTCTATTACCTCTATATCCAATCCTTTGGGCTTTTGCATATATTTTATCTCTTCTCTTGCAAGGTATAGATTTTTATCACTGTAAATATATAAGATACCATCTTTATATCTGAATGATATCTTGGCATCAGTGGAGTTTTCATTTATGATAAGAGTAAGTGTATATATAAAACAGAGCCACTTTACTGTTTTTTTGGAAGGTAACAACTTTTTATACTCTGTATATAGAGGTTTATAATACAAAGAGTCCCCTTTTGAGCGTAACAGCAGTGCAATAAGCACCATCTGCTCATGGGTAAATCCGTAATTGAGTTCCTGCATGGCAATATAAAAAGCGTGCTGATGCTCTTTATATATAGTAAGCATTTTACCTATATTGGAGAGTCTCAAAGCGTTATGCAACTCATTTGCATAATTCCCCTCTATTTCAAGATTATCTTTGAGTATCTGATACAGAGCATTGGCTGTTTTGTGTCTATTTCCCACAGGCAAAGAGAGCAAATCAAATCTATCAAGTATGCTTGTTATACTTGGATTTATACCGGGCGGAAATCTAAATCCGTCACCTCTTAGCAAATCATGCAAAAAGACCCCCTCTCTCACACCTACGCCACTAGAGATAACTTTTTTAGCACCAATATACTCCAATACTGCATCAAATATTGAAACACCTTCTCTTATCGTATCAAAACGGTTTTTTTTGATATTATATTTGGATAGTTTTTTGATATCTGATTCTATTATCTGCTTTATCCATTTACGCTCATCAATATAGCTATAACTAAAAGCGTGTATCTTATCCAGAGGATAATTCCTATTGATAATAATAGAGCGTGAAAGTGCTCTTGTGGTTCCACCTATGCCTACAGCGGTTTTTGATTTAAAACTTGTCGGCAATGCTTTTAACTGCTCGAGAATATAATCTTTTGCTTTGGATAGTGACATATTTCTGTCACTAAAGAGCTCTTTTATCCTGACTGTTCCTATATTCAAAGAGTATGTATCTATGATTTTGCCATCTCTTAGCAGAGCCATATCGGTAGAGCCTCCACCGATATCTATCGTAATGCCGTCTCTTATCGGGAGCAGATTTTTAGCAGCAAGAGCAGAGAAATACGCCTCTTTTTTACCATCTATCACTTTGATATTCAATCCAAAATCTTTTCTGATGAGGGAGATAAATTCACTCCTGTTTGGAGCATCTCTCAATGCAGAAGTAGCTACACATAAAACTTTTCTTACCTTGTACTCTCTGATAGTCTGGGCAAAAGAGCTAATCGCACCATATGCTCTACGCACACCTACACTCTGAAGTCTGCCCTCCTGAGCGTAGGCTCCCTCTCCTATCCTGACACGACTCTTTTGCTGACATATCAAATGAAAGCCATAGCGACTGCTTCGTTGATATATCACAAGTCTGGCTGAATTGGAGCCTATATCTATGACTGCTGTTCGTTTAGGCATAACCTTACAGTTCAGCCTCTAACTGTTCATATTTGAATTTCAACTCTTCAGCACTCTCTATATTATCAGGGTCAAGGACAATACAATCTACCGGACACACAGCTATACACTGTGGCTCATCATAAAAGCCTACACACTCAGTGCATCTGTCCGGGTCTATTATATATATAGGGTCATTCTCTTCAATTGCTTCTGTAGGACACTCTTCTCTACATGCATCACACGCTATACATTCATCTTTTATTATCAGTGCCATATCTTCACCTCTTCTGTAAAAAATTTGATTTCGTGTTATAACCAATCAAACCTTATCAATTACTGACATAGATAAATATATTCTTTGATTTAAATATCTTGTAAATGGCAGGTAACATATACCAATTAAATGATTTGTTATAATCTCTGCAAGTAAACATACAAAGTGAGTAATCTATGACACAACCATCACTATCATCACTAATTTGGAGTACAGCTGACCTGCTTCGTGGTGACTATAAACAATCAGATTATGGCAAAGTTATTCTGCCATTTACACTGCTACGCCGTTTGGAGTGTGTGATAGAGCCGACACGAGAGGCAGTTTTAAAGGAGTATCAAGCACGCAAAAACCTCGACATACCGCTTGAAAAGATACTGGTACGCAAATCCGGACATAACTTTTACAATACATCCAGATACACGCTCTCAAAGCTGATGAGTGACCCAAACAACCTGAGAGAAAATATTGAGAGTTATATCAACAGTTTCAGTCCCAATGCAAGGGAGATTTTTGAGAAGTATGAATTTAGCGTCCAACTCGACAAGCTCGAAGAGACCAACCTGCTCTACCTTATTGTAGAGAAGTTTGCTTCTGTAAACCTGCATCCTGACCGTGTGAGCAACCACCGAATGGGTATCGTTTTTGAAGAGCTTATCCGTATGTTTGCCGAAGCTTCCAATGAAACAGCCGGAGAGCATTTCACCCCACGGGATATTGTGCGTCTGACTACATCACTGCTCTTCTCTACAGATGATGAAGTGCTTACCAAGCCCGGCATTGTCCGCAGTCTGTATGATCCGACAGCCGGAACAGGCGGATTTTTGACAAGTGGGACAGAGTATATCCACGAAATCAATCCAGATGCCACGCTTGTTACCTTTGGGCAGGAACTCAATGCCGAATCCTATGCCATCTGCAAAGCCGATATGCTCATCAAAGGTCAAAAGGTAGAGAATATCAAACACGGCAACACACTCAGTGATGACCAACTCAAAGATATGAAATTTGATTATATGCTCTCCAATCCGCCTTTTGGTGTGGAGTGGAAAAAGGTGCAAAAGGCAGTAGTCAAAGAGCATGAAGAACAAGGCTACAACGGTAGGTTTGGTCCGGGTCTGCCAAGAGTGAGTGATGGTTCTTTGCTTTTCCTTCTCCATCTCATCTCCAAAATGCGTTTACCGATAGAGGGTGGCAGTCGTATAGGCATCATCCTAAACGGCTCTCCACTCTTTACCGGAGGGGCTGGAAGCGGAGAGAGTGAAATACGCCGTTATATCCTCGAAAATGACCTACTCGAAGCTATAGTAGCTATGCCTACAGATATGTTTTTCAATACCGGCATCGCCACCTACATCTGGATACTTTCCAACCACAAAGCACCCCAACGCAAAGGCAAGGTGCAACTAATAAACGCAAGTAATATGTATGAGCCTATGCGTAAATCACTTGGAAACAAACGCAAACAGCTCAGCCAAAAGCAGATAGAAGAGATAGTCCGTATCTATGGTGAGTTTGCAGAGTCAAAAGTGAGCAAAATATTTGATACGAGCGATTTCGGCTACCGTCGTATCACCGTAGAGCGACCGTTACAACTGAGCTTCTACCCGCACGATGAGACACGAATTGAGGCACTCAAAGCCGACAAAGCATTTAAAAAATGGAGCGACACTCTGCAATCAGAGATACTCGAAGCACTCTCAAAGATGAGTGAAGCAAAGATAAGCGACCGTGAAGTGTTTGTCAAAAAGCTTGGTGTCAAACTCACCGCTACACAAATCAAACTCCTACAAAAACATCTGGCTGAACACGATGATGAAGCCACGCTCTGCCGTGACAAAAAAGGCAATCTCGAACCAGACCCCAATCTGCGTGATTATGAAAATATCCCACTTAAAGAGGATATATATGACTATTTCGAGCGAGAAGTCAAACCGCATGTGCCACTGGCATGGATCGATGAAAAGAAGATAGATGCAAAAGATGGCAAAGTGGGCATAGTAGGATATGAGATACCTTTCAACCGATACTTTTATGAATATAAACCACCAAGAGCATTAGAGGAGATTGATGCAGAACTAGATGCGGTAACGGAAGAGATTATCAAACTTCTTGGGGAGATAAAGGAATAAATGGCTATGAATCAAATTAAAAAATTTAGATATAAACCCTACCCGAAATATAAACCAAGCGGTGTGGAGTGGCTGGGGGATGTGCCGGAGGGGTGGAATATATCAAAATTAAAATATGTATTAATGTCAATCATTGCAGGAGGTACACCAAAAACAGACAAACCTAATAACTGGTGTGAATCAGGCGATGGAGTACCTTGGGTCTCAATAGCAGATATGAGTATAAATCACATCATAAGCAAAACAAAAAAAGATGTGACACTCAATGGAATTTTAGAAAAAGGGCTTAAAGTTCTGCCGAAAGGTACTTTACTCTATTCTATATTTGCATCTCTTGGTAAAGTAGCAATAGCAGATACAAAACTTACCACAAATCAAGCTATTCTTGGATTGGTGCCAAACAAAAATATAACAAATGAATTTTTATACTGGTTGTTAGTTTCATTGGAAAAATATGTACACTTTGTCGCAAGTAGCAATACACAAGACAATCTAAATATGGAAAAAGTTGCTAATTTTCCAATACCTCTTCTATCTAAAAATGAACAAACCGCCATCGCTAACTTCCTCGACCGAGAAACTGCCAAAATAGATACGCTGATAGCCAAGCAGGAGCGACTCATCGAACTTTTGCAGGAGAAACGCCAAGCCCTCATCTCCCACACCGTCACCAAAGGGCTTGATCCCAATGTCAGGATGAAAGACAGCGGGATTGAATGGCTGGGTGAGGTGCCGGAACATTGGGAGGTTAAGAAATTAAAATTTAATCTTCGCCTTAGAACAGAAAAATCAAAAATAGAAAAACATAAAATCATTGCTTTGGAAAATATAGAGAGCAAAACAGGAAAATATATTCCAACAGAATCAATATATCAAGGAGAAGGGATAGCATGTTATTGTAATGATGTTTTATTTGGCAAATTGCGTCCATATTTAGCAAAAGTTTACAGATGTAATGAAAATGCTATAGCTTTTGGAGACTTACTTACATACCAACCATTAACAAACTATAAAAGTTCGTATGCCTTTTATATGCTAATTTCTGAGACTTTTATAAAAATTGTCAATAGCTCAACTTATGGTGCAAAAATGCCAAGGGCAGGTGCAGATTTCATAAATGAGATGCCACTACCTACACCCCCAATAGATGAACAACAACAAATCGCCGACTACCTCGACACCCAAACCGCCAAAATCGATACCCTCATCAAAAAAGCCCACCAAGCCATCAAGCTACTCAAAGAGCGAAGAGAGGCACTCATCAGTGCGGCGGTGACGGGGAAGATTGATGTGAGGGAGAGTGCATAATGAAGTTTTTGGTTTACTGCGATGAAACGCTACCCGATCTGTTTACCACCACCCAACAGGTCGATAAAAAGCTGATGATTGGCAGCCTTTGGATAGAGGAAGAGATCAAAGAGGTTTTCAAGGCAAAGATCAAAGCACTGCGAAAAAAGCATAACTGTTGGGGTGAGATCAAATGGACGAAGGTTTCAAAAGCAAAAGAGATGTTTTATTTCGAGCTTGTTGATCTTTTTTTCTCTTTTGGGATGCAGGCTCGGTTTCGCTCTATCGCTATAGATCCAAGAGAGGTAAACTGGGCGGTACACGGCAACGACAGAGAACTTGGATTTTACAAGTTTTACTATTTTCTTTTAAAGCAATGGTTGCTTGATTTTAACGAATACTCCATCTTTTGCGATGCAAAAGTCAATAGAGACCTTTCAAGACTCCAAACACTCCACAAGATATTGGCAAATGCAAACTACAACGCTTATATCAAACAAGTGCAGGCACTTCCATCAAAAGAAGTTGTTTTGATACAGCTATCTGACCTTTTTCTCGGGGCAACAAGTGCGAAAATGAACAAAACCATTCTTTCAAACAAAGGAAAAATCGATCTAATCCAACATATCGAGCAACACTTAGGGCGCCCTATACGAACAACGAATATGTATGAACAAAAGTGGAACTTATTTTCCATAAAACTCAAGAGAGGGTGGTGATGTTACCCGAATTTGTCATTTATGATACAGTTGAAGAGTATAGACGATATTATGAAGAGAGATTTTGTCGCCAACCTATTGTAACTTTTGATGCGATACCGGTCTATTTTTCTAAAGAGAAGTTTTCACATGCCTTTTACGAAAGCTCTGACAGAAGAGGTTCTAAAGATGTTTTTTCACTAGAGCGTGCAAAGCGGATGGATTGGATTAAAGCGACACTTCAAAGTAGTGAATCTCTCCTTTTTCAAGGATGGGATGCTAAAAAAAAGAGATATTTTGCAAATAGGCGCGTTAGCATAGTTTATGAAAACTTTGTTGTTATTATCCAGATAAGTCTCAAAAAAAATGGCTCACTTAAAGCCAATTTTATAACCTGCTATCAAGCGAACAATAGCATAGGTAAAATAAAAGCATCACCAATTTGGGAAAAGGAAAAATGTTTAGAGGAACTAAGGAGATGATTTTGATCGCTGATTTGCTACGCTGGTTCAGCGATCGAAACCTCGATAGATTCAAGCTACCGATAGGTAGTGAATTCAATAGCAATTATATCACCATAATTTTAATATCACATAAAATAGGGGAAACAGTATGAGCTATACCCCACCTTTCACAATCAGCCCGAGTATTCTCGATCTCGTCAGCCAAATCAGCGAAGCAGTGGGTAAGCTCGAGGTATTGGCTCCGACAGCCATGACACCAAAACTTCGCAAAGACAACAGGATAAAGACTATTACCGGCACACTCGCTATCGAAGGCAACACCCTCGGTATTGAGAAGGTTACGGCTATCATCGAGGGTAAACGGGTAATGGGTAGTGTCCGTGAGATAGCAGAAGTCAACGGAGCTATCAAAGTCTATGATAATCTTGATAACTTCGATTATAAAAAGCTTAATGATTTGTTGTCAGCACATAAGATGCTGATGGGTGAAATATTAACAAAAGCCGGGAGTTTCAGAACAAGCAATGTAGGTGTGGGAGGGGAAGAGGGGGTCGTGCATGTCGCTCCGCCATATGACAGAGTGCCGGAGTTGATGGGTTATCTGTTTGACTGGCTTGCAACTACCGACATTCATCCGCTTATTAAAAGCTCCGTCTTTCACTACGAGTTAGAATTTATCCATCCATTTGAAGATGGCAACGGACGCATAGGCAGACTCTGGCAAAGCCTGATACTCTATGACTGGAAACCCATCTTTTCTGCTCTTCCCATAGAGAGCGTTATAAAGGAGAGTCAGCAAGGTTATTATGAGGCTTTAGAAACTGCAGGAAGTGCAGGAGAAAGCACACCCTTTGTGGCATTTATGCTCCAGTCTATCCTGCGAAGCTGTAAAGAGGAGTTGGCAATCAAAAGAGATGTCCCAATAAATGTCCCTAAAAATGTCCCAATAAACAGGCATAAAAAAATCATAAGCTTGATGCAGAAAAACAGTGCCATCACCATAGAGCAACTTGCTAATGCCTGTGAAGTCAGTGACAAGACCATCAAACGGGATATTGCCAAGCTCAAGAAAGAGGGCAAAATCGAACGGGTGGGCAGTTTGAAAAGCGGATACTGGAATATAAAAGGAGTGATACAAAATGAGCAAGCATAAAGAAGAGAGATTTGAAACCGAAATCGTCAAATATCTGACCGATAATGGCTGGGTCGAAGGTAACTCCAAAGGCTACGATGTAGCACTTGGACTATATCCCAAAGATTTACTTACATATATCAAGCATACTCAGCCCCAAGCGTATGAAAAGATGTATCGCAGAGAGGGAACACGAACAGATGATGTGCTATGCAAACATATCTCCAAAAGTATGGACAAACATGGTGCCATACATACCCTGCGTAAAGAGGTCAAATATATCGGTGCGAAATTCAAGCTCTGCCAATTCAAGCCCGAACTACCCAACCCAGATACACAGGCACGATATGATGCCAATATCCTGCGTGTGGTGCGTCAGCTTTACTACTCAGCCAAAAACAACAACAGCATTGACCTTGTATTTTTCCTCAATGGTATTCCAATAGCAACGGCAGAGCTGAAAACAGACTTCACACAAAATGTGCAAGATGCCATCAATCAGTATCGATATGACCGCAACCCCAAAGGCGAGGTGCTACTAAGTTTCAACAGACGGACACTCGTTCATTTTGCTGTCAGCACTGATGAAGTCTATATGACTACCAAGCTTGAAGGCACCAAGACACACTTCCTGCCTTTTAACAAAGGCAAACCAGACGGCAGTGCCGGCAACCCTCCAAATCCAAACGGTTATGCCACTGACTACCTCTACAAAGAGATTCTACAGATTGACTCTCTTATGAACATCATAGAGCGTTATCTACATCTTGAAGTAAAAGAGAAAGAGGACCATCAGGGTAAAAAATACAAAAGCCAAACACTCATTTTTCCACGATATCATCAGCTTGATGCTGTGCGTAAACTGCTCAGCGATACCAGAGAAAAAGGGGTAGGTGAACACTACCTCATTCAACACAGTGCCGGTTCGGGCAAATCAAACTCCATTGCCTGGCTGACACATCAACTTGCCTCTTTGCACGACAACAACGAAGAAGCGATATTTAACTCTGTCATTGTCATCACAGACCGGACGGTACTGGATAATCAATTGCAAGAGACCATCGGCTCATTTGAACACAAAGATGGTGTAGTAGTCGGTATCAATAAAAAGGATTCCAACGAGAGCAAATCGCTACAGCTTGCCAATGCTCTGGAAAATGGAGCAAAGATTATCATCACAACTATACAGACTTTTCCGTTTGTGATTGATGCTATACGCCACCGTGCAAGTCTCAAAGAGCGTAAATACGCCATCATTGCCGATGAAGCCCACTCTTCACAAAGTGGAGGCGACTGCCAAGAAGCTCAAAGAGGTGCTAGGTGTCAAGCAGGTGGATGAAGATGCCCAAATCAGTGCAGAGGATGTAATGAGCGCAACTCTTGAAGCAGAAGGCAAAAGACGAAATATCAGCTTTTATGCCTTTACTGCAACACCAAAGGAGAAAACACTGCAACTCTTCGGCACCCTGCCCGATCCGTCTATGCCACCATCAGATACCAACATGCCACAACCATTTCATACATACACGATGAAACAGGCTATTGAAGAGGGTTTTATCCTCGATGTTTTGCGTGGCTATACCACATACAAAATCTTCTACAAACTCGAACACGCCAACTCAAAAAAGGATCAAGAGGTCGAGAGCAGAAAAGCAAAGGCAAAAATAGCAAAGTGGCTCAATATCCATCCATATAATATCGCACAAAAAGTGGATATTATCATCGAACATTTTCGCATACATGTCTCTCATCTGCTTGACCATCAGGCAAAAGCGATGGTGGTTACTTCAAGTCGTCAGGCTGCGGTACGCTACAAATTGGCATTTGACAAGTATATAAAAGAGCATAATTATCAAAATATACAGGCAATGGTGTCATTTTCCGGCAAAGTGATTGATGATATAGAAGGAGAGCAAAAGGAGTACACCGAAGCAAATATGAATCCCAATCTGCGTGGGCGTGATATGCGAAAGGCATTTGATACCAACGAGTATCAAGTGATGATAGTTGCCAATAAATTCCAGACAGGATTTGACCAACCAAAACTATGTGCGATGTATGTCGATAAGAAACTCGGCGGTGTGGACTGTGTGCAGACACTATCACGGCTCAACCGTATATATCCGGGTAAAGAGCAGACATTTATCCTCGATTTTGTGAATGAGACAGAAGATATCAAAGAAGCATTTGCACCCTACTATAAAAGCACCGTGCTTGAAGATGTTACCGACCCCAACATTCTTTATGACCTGCAAAGCAAACTGGAAGCATCAGGAATATTTACAGCAAGTGAGGTTGAAGCATATGCAGATACATTCTTTGACCCAAAAGGCACACAGGCACAGATGAGTGCATCAATCAAACCGGCATCAGATCGATACAAGATGCGATA
This sequence comes from Nitratifractor sp., assembly GCA_015488535.1. GTDB lineage: Bacteria > Campylobacterota > Campylobacteria > Campylobacterales > Sulfurovaceae > Nitratifractor. The sequence goes on from WFNP01000062.1 coordinate 32,853, forward strand.
CAAAGAAGCCATAGAGAAAATAGATACTCTTGAAAAGGAGATAATCAAAGCAGAAAAAGACGGAGATGAAAAGAGCCTCCACAATCTCTCTCTTGAGCGTGAAGAAGCCTCCAAAGCAAAAAAAGCACTGGAAATTTTCAAAAAAGACCTCACTACCTTTGTAAGAATGTATGAATTTCTCTCACAAATTGTCGATTATCAGGATGAAGAGTTGCTCTCGCTGTATGTCTATGCAAAAGGACTACTCCCCAACCTCAAAACTATAGATGAAAAAGACCCCATTGACCTCTCTGCTGTGGAGCTGACACACTACAAGCTACACAAACAAAAAGAGGAGAGTATCCGCCTGGATGAAGAGGCACATCCTTTGCCACCTCTCAATCCAGGCGAAGCAAAACCACACGACCCAGACAAAGACCTGCTCTCACATATTGTGCGAGAAATCAGTGCCTTGTTTGAGGGTGAGTTGAGTGACAAGGATATACTGAACTTCACCAGAACTATCGGCGACAAGATGATGGAAAATGAAAAGGTCGTCCATCAGGTGAAAAATAATAACAAAGATCAGGCTATGATGGGCGGTTTCTCTGATGCTATCAGCACAGCGGTTATAGAGAGTCTTGATATTCACCAAAAACTTGCAACACAACTACTGAGTGAAGACTCCAAAATGAATCTTTTTGCGAACATGATTTATGAAATGGTCTCCACAGGACTCAAACAGGCAAATGCTAAAGCAGAAAACAATATCTATGAACCTGTTATGAAAGTATCAGAATCCTCATCAGGGTATGGAAAAATATAGACGATAAACAGACATTGAGGCAGATACTTAATGTCTAACCTTGTTTGTCAAAACTAAAAATCGATTGTTTGAAAGCTATATTAAATTTTTCACAAAAAAGTGAATTACACTTAAACAGGTTCGTTTCAAGTTGTATTAATAATTTTAGCCTCAAGAGAATATTTATATAAATAATTAAATGGATATATAAAAGCAGTATTTTAAAATGGCCGGGAGACAGGGATTCGAACCCTGGGAGGTGTTACCCTCAACGGTTTTCAAGACCGCCGCTTTCGACCACTCAGCCATCTCCCGAAACAGTAGTAAATGTGGAGGCGCCACCCGGATTCGAACCGGGGATCAGAGCTTTGCAGGCTCCTGCCTTAGCCACTTGGCTATAGCGCCTCATCTTTTGGTGGTGCCCGGAGCCGGACTTGAACCGGCACAGCTGCAATAGCCGGGGGATTTTAAGTCCCCTGTGTCTACCAATTCCACCATCCGGGCTTCAGACACCTGAATAAATCACGATAATTTTTATTATATCATCTTTATAATTAAAAATAACTATGGAGCGGGAGACGGGATTCGAACCCGCGACCCCAACCTTGGCAAGGTTGTGCTCTACCCCTG
>WFNP01000063.1 GCA_015488535.1 Nitratifractor sp.
ATCATACTCCAAACAGCTCAAAAGGAGTCAATATGCTAAAGATGAATCAACTTGTCAAACTAACTGATACTCCCAAATCTACAATCCTCTACTACATCAAAGAGGGTCTCTTACCACAACCTGAAAAACCCAAACCAAATGTCCATCTATATGATGAAAGCTTCATAGAGAAAATCAAATTCATCAAATATCTTCAAAAAAATTTCAATCTCTCGATAGAGCAGTTAAAAAACATTATGCAAAGAGATATATTCTCATACACAAATTTAATTGATATCTTAGATTTGCTAATGGAGCCTCCCACTTCCAAAAGATACTCATTGGATGAGTTATCAAATATCACAAATACAGATAAAGAGCAAATTAAAAGCTACATCAAAAGAGGCTTGATATTTGACAGAGGCAACGGCTTTAGCGATAAAGAAGCAGAAATTATTGATATTCTTAATCGTTTAGCTTCACTTGAAGGAGGCGATAGACTCATAGAGATTTACAAATCAAATGCTCTCAATATATCAAAAGCCGAGATAGATACAGCCAATGAGCTTGAAGCACAAAACAGTCTCAATGAAGATAGCATCAAAAGCCTCTTTGACGCTACACTGATACTAAAACCGTATCTTCTTAATATGACACTATACACTCTGTATAAAAGGGATTTAAAATGAAACAGTTACTATCAATCAAAGGATTTTTACCTTTTTTGCTTGTCTTGACATTCAATGCTATGATAGATATAGCCCACAAAATCACAATTCAAAATATCCTCATCAAATCATACAGCGGTGATAAACTCATAATACTGAGTGCCTTAGTCAATGCGTTGATTTTGATTCCGTTTATTTTGCTCTTTTCGCCCTCAGCGTGGATAAGTGACAGATTTGACAAAAGCAAAGTAGTCAAATATATGGCATTTATCGGATTGATGTTATCTATTGGGGTAACTATCGCATATTATAACGGTTGGTTTATTGTAGCATTTGCTATGACTCTGCTTTTGGCAATACAGAGTGCCATATACTCACCTGCTAAGTATGGACTCATCAAAGAGATAGCAGGAAATAGTCGGCTTGGTGAAGCAAACGCTATTGTCCAAGCTCTTACAATACTCTCAATCCTTCTTAGCGGACTGCTCTTTTCTGTAATTTTTGAATCAATTTACAGTGGCTCTACACCCAATGAGATTACCGCATCTATTGCACCTATTGGGTGGTTGCTTATAGCTATGAGTATAGCTGAATTTAGCTCCTCTCTTAAAATTCCTCCATCAATTACAGGAGTGGCAAAGCACTTCAGTATCCAAAATTACCTCACGCTAAAATACCTCAGACAAAACTTTGCCACAATCACGCACGATAGAAATATTTGGCTCTCAATATTGGGACTCTCTATCTTTTGGGGATTGTCTCAGCTTGTAGTAGCCGCATTTCCGGCTCACTTCAAAGCTCTTACAGGCAGTGATGATACAATCATTATTCAAGCGATACTGACTCTTAGCGGTATAGGTATAATTATAGGCTCAATCATTGCCGGGCATTTTAGCAAGAAGCATATAGAGCTTGGACTTGTAACCGTTGGAGCATTTGGCATCTTTGTATCCATAACTATTTTAGCCTATTTTAGTGAAGCCAAATATATGGCACTGGCTTCTCTACTCTTTGGGATTTTCGGCGGTATGGCAATAGTGCCTCTCAATTCAAATATACAGTTTCTCTCACCCCAAAAAGAGCTTGGAGTTATTTTAGCCGGTAATAATTTCATTCAAAATATCGTGATGCTTCTATCGCTAATTTGTGCAATTTTGCTTGTAAATCTTGGAGTAAATACTATCGGTATATTTTATACAGCAGGAATTATTACGCTACTTTCGGCTCTTTATGCACTCTCAATTATGCCTCAACTCTCAGCCAGGCTTTTACTATTGCCTCTATTTCGCACAAGATACAGATTTGTAGTAGAGGGACTTGAAAATCTACCGGCAAAAGGCGGAGTATTACTGCTTGGCAATCATATCAGCTGGATAGATTGGCTCGTGCTTCAAATTGCTTCACCAAGAGCTGTCAAATTCGTAATGGAGAGACACATTTATGAGCAGTGGTATCTTAGAGTCTTTCTCAAACGATTTGGAGTCATTCCTATATCATCTTCAGCTTCAAAGAGTGCGATTACAGAGATTAGAAACAGACTCAAATCAGGCGAAGTGGTAGCTCTGTTTCCCGAAGGCAGAATCAGCTACAACGGTCAGCTTGGAGAGTTCAAAAAAGGGTTTGAAAAGATTATGAATGAGTGCGAGGATATCCCGATAGTGCCGTTTTATCTGCATGGTCTTTGGGGCTCTACATTCTCCAGAGCCAATCCCAGATACCGACTCATATCCAAATATGGAGCCAGAAGAGATATAGGGGTATATTTCGCTACTCCCCTACCCTCCGATGCTACCGCCCACAGAGTCAAAGAGGCTGTAAGAGAGCTATCTTTCAAAGCCTGGAGCAGTATGATAGATACCCAGGAGCCTCTACATCTACAATGGCTAAGACGCACCAAAGAAGCCCCATTTAGTCGAAGTTTGGCTGACAGCTCAGGAGCAGATTTAAACAGACTCAAACTCCTATCAGCCGTATTACTCTTTATCAAGGCTCTAAAACCGCAAATAGAGAATGAAAAGTATATAGGCGTGCTTCTGCCCGCATCAGCAGCAGGAGCTATTGTCAATCTAAGCCTGCTTGCTATGGGCAGAGTCCCAATCAATCTAAACTATACCCTATCATCTGACAGTATGAAAGCCTCTGTAAACAAAGCTCAAATTACTACCATAATCAGCTCATCCAAATTTATAAACAGACTCTCCAAAAAAGGCTTCAATCCGGCTGATGAGTTGCAAGATAGATTACTCTTAGCCGAAGATATAGCCAAAGAGTTTGATAAAAAAGCCAAAATCATATCACTCTTACAAGCTCTAATATTGCCCAAAAAGTTGATAGAGTCTTTGTATTTTGCAAAAGTAAGCCTAAATGATACCGCTACAGTGCTATTTAGCAGCGGAAGCGAAGGCACTCCCAAAGGCATAGAGCTAACCCACCGCAATCTGCTTGGCAATATCAAACAGACAAGTGCCATGCTAAACTTTAGCGATGATGATTTGATTCTTGGCTCACTGCCTATTTTTCACAGCTTTGGACTCACCATTACCACCCTGCTACCGCTGACTGAAGGCATACCGGTAGCTATGGTGCCAGACCCCACAGATGCCTTTAGTGTGGGCAAAATGGCAGCTAGATACAGAGCTACGATAATATTCGGCACCGCTACATTTTTCAGACTATATACCAAAAACCGCAAACTCCATCCACTGATGTTTGAATCTATCCGTATGGGAGTAGCCGGAGCTGAGAAGCTAAAAGATGATATAAAACTCTCTTTCAAACAAAAGTTCGGCATTGAGCTATATGAGGGATACGGAGCTACAGAGACATCACCGGTAATATCGGTAAATATGCCCGATATCCTCGACCCGGATACCCTAAAGCCGGTAATCGGCAACAAAGTCGGCACCGTAGGACAACCGCTACCCGGCACTATTATTAGAATCTGCAATCCAGATACACTCCAGGAGCTACCCACCGGCGAAGATGGTCTCATCCTAGTTGCCGGTATGCAAGTAATGAAAGGCTATCTCAATGACAAAGCCAAAACCAAAGAGGTAATAGCAAAAATAGATGGCAAAAGATACTACAAAACGGGTGATAAGGGTCATATAGACAGTGACGGATTCATCACTATAGTTGATAGATACAGCCGTTTTGCCAAAATAGGCGGAGAGATGATTAGCTTAGGGGCCGTAGAAGAGCAGATACAAAAGCTATTAGATGAAGATATCGAAATAGTTGCCGTCTCCCTGCCCGACAGCAAAAAAGGAGAAAAAATCATACTGCTATACAGCGGTGAAATGAGTCCAAATGAATTGCAATCCATAATAAAAGACTCCTCAATACCTGCTATCATGCAACCTAACCAATATCTACAAATAGAGAGTATCCCCAAATTGGCAAGCGGCAAAGTGGATTTCAAGGGAGCCAAGAGGATAGCAAGTGAAATTTAATTACTTAAAACAACTATAATTTAATACAATTTACTTCGGAGGCAGGACTTCAGTCCTGCATTTTGCGGGGCTAAATATATCTATTAGTTTTTTCTTTTTCATAAAAACAGCTTTTCATATATTAAACGGACAAAATTTAACAAAATGTCTGTTATTGCCTGAATTTTACAAATCAAGGAACATTTTTATTTCGTTAAAAGATATATAGCTACTAAAAAGGACATAAGTAATAGTTATATTATACAAAAAACTGCTCTAAATCTCTTAAAAAATAATATTTTGCCACATTTTCCACAAATAACAGGACATTTTAAATGTTCATTCAATTGGAAAATATCAGGCTAACTTCGCTATTATGTTCCTTGAATAAGTAGTTATAAGTAAAAAGGAAACTCATGAAAAGAAATTTAGTTTCAGCAGATAAACTACAAATTGTCCTATTAGAAGAGTTATATAAAGCATGGAATATTAGACCAGGTCCAAATTACTTTTTTCCGGCTCAGATAATATGGGATGAAGTTTATAAGAAATTTGGTAAAAACATTGATGGTCCATTGGCGGAAGGTGTATTCAATGATCTTTTGAAAAAAAAATATATAAAAGCAATTAAAATGAATGATGATGGAATTGCAGTATGTCTTACTTCAGATGGTAGAGAATATCTCATTTCAGAAAAAGATAAAAGTCGCACTAGAAAAATTGCACTATTGGGGGCATTTACAGGTTCTATCAGTCTAATTCTTACTATTATTAAAATCGTTCTTGACATTATTAGCAGGTGAATGAGATAACAAATCATTGCAGAGTTATATTTGACTTGCTATAAAAAATAAAAAATAGGGGGTCAAAATAGGGGGTCAGGTGATAGTAATAGATTTTTAACTTTTCTTTTACTCGTCCCAAAGCTCTATTTTAAATGAGACCATTCAAGCTCCGTACCTCATTTGGTATATTTCATTTCTCCAACGCTTTTTGATAAATTTTTTCAAACTCATCATAATATTTGAGTGATATATCATCTCTATCTATTACGATAAGATTTTCGTCATTATAATTGGAGGCTTTTTCTGTGTAATTGTATGAGCCGGTAATTGTTGTATTTTCATCTATTATCATCACTTTATCGTGTAGTTTAAAGCTGTTGCCGTCAAGCTTGACATCTATTCCATTATCTTTAAGATAATCATATTGGCTATATTTTGATTGATATTTATTCTCTTTCTCGTCAAATACTCCTCTTATCTGGACACCTCTATTTTTAGCTTCAATTAATGCATCAGCTATATCAGTGTCTGTAAAGGCATATATCATAAAATCTATACTCTTTGAAGCATGATTTATTTTATCTATCAAAATATCTTCCAAATCAAAATCGGGAGCAAAATATACACTGGTATAATCTTTTTGATAGGGCTTTATATTACTATCTTTATTGTCAAATAGTGTGAAGAATTTGTTAGTATAGGTTTTGGCTATATCACTATCTTTGATTCTAATATAATTTTCATTATTCCTGTAAAATGAATATACTGTATAGTTACCGGAGCCACTCCATACAATTGAGCCATCAATTAATGTAAATTTGTTATGCATCAAAGCATAAGCATCACTATCACTGTTTACATCTATACCATAACTTTGCAATTGGGTAAAAGCATCATTATCTATTGTGCTATCATCTGTATAGATTTTGATATCTACACCTCTATCATAAGCATTTTTAAGAGCTGATACAATATGTTTGTTTGTCATCTCATAAACAGCCATATAGATTGATTTTTTGGCACTGTTTATATCATCTATAATATTATTATCAACTCCACTATCATAATATCTACCTGATGTTTTGGAGAAATAGGCATCCATATATATAGCTAATTTCAACTCTTCAAGAGCTTTGTATGTGCTATTGGCAAGTTTTACTCTATCATCTCCCAATGCTCCATTGATGAGAGCCAAAATAAACTGACCATTTTTTACATAGCCATTGTCTAATTGCTTTTGCCAATATAACAATCCATCTCTATCAGGCTCTCTGTCAAATAAATTTTGATAAACTGACTTGATAAAATAATCTGTATCCTTTGTATCAGGATATTTACGCTTTGTCTCAGGCTGGTCAAAAAAACTCTCTGCAATCTTTTCTAGACTCAAATTACTTTGATAAACCCAATAATCTAATCCTGCCATATCCGGAGTGCGATTGAATGTGGCGATATAAAGCCTCGTAACATTTTTATAGTTTGGAGTCTGGGCAAATAGATAAAATGAAAAAAATATACAACAAATAAAAAATTTTTTAAACATAAAAATCTCCTATAATCATTTTGATATTATATCACCTATACTCCATTTCAAAGGAATGAATTTATGATTAAAATATTAATATTTATGCTTTTAACAGTATATATAAATGCTTTTGATATCAGCAAAACACCACAGGCTAAGCAGTTTGCTGATTTTATGCACAAAAGATATGGATTTTCACAACAATATATACTAAATACTCTATCTTATGCAAAATTTAGAAAAGATATACTAAATAGATACCGAGGCAGACCAAAAGTTACTAAAACAGATTACAGTTGGAGTAGATACAAGCATAAAATCTTGATACCCCAAAGTGTAGAGCTTGGCAAAAAATTTATGCACAGATATCACAAATGGTTAAATATTGCCTCTAAAAGATACAAGGTATCGCCTGAAATTATTACAGCATTTATCAGGGTAGAAACCAAATTTGGGCTTTATGGTAATGAGTATAGAGTATTGGACGCTCTTGCTACACTGGGACTATTTCATAATAGAAAATTTAGATTTTTCCATTCTGAGTTACAAAAACTATTTATTCTATCTAAAAAACGACATTTAAATATCTTGAAACTCAGAGGCTCATTTGCTGGAGCTATGGGGTGTGTGCAACAGGTGCCATCTATTCAGCTAAGATATGGCATAGATTTAGACGGTGATGGCAAAGCAAACCCAAACTCTATGGCTGACTGTATAGGCTCAATAGCCTATTTTTTGCATAAAAACGGCTGGAGAGATAATATATCTCCTGTTATCAAAGCAAAAGTGAAAGGGGATAAATTCAAAAGACTCAAAAGCGGATACAGAAGCTTATATTCACTACATACTCTAAAAAAATATGGTATTACTCCTACTCAAAATTTAGCAATAAAAAAGGCTTATTTTATCAGAATGAGAGATGCCAAAAGATATGATATATATCTTGGCACCAAAAACTATAGAATAATCACTCTATACAATGCCAGTAAACGCTACGCTGTAACAATAGCCCTATATGCCAAAGCATTGAAAAAACTATAAAATGATATAATAAAGTATTTATATATACTATAATAACCAATAACCAATAACCAATAACCAATAACCAATAACCAATAACCAATAACCAATAACCAATAACCAATAACCAATAACCAATAACCAATAACCAATAACCAATAA
>WFNP01000064.1 GCA_015488535.1 Nitratifractor sp.
ATATAGTATAAAATAAGAGTAGCAAATACAGTATCAGATTTTCTGTTTCCACTAAAGGGGATGATTATCATACCCTTTATACTGTATGACATTGGATTGTCTATATCTTTGGAGTAAAGCTTTGATTTGTCTATATCTTTGACTATCACAGGTATATGCTCATATATGGCTTTTGTAAGCAAACTTTTGGTGTCATCTGAAATAGCTTTTTCTGTGACTTTGTCTGTCAAATAGATAAGTGTTGAATTTTGTATATTATACAAAACCGGTAGATCTATATCATGTTTTGTGATTTTACTTAGTCTTAGTTCTATATCAGATAGAAACTCTTTTAGTTTGATGTCATTTCTCACTGTTTTACTAGTCCTTAAAGTGACTTATTATGTATTCGGCTTTTTTAAATATATTGCCTATACTGCCGTTTTTTGATATTATCATACATACCCTTTGATTATTTATCGGATATATAATGATATTACACTCATCAAAAGATATAAATATATTATTTAGGTTTCCAAGTATTATATCTATTTTATCTCTATTGTCTTTTATAATTTTGTAAGATAACTGCAATGCCTGTAGTACTTTATCTTTGAAAATGATACTCTTATTATCTATAAACATCACATTATCATTTTCTGCTATGACTATACCTGAAATATCTTTATCTAGAAATCTGTTGCATTTTTCAAAAATTATATCAGAGGAGTGTTGGTTATTTTGTATGTTTTTTGATGCATTGTTATTTTTAGTAATTTCAGATGATAAAAAAGACTGCAGTTGATGAGATATTTTTGATATATTACCGCGGTTTCTTTTGTGTAGTTTGATAAACTTTGTTAATACTTTACTGTGCAATTCATCTATAGATTTACCATCTTTTAAGATATAATCATCTTTTGTGAATACGGGATAATTTTCATTTCCATTATGAAATATATTTATTTCTATTTTGTTACTGTGTTGTTTTGTCTTTATACTAAATACTTCATCTCCTATCGCAATTTTGTTTAGAAGAGTACCCATTTATATCTCCAATTTTCTATTCATAAACTTATACTAATTTTAAAAGGCTAAAAATATTACCCATTCTGCTTTCAGAGTTGGTGACAATTGTGATTATTATATTGCTTTTTTCAACTCTTTTGATGAAAAGTCTCTCTTTTTCTTCTATATATGCAGTCTCTACATCCTGATTGCTAAATAATTTTACACTGTTTTTTATCAAATCAAGTTGCTCTTTTGTTGGTTTGGGGTTATTGAATGTATCATATGAAATTTTCATAGTATCAAAATCAATAATGTATATAGCTATGACTCCATCTACTGATGAGAATTGATTCACAACTTTATCCATTAGTGAATTAATATCTATATCTTTGTCCATTTTTTATCCTTGCTATAATGCTGTGGCAATATTGCTACAACTATGATATATATTTTGTTCTTACGCACATAAAACGATATTTGCTAATAATTTTTTATTTTCATTGTTTTGTTTAGATACTTATAGCTAAATCCCAGCATCTTAGATAATCAAGCAGGACTTTAGTCCCACTCTTTTGAGGCTTTAGCCCCCCATACTCAAACAAGATTATATGTGTAAAGTTATTTACTCATATTCTTCAATAGTGTATTTACAAAATTGAGTAGCATTGGTGTAGCACCCTTTAAATCATCGTTTGTTACATCAAGTGTAGCCAATACATTCATCATATCTTTATAAAATTGAGCGGCATCTATTTCGCCTTTTTTCATCTGCTCTATATATTTGTGCATATCCTCTTTTGCTGCCATTACCTGATCTCCCATATAATTACTCCCATAAAACTTTTAACAAATTCAATAAGACAATATTGACCGTCTATTATACGGCACCTGAATTTTTCAATTAGAATGATTGTATATCTTTTACAAACTGCTTGAGAGCCACAATCAAAGCCCCCATTTTATACCCTTTTGGAGTGATGACAGCCAGTGCTACATCGTTACCCAAATCTTTGACAGCAATAAAGCCTTCGCTTCCGGATATAATCATTTCATTTAGAGAACCTTTTTCTGTATCCTCCAGTGTACCTGTGATTGTCGCCAAAAGCGAAGCGGTATTTGCGGCTACCACATCTGCATCTAGAGAGTTTTTGAAATAGCTTGCCATCTCCAATCCTTCAGCAGTGGCAATAATTGCACCCTCTAGTCCCATTTTTTCTACAAACTCTTTTAACAACTCTTCACCTGATACGGTAAGTTTACCTACATCTACACTTCCCATTTTCTAACTCCATAAATTAAATTAGGACTATGTCCTATTATGTATTATACTTTGAAGCTCTTAGTATTTTATTAATATAGCACTATATATAAAATAATATTAAGACTTTTGTCATATTTGATTATGATAGAATTAGTTTTATTATAATCAAAAAGGTGTATTTAAGATGAATTTCAACAACAAAACGATTTTGATTACAGGCGGAGCCGGATTTATAGGCTCTAATTTGGCATTTTATTTTCAGAATAATTTTCCAGATGCCAAAGTTGTAGTATTTGATATATTCAGAACAGGTGAAACATTTTCCAACGGCAATCTCAAAAGTTTTGGACATTTCCAAAATCTGCTTGGTTTCAAAGGTGAAATCATATCAGGCGATATCACCAAAAAAGAGGATTTAAATAGGCTTAGAGATTATAAGTTTGATTATATCTTTCATCAAGCAGCAATCAGTGATACTACTGTAAGTGACCAAAAGATTATGATAGATACCAATCTAAATGCTTTTAGAGATTTGCTTGATATGGCTTGTGATATGAAAGCAGTTATGGTATATGCAAGCAGTGGAGCTACATATGGTAATGCTCCTGCTCCTCAGATAGTAGGCAAAGAAGCTCCTGCCAATATATATGGCTTTAGTAAGTTGATGATGGATAATTTAACTTATGAGAGAATCAAAAGAGCTGATATTCCGATAGTGGGACTTAGATATTTTAATGTATATGGTCCAAGAGAGTATTTTAAAAATAAAACAGCTTCTATGATACTACAGTTTGGGCATCAGATACTATCAGGCAACAGACCCAGACTCTTTGAAGGCTCAAACAAAATATTGAGAGATTTTGTATATATTGATGATGTAATAGAGGCAAATATAAAAGCATGCAATCCCAAAAGAAGTGGCGTATATAATGTAGGCACCGGCAAAGCTAGAAGTTTTCAAGATATTGTAGATATTTTACAAAATCAGCTTGGCACCAATTTGGAGTGTGAATATATACCCAATCCATTTGTAGGGCAGTATCAATTTTTCACCGAAGCTGATATAAACAGCACAAAAGAGTATCTGGGATATGACCCCAAAGTTACCCTGGAAGAGGGTATCAAAAGATATCTGCCAGAGATAAAGAGACTCTATGAAGAGTACAAATAAAAGCTTTATGAAAAAAGATATCACCACAAAAGATACCGTCAAAACGATAGCCGAGGATATAGCCAAATATATCCTTGATTTGAATATTTCAGATATAGAATTTATCGATAAAGAGCTTCAAAGAATTGAAAAAAGAGAAGCCGATATCGTAGCCAAATGTAATATAGACGGAAAATTGGAGATACTTCATATTGAGATACAAAACAGTAATGACTCTACAATGCCTCTTAGAATGATGAGATACTATACTGATATCAAACTCTTATATCCAAAATTGCCAATAAGACAGTATCTGATTTATATTGGCAAAAAGAGATGCTCTATAAAAAATGGTATAGAAGATACCGGTATAGAGTTTCGTTATAATTTGATAGATATGCATACAATAGATTGTGAAAAGTTTCTTAAAATGGATACACCTGATGCATTGGTGCTTTCTATTTTGTGTGATTTTAAAGGCAGGGACGAAAAAGAGATAATCAAATATATATTGACAAGACTTAGAGAACTTATAGGTGATGATGAGAGTAAATTTGATAAATATATGTTGATAATAGATACATTATCAACAAATAGAAATTTGGAAAATATAGTAAAGGAGGTAGCTAAAATGCTCAGAAATACAAGATTTGAAGATATGCCTATCTATCAGGTGGTGCTGGAAAAAGGCATAGAAAAAGGTATAGAAAAAGGCATAGAAAAAGGTAGAGAAGAGGAGAGGTTTAAAAATATGATAATAATGATAAAAAAATTCGGTCTGCCTGTTGAACAGGTGGCTAAAGAGTTTGGTGTATCAGAAGAGGAAATAAGAGAATATCTAAATCAAAATTAATAATAAACAATGTGGAGAGTGTGTAGATGCAAAAGAAGAGAGTTATATTTATGGGAACTCCGGAGTATGCGGAAAAAATTTTAAAAGCCTTGTCACAAAATAGTAAATATATGATACCGATGGTATTTACACAGCCGGATAAGCCTGTAGGAAGAAAAAAGATACTCACTCCGCCTCCTGTAAAAGTATATGCTAATGAAATGGGATTTAAGGTATTGCAACCTGGAAATTTGAGAAGTGATGAAACAGCAACGCTCATAAAAGATGCAAAACCTGATTTTATAGTCGTAGCCGCCTATGGTCAGATATTGCCAAAAGATATACTTGAAACAGCACCTTGTATCAATCTGCATGCATCTATACTTCCTCAATACAGAGGTGCTTCACCTGTGCAACAGGTATTATTGGAAGGTAGGGATTATACAGGTGTTACAGCCATGCTTATGAATGAGGGGCTTGATACAGGTGATATATTGGCATATACTAAAAGATATATCCCAACAGATATGAGACTTGTGGAGTTGATGGATATATTGGCTCAGGATGCTTCTGAATTGATTATTGATGTATTGGATAGATTTGATGAGATTGAGCCTCTGTCTCAGGTGGGAGCAGTCTCAAGTCATTGTAAAAAGATAGGCAGAGAAGATGGCAAAGTATCACTTGATAGTGCAGTTGATATATACAATAAGTTCAGAGCATTTGAAAACTGGCCGGGAGTGTTTTTGAGTAACGGATTGAAACTGACTAAAATATCTATAAATGAAACAGATTCTATCAATGAAGAAGCCGGAGTTATACTCTCTATGGATAAAAAAGGATTTACACTATCTTGCAAGAGAGGTTCTCTTAAAATATACAGAGTCCATCCGGCATCCAAAAAAGAGACACAAGCAAAGGCATATCTTGCCGGTAAGAGGTTGAAAATTGGAGATAATATACTTTGAGAAACTTGAATCTACCCAGAAATATTTATCAGATGCCATAAGATATAAAAAATTGTCTGCACCTGTGGCTGTCATTGCTGATGAGCAGATTGCAGGAGTAGGAAGCAGAGGTAATAATTGGGAAGGTGGAGCAGGTAACCTTTATACATCTATAGCACTCAAAGAGTCATCTTTGCCTGATGATTTACCTTTGATATCGGCATCTCTTTACTTTGGATGGATTATGAGAGATATACTATATCGATACGATAACAGAGTATGGCTTAAATGGCCAAATGATATATATCTGGAAAATGATAAAATAGGGGGAGTAATTACAAATAAAATAACCGATAATTTTATTGTAGGAATTGGAGTGAATATGAGAAATAAAAGCAACTCATACCGGGCAGTAGAGCTTGATATCAAGCCTTCTAAACTGCTTGAAGAGTATATATCAGCTTTAGATGACAAAGCTTCATGGAAGAGTATATTCAGTAAGTATCGGTTAGAATTTGAAAAGAGTAGAAGTTATAGCACTCATTTTGAGGGTGATTTGATAGATTTGAGTGATGCTGTCTTGTGTGATGATGGCTCACTTGTGAAAAACAGTGAAAGGATTGTAAATCTGAGATGAGTGAAGTAATAAGTATAGCCAATCAAAAAGGCGGTGTAGGAAAGACTACTACAGCTGTGAATCTCGCTGCATCATTGGCTGAGAAACATAAAAAGGTATTGTTGGTGGATATAGACCCCCAGTCTAATGCCACTACAAATCTCGGCTTTAGCAGAAATGATTATGAATTTAATATTTATCATGTCTTGATAGGTAGTAAAAAACTTTCTGAAATCATACTGAAAACAGAAATAAAAAGATTGCATTTGGCACCTTCAAATATAGGATTGGTAGGGATTGAAAAACAATTTTATGATGGCAGGAAAAAAAATAGAGAATTGGTGCTGAAAATGGCACTTGATGAGGTAAAAGATAAGTATGATTATATCATTATAGATTCCCCTCCGGCATTGGGACCTATCACAATAAATGCATTGAGCGCATCTGATTCTGTAATAATACCCATACAGTGTGAGTTTTTTGCACTAGAAGGGTTGGCACAGTTGTTAAATACTGTATCACTCTTGAAAAAAACCATCAATCCAAAACTGAAAATAAAAGGTTTTCTGCCTACTATGTATTCAGGTCAGAACAATCTCTCCAAGCAGGTTTTTAATGATTTGAAAAGACATTTTAATGACAAACTTTTTACAGACAATCAAGATTTTGTAGTGGTGCCAAGAAATGTGAAGATTGCAGAGAGTCCAAGTTTTGGTAAACCTGTGACGCATTATGCCTCCAAATCCAAAGGCTCCAAGGCATATCAAGCTTTGGCTGAAGCCATTTTGAAGGCATAATATGGCACTAGGTAGAGGTTTGGGCGACATCTTAGAAGAGATGGGTCGCGTATATGAGCAGGAGTTTGACAATAGCGGTGCTTTGGGTGAAAAAAATTATGATGAAATCAATGAAATAGATGTAAATATTATAGATCCCAATCCATATCAGCCTCGTAAAAATTTTGATATGGACAGATTAGAAGAGTTGGCAGAGTCTATCAAGAGCCACGGATTGCTTCAGCCGATTGTCGTGATACCTGCGGGTAACAGATATATCTTAGTTGCCGGTGAAAGACGATTAAGAGCTCATAAAATAGCCAAAATAGATAAAATCAGAGCTATAGTGGCTGATGCAGATCTTGATGAAAAGAGACTTCGTGAACTTGCTTTGATAGAGAATATCCAAAGAGAAGATCTGCATCCTATTGAATTGGCAAGGTCATACAAAGAGTTGATAGATGTACACGGTATTACTCATGAAGAGTTGGCAAAAATTGTCCATAAAAGTCGCTCTCAAATTACAAATACTCTCAGAATCCTGGCTTTGGATGATTATACACTCTCTATGCTCTCCAAAGATAAAATAAGTCAAGGACATGCCAAAATACTGGTAGCTTTAAATGAGAGTGAGAGAAAAAAAGCAGTAGATACGATAGTAGGGAGACGCTTGAGTGTAAGAGAGGCTGAAAAGCTGGTCCAATCTATGAAAAATCATATACAGGATAGAGAACACAAATCTTTACATAAGAGCCATAGTAACTTTAAACTAAATAGTGATGAAAAGAGAGTATTAAAAGATATATTAGATGGATACAGATGTAAAATCAAAGATAACAGTATCGAATTTGTTTTTGATAACAGAGATGAATATGATAAATTTGTTACATTAATAAAAAAGAGTGACAAATAGTTAATACCTTAAAGGGTATTTAACTAGCAAGATGATAAAATTCACCAAACTTTGAGAGGAGAGTAGATGCTTGACTTACACTTGTCATTAATGATAGTGGTGCTTTTTATCTTTTTTATTCTACTCGTGCAGCTCAATAACAGGCTATATCGGCCGTTATTGACCTTCATGGATAGAAGAAAAGATACAATAGCCAGGGATATGAAGGAGGCGAGTTCACTCGGAAGTGATGCCGAAGAGTTGCTAAATGAGGCTAAAGCCAATATAGAAGAGGCAAAAAGCAAATCTGCCAAACTTCGTATGGAAGCTATAGAAGAGGCAAAGAGTAAAAATCTTGTGGCACTTGAGGCGAAGCAAGATGAGCTTAACAAAGACTATGAAAAGTTTTTGGCTAAGCTTGAGGAGGAGAAAGAGACTTTAAAAAGTTCTATACTTTCTCAGCTTCCTCTTATTAAAACCAGTCTCAAAGCTAAATTTAGCCAAATTTAAATCAGGAAACAGATATGAAAAAGAGAGCGATAATTTATGCGGCATTATTGGTATTGCCGGCATTTCTATTCGGTAATGAAGGGGCAGAAGGTAGTAAATATCTTGCCGTAGCAGGTAGAGAGTACGATTTTGTACCCAGAGTTTTCAACTTTTTGATTTTTGTCGGACTTACTTATTATCTGATAGCTGAGCCTGTCAAAAACTTTTTTGTTTCCAGAAAAGAAGGAATTGCTTCTCAATTGAGTGAAATTGAGAATAGACTTCAAAAGGCAAAAGAGGATAGAGTATCAGCAGAACAAGCTTTGGAAGCCAGTAGAAGAAAAGCTGAAGAGATAATGAAAGATGCCGAAAAAGAGGTAGAACTCATTAAAGAGCAGTATGCAAAAATGGGTGAGCAGGAGATAGAAAATCTCATAAAGCAGTTCAATGAGAAAAAAGAGTTGCAAGAGCGTAAAATGAAAAAAGAGCTTGTAGTCTCTTTACTTGATGAAAACATTTCTACTGATGATATACCTGTTACAGGTAAAAAAGTAGTTGATATCGTATCTAGAAAGGTGGCATAATGGAAGAGTTGATAGCTAAAAGATATGCCAAAGCTCTGATGGATATAAGTGATGAGTCTGCTTTGAAAGCTGATGTTGAGGCACTTAAAAAGTTGGCATCTACTGTAAATGAAAAAGATGTCAAAGAGTTGGTAGTTTCTCCATTGATATCCAATGATAAAAAATTTTCTATTTTGGTAGAGCCATTAAAAGGTAAGATAGGGGATAAGCTTTACAGATTGCTGTCTGTAATGAGTAGTCATGGAAGACTATCTCTTATACCTTCAGTAGCAGAATTTTTAGAGTATGAGATGAAAAAAGTTACTAACAGCTTTGAAGGTACTTTGCTGAGTGACGGTAGTATAAAAAGAGGAGATATTGCCAAACTTGAAAAGAGTCTTTCAGATTATACTGGTGCAAATATCAAGTTGATAAATGGTAAAGAGAAGATAGACGGTATTAAGGTCGAGGTGGAAGACCTGGGTATAGAGCTCAGCTATTCTAAAGAGAGAATAAAAGCCGATTTGTTGGCATTTATTCAGCAGGGTCTTTAATATACAAAACAGAAAGGAGTAGAAGTGGCATTAAAATTGCAAGCTGACGAAATCAGTTCAATAATCAAAGAGCGTATCGAAAATTTTGAACTGGATGTCGATATAAATGAAGTAGGTAAGGTAATAGGTATCGGTGACGGTATCGCACAGGTTTATGGTCTTAGCAATGTTATGGTTGGTGAGATGGTTGAGTTTGACAACGGTATAAAAGGTATGGTTCTCAATCTTGAAGAAGCCAGTGTAGGTATTGTTGTGCTTGGTGAGTTTACAGAGATAAAAGAGGGTATGAGTGTAAAAAGACTCGGAACACTTCTTGAAGTGCCTGTTGGTGATGAAGTAGTAGGAAGAATTGTAAATCCACTTGGTGAGCCAATAGATGGAAAAGGTGCAATCAATGCAAAAGAGCAGAGATTTGTAGAAGAGAAAGCTCCAGGAATTATGGCAAGAAAGTCTGTTCATGAGCCACTCCAGACAGGTATCAAAGCTATTGATGCACTTGTTCCGGTTGGTAGAGGGCAAAGAGAGCTGATTATTGGTGACAGACAGACTGGTAAAACAACTCTTGCAATTGATACAATTATCAACCAAAAAGGTCAAGATGTAATCTGTATTTATGTAGCAATCGGTCAAAAGCAGTCAACTGTGGCATCTTTGGTGAAAAAGCTTGAAGAGCATGGAGCAATGGATTATACAATTATTGTAAATGCCGGAGCATCAGATCCGTCTGCACTTCAGTATCTTGCACCATATGCCGGTGTAACAATGGCTGAGTATTTCAGAGATAACGGCAGACATGCAGTAATCTTTTATGATGATTTGTCCAAACACGCAGTTGCATACAGAGAGATGTCTTTGATTCTGAGAAGACCTCCAGGTAGAGAAGCATATCCCGGAGATGTATTCTATCTACACTCAAGACTGCTAGAAAGAGCTGCCAAGCTTAATGATGAGCTAGGAGCAGGTTCTATTACAGCATTCCCAATTATTGAGACTCAGGCTGGAGATGTATCTGCATATATCCCTACAAATGTCATCTCAATTACTGATGGTCAGATATTCTTGGAGACTGACTTGTTCAACTCTGGTATCAGACCGGCTATTAATGTGGGTCTGTCTGTATCAAGAGTCGGTGGTGCTGCTCAAATCAAAGCTACAAAGCAGGTATCAGGAACACTTAGACTTGATTTGGCTTCATACAGAGAGCTTCAGGCGTTTGCCCAGTTTGCAAGTGATTTGGATGAGCATAGTCGTCATCAGCTTGAGAGAGGTACAAGAATGGTTGAAGTTCTTAAACAGCCTCCATATGCACCAATTCCTGTAGAGAAGCAGGTTATAATTATTTTTGCAGGTACAAAAGGTTATCTTGATGATATTCCGGTAGCATCTGTTACAAAATTTGAGGCTGAACTATATCCGTTTATGGATAGTAAATATCCTAAAATTCTTGAGAAAATCAGAGAGAGTAAAAAAATAGATTCTGAAACAGAAGAGGAATTGAAAAAAGCACTTGAGGATTTCAAATCCCAATTCGTAGCATAAAAGGCTGAATTATGGCTAGTTTGAAAGATATCAAACGAAAGATAAAGAGCGTTAAAGGCACAGGCAAGACGACTAGAGCTATGAAACTAGTCTCTTCTGCCAAACTAAAAAGAGCTGAAGAGCTTGCAAA
The DNA here is from genome assembly GCA_015488535.1 of Nitratifractor sp. Lineage (GTDB taxonomy): Bacteria > Campylobacterota > Campylobacteria > Campylobacterales > Sulfurovaceae > Nitratifractor. The sequence continues at coordinate 10,740 of WFNP01000064.1, forward strand.
ACGCTCCAAGGTATATGCTCAGAAAATTACTGAGATGATTGATGAGATTGCACTTAATATCTCCAAATCTGAAAAATCGTTGGATAACAGATTTTTCAAGAGTGTGGAGAATCCAAAGGTAGTTGATATCGTATTTATTACTGCCGATAAGGGATTGTGTGGTGGATTTAACTCTCAGACAATTAAAAAAGTCAATCAGTTGAAAGATGAGTATGAAGCTCAGGGTTCAACTGTCAGACTTAGAGCAATTGGTAAAAAAGGTGTAGCATACTTCAAATTCAACAGAATTGAGATGCTCAATGAGATAGATGGTCTGAGTTCAGCACCTGATTATCAAAAAGCTGCCTCATTTATCAATGAGTGTATTGCTGATTATTTGACAGGTAAAAGTGATAAAGTAGTCATTGTGCATAACGGATATGTAAATATGATTACTCAAGAGATAAGAGTTGATGAAGTATTACCTGTTGATGCAAGTAAAATTACAGCAAAAGAGAGTACAGGTTCTGAGCTGGAGCTTGAGCCTGATGATGACGATACACTGCTTGAGGCATTGGTGCAAAGATATATAGAGTATATTATGTATTATGCTCTTATAGATTCACTTGCAGCTGAGCATGGTGCCAGAATGCAGGCAATGGATGCAGCTACAAATAATGCCAATGATATGGTGAAGAGTTTGACTGTGGCATATAACAAAGCCAGACAAGAAGCAATTACGACAGAGTTGATAGAGATTATCAGCGGTGTCGAATCAATGAAATAAAAATAGGAGTATTTGATGACTGGAAAAATCATTCAGGTTATGGGTCCTGTAGTTGATGTCGAGTTCGACGATTACCTGCCCCAGATAAATGAAGCTCTTGAGACAACTGTTACAAGAGAAGGCAAAGAGATGAGATTGGTTCTTGAAGTTGCTAGCCAGTTGGGTGACAACAGAGTAAGAACAATCGCAATGGATATGAGTGAAGGTCTTGTAAGAGGTCAAGAGGTAAAAGCTACAGGAGATTCTATTAAAGTTCCTGTAGGTGAAGTAGTATTAGGAAGAATCTTTAATGTTATCGGTGAAGTAATAGATGAAGGTGAGCCGGTAAAAGCTGAAGTAGAGTGGTCAATCCACAGAAAAGCTCCTCCATTTGAAGAGCAAAGCACAAAATCTGAAATCTTTGAAACAGGTATCAAAGTAGTTGATCTGCTTGCTCCATACTCAAAGGGTGGTAAAGTAGGACTCTTTGGAGGTGCCGGTGTTGGAAAAACTGTTATTATTATGGAGCTGATTAACAATGTTGCTATGAAGCACAGTGGTTACTCTGTATTTGCCGGTGTTGGTGAAAGAACAAGAGAGGGTAACGACCTTTATAATGAGATGAAAGAGTCCAATGTATTGGATAAAGTTGCTCTGTGCTATGGTCAGATGAGTGAGCCTCCGGGAGCTAGAAACAGAATTGCTCTAACTGGTCTTACAATGGCAGAGTATTTCCGTGATGAGATGGGTCTTGATGTATTGATGTTTATTGACAATATCTTTAGATTTGCTCAGTCTGGTGCAGAGATGTCAGCACTTCTTGGAAGAATCCCAAGTGCAGTTGGTTATCAGCCTACACTTGCTAGTGAGATGGGTAAACTTCAAGAAAGAATTACATCTACTACAAAAGGCTCTATTACATCTGTTCAGGCTGTATATGTTCCGGCAGATGACTTGACTGACCCTGCTCCGGCATCAGTATTTGCACACTTGGATGCTACGACAGTTCTAAACAGATCTATTGCTGAAAAGGGTATCTATCCAGCAGTTGATCCACTCGATTCTACTTCAAGAAATCTTGACCCAAATATTATCGGTCAAGAGCATTATGAGGTAGCAAGAGGTGTTCAGCAAATCTTGCAAAAGTACAAAGATTTACAGGATATCATCGCAATTCTTGGTATGGATGAATTGAGTGAAGATGACAAGCTAATCGTTGAGAGAGCTAGAAAGGTAGAGAAGTTCTTGTCTCAACCATTCCATGTCGCTGAAGTATTTACAGGAAGCCCAGGTGTATATGTAACACTTGATGATACTATCAAAGGTTTCAAAGGTCTTTTAAACGGAGAGTATGACCATCTTCCAGAAGCAGCATTTTATATGGTAGGCGGTATTGATGAGGCTATCGAAAAAGCTGAGAAAATGAAAGAGAAGGCTTCTTAAGCCTTAAAGGAATCAGTATGAACACAATGAAGCTAGAGATTGTGACCCCTACGGGTCTCATCTTTGATGGCGATGTGAAAATGGTTACTCTACCGGGTAAAGAGGGTGAGTTTGGTGTGCTTCCTCAGCACGCCCAGCTCGTATCTCTACTAGATGCCGGTTTGATAACCATCCAAAATGCCCGGGGCGGTGAAACTATCGTCGCTATCAATGGAGGCTATGTCAAAGTAGATGAGAATAAAGTCAGCTGTATTGTAGATGGTGCAGTATTGATTAGTGATGAGAGTGGTGTAGTAGCAGAAAAACTTGAAGAGGCAAAAGAGTTATTGCAAAAAGCTCAAACTTCTGATGTCGCCATTGCTACTGCTGTTGGCAAAGTAGAATCTATCAAAAAATCTTTGTAAAGTGAATTTTTTTACTTTTTTTTCCGATTATCTCGGAGCGGGTGGTGCTGTCACATATATAGTAGTGGGCAGTCTCACCCTCTTTTTTATATACTCAATATGGATTTTTACATATAGATACAGAGTTGTTTCAAGGCATTTGGAGATAGAGTCCAAATCTTTGACAAAGCTCTATATGGGACTCTCTGATAATGTATCTAAATATTCTATTTTAAGAACATATATCAACAAGGTAGATAATATCAAAAAGTCTATGCTAGACGCTGCTGTCAATGATACAGTAAGAAGTGCCACCAGTGGATTGACACATCTGTCTATAATAGCATCTATTTCACCTTTTATAGGATTGTTTGGGACTGTTGTGGGAATATTACAGGCTTTTTCCAAGCTTTCCACGCAAAGCAGTGCTGCTATGTCTGTAGTGGCACCTGCAATCAGTGAAGCATTGGTAGCTACCGCAATGGGGATATTTGTGGCAATCTTTGCATATACATTCAATCTGCTTCTTAAAAGAAAGGCTTATGAGTTACAGTCTATTTTGCAGTCTCAGGTAGATATTTTGATGGCAATAGATGGAGAGGATTAATTTTGTTCGAGTGGGATGAAAATCCGGATTTGAATATTACTCCTTTTGTGGATGTGATGCTTGTCTTGATGTCTGTTTTGATGGTGACTGCACCTGTAGTGATATATAAAGAGAATATCAATCTGCCAAAAGGCACAAAAAGCACCAAAGTCAAAAAAAGACCTGATTTGAATATAAGGCTTGATAATAAAAGAATAGTGCATTTTCAAGGCAAAAGCTATCCTTTAAATAGTTTTAGAAAACAGTTTGTCAAAAAATCTGTAAAAATATCTCTTGATAGGACTATCTATATAAGTGCAGACAAAGAGTTGAGATATGAAGATGTGATGTATCTCCTGCGAACTCTAAAGTTCATCGGATTTAGTAAAGTTTCTCTTCTTACAGAATGAATAGAGATAAACTCTTTGCCACTATAGTAACGGCTCTTACGATACTTTTTGTATCTCTATTATTACTTTTTGTATTTAAAAGCAAGAGTGATAATGTATCTAAACATTTTATTTCAAAAAGAGGAGAAGCCATAGCTGTATCTTTGGCTTCATCATCTACAAAAAAGTCATCTAAAGCCAACATACACAAAAGAACAAAAGTCAAAAAAAAGAGATATCACAAAAAGATAAAAAAACACAAAACAAGAGTCAAACATAAAAAGCCGATAAAACATAAAAAAATAGTAAAACAGAAAAATAAAACAACTCATAAGGTAAAAAAAACCAATCCTGTAAAAAACAAAAAGATAGAAGCTAAAAAGTTATTCTCTTCAATCACGGATAAAAGCAGTTTAAACAAAAACAGTGTGGATAAAAAAGAGGGTGAGGGTAGAGGTGAGATAAACAGATATCTTGCCAAGATTGAAAAGAGGCTCAGAAGTTGGCCGGCACAGAGAGATTTTGCAGGTGAAGAGATAGATGTCAGACTCAAGATATACCCAAATGGCAAGTTTGACTACAAGATTATGAAATACTCCAGAAACAGTGAATTTAATAATGCTTTAATTTCATATTTGGATGATTTGAAAAGATTTGGTTTTGGTCCGCATAAAGGGGGCAGAGCCTATGAGATAGAGGTTGAATTTATAGCTCACAATTAAAAATCAGAGATTGGAACATATATGCAAAAATCAGATAAAGACGGATTATATAGAGTAATATTTTCCCGTAGAGATGTAAGAAGAGAGTTTTTGGCAGATGAGATAGATAATGAGACAATTAGCAAAATACTGTATGCCGCTCACTATGCACCATCTGTTGGATTTATGCAACCGTGGGACTTTATTGTAATCAAATCAAGAGAGATTCGAGAACAGGTATATAAAATATTTCAAAAAGCAAATGCTGAAGCATCTGAAATGTTTGATGGCAAAAGAGCAAAACTATATAACTCTCTCAAACTTGAAGGTATCTTGGATGCTCCTGTAAATATATGTGTAACCTGTGACAGAGACAGAAGAGGCAGTGTAGTGCTTGGCAGGACTCATCAGATGCAGATGGACAGATACAGTGCAGTGTGTGCTGTGCAGAATCTGTGGTTGGCAGCTCGTGCAGAGGATTTGGGTGTGGGTTGGGTGAGTATTTTGGATGAAAAGAGTCTCAAAGATGTGTTGCAAATCCCTGATAATATAGATATTATTGCCTATTTGTGTATAGGAAAAGTAAGCCATTTTCAAGATACTCCGGATTTGCAGAGATTTAAATGGCAGGATAGGGAAGAGTTGGAAAAGTTGGTTCATATTGATATGTGGAATAGTAATATTGATGATGAGTTGATAGAGAGTATCAAGGCAAACAAAAAATTTCCTCAGCAATATAGCTCCAATTAAGCCAAATTGACTAAAATATAACAAAACTAAATAAAGGATATAATAGAATGAAGATAGTAGTAATTCAAGGACCAAATCTAAATATGCTTGGCGTGAGAGAGCAACACATCTACGGACCTATGAAGTTGGAGCAAATTCATGAGCAGATGAAAAATTTTGCAAGTGATAATGGTATAGAGATAGAGTTTTTTCAAAGCAACTTAGAGGGTGAAATTGTAGATAGAATACAGGAGTGCCTCGGTGATGCTGATGGTATTATTATGAATCCGGCAGCTTATTCTCATACATCAATAGCTATCAGAGATGCAATAGCAGCTGTTCAGTTGCCCGTAATTGAGGTGCATATAAGTAATATTCATGCAAGAGAAGAGTTTAGAAGACACTCAATTACTGCTGAAGTTTGTGCCGGAGTAATTGCCGGTGTAGGACCTTTTGGTTATCATTTGGCAATGGTGGCAATGACTCAGATATTCAATGAGATGAGAGCCGCACAAGAGATGCAAAAAGCTCAACAGCAACAAGCATAAATAAGTGATGTTACGCATATAACTTGAGATAACTATAATTTAGTGCAATTTACTTTGGGAGTGGGGCTTTAGCCCCCACAGATAGCAAGGCTTTTATACTAGTTATTGTAGAAGATTGCTTAATATCGTTTTATATGCGTAAGCTCAGTAAATAATCATAAAAAGAGAGATTTATCTCTTTGTTATCTTCTGTATGTTCTACCAATTCTATCTGTAATTAAATTCTAAAAGGGGTAAAATGGCTTATATACACAAAGATGAGAGTGCATTATATTATGAGTGCGGATATTCATGTGATAATGCGATATTTTTAAAAAGTGGCAGTGATGCATGGTTTGTGACTGATGGCAGGTATGAGACAGAAGCCAAGAGCAGTATAAAAAATGCCAATGTAGTAATAACGCATGATATTGTCTCTCAAACTCTGAGTATTATAAAAAAGCACAAAATCAAAAAGTGTTATTTTGACCCAAAAGAGTGGAGTGTAGCGGCATTTCAAAGATTATCAGTTAGTAAATGCCGTTTTATTCCAAATATTGATATGTCTCATAAGAAGAGATTAATAAAAAGTAACAAAGAGATAAAGCTCCTTGACAAAGCAGCAAAAGTTGGAGCCAAATCATTTGACAAATGTGCTAAATTTTTTGCAAATGATGGCATAGGATTGAGTGAGAAGAGATTGGCATTTGAGGCTGAAAGGATACTCAGAGACAGTGGCAAAAGAGGGCTTAGTTTTGAGCCTATTGTAGCTATTGGCTCAAACGCTGCACTGCCTCATGCCGTGCCTACAGACAGAGTGCTAAAAAGTGGTAATTTACTTTTGATGGATGCAGGGATAAAATACAAAAGATACTGCTCCGATAGGACTCGCACAGCAGTAGTGGATAAAGATTTTATTTTTGATTATTCTCAATCATTTGGCAGGAAAAAAATCCAAAAGGCTTATGATACAGTATTAAAAGCTCACGACAAGGCTATAGAGAAAGCAAGAAGTGGAATGAGAGCCAAAAAGATAGATTTAATAGCAAGAGAGGTGATAGAAAAAGCCGGATTTGGTAAATATTTTGTCCATTCAACCGGACACGGTGTGGGGTTGGATATCCATGAGATGCCTTATATATCATCAAGAAATTCACAAAGAATAGATGATAATATGGTATTTACAATTGAACCAGGTATCTATATCGCAGGTAAATTTGGAATCAGGATAGAAGATACAGTCGTAATGGAGAATGGAAGAGCCAGAGTCCTGGGACTCTGAGGTATATAAATTAATCCAGTTTATCAGGAGTAAGACCTACTTCTTCGAGGAAGTGTCTTAGCTCTACAACCTGATCTTTGGACAGGGTCTCTCCATGAGGTACTGGTAATACAAACTCTTTTTCATTGAAAAATATCTTTACCTTGTTGTGCTTTGTATGCTCAATTGTGCATCCGTAATGCTCCAATGCTGATAGAAGCTTTTTGAAGTCTATATTTGTAGAAATAGGATGTTCGAAAACTTTCTCTATTTTTGCTTTATGTCTGTGAGCCATAATAATCTCCTTTTTATTTGATGAATAAATTTACTATATTCAGTATAATTGTAGCGTTAAATAGTTTTGATTAATGCTACCTGGTAAACATTTTATCATTATATGGTGAAAAAGACCAGATGGTATTGATATTTGGAGACAGATGAGTGGCTTATATAAAAAAAGATATATCAAAAGATTTGACATGGATAAAGGGTGGTTGCTTCCCTTTTAAAGCAGTAAACAGTATAGAGTATAGATATAAAGTATTACTGGGTATTGGTGGTAATATAGGAGATAGTATCAGAAGATTTGACAGATTGTTTCACTATATATCAAAACGAAAAGATATGAGCATTATACAGACTTCTCCTATATTAAAAAATCCGCCCTTTGGATATTTGAAGCAGGATTTTTTCTATAATGCTCTTATTGAAATAAGCACTGATTTGACTCCTGTGGAGCTATTAAAAAGAACCCAGATGATAGAGAGATTGTTTGGGAGGGTAAAAAATTTCAAAGATGGTCCAAGAACACTCGATATTGATATCATTTTTCACTCTATAGGCAGAGTTGATAGAAAATTTTTGACAATACCACACCCTGGATGCTCAAAAAGGGAGTCGGTATTATTACCTCTAAAGAGAATGAAGGGAGATTTATGCTCGAAGAGACATTTGTAGCACCCACTCCAAAACAGGCTTTTGTTTTGGCAAAACAGAAATATGGAGAGTTTGGCTCACTGAAATTGAAAAAAGCCAGACAGATAATGAATAAAGATGGCGATTTGGTATCTGAAATTACAGTAGAAATCGATGAAGATTCATATCTTAGAAGTATAGGTATGCAATTGAGAGAGAAAAAACAGGATTTGCCTGATGATAAACACAACAGTGTGGCAAAAAAGGTAGGTGAACTCTTTGCAGACAGAGGAATAAAAAGAGAGTGGATAGATTTTATTCTCAAAGAGGTATCAGGCACATCTATTGCAAAAGATGAGAAGCTCTTGATAGCTTATATGTTAGAGACAATAGATGATTCTATTAAAATAAAAAAAGAGAATCTGCTTGAGCCAAAAATAGTGATGTTGTTGGGAGCTACCGGAGTAGGTAAGACTACTACTATAGCCAAACTTGCGGCCAGATATAAATATGCTACCAAAAAGAGTCTTGATGTAGCTATTATCAATCTCGATACTTTCAGAGCAGGAGCTTATCAGCAGTTGGACAGTTTTGCCAATCTGCTGGGTATGGAGCATAGATTTGTCAAGAGTATAGATGAGTTTTGTGATACCTTGAATGATTTGGCACACTACCCTGTGATTTTGATAGATACAGCCGGTATATCACCTTATGACAGCAATAAACTGATAGAGACCATAGAGTTTGTAAAGAGTGTAAAAGATAGAAATATAGAAAAATCTCTGGTTTTGTCAGCTGCTTCAAAATATGATGATATGATGGATATATATGAGCATTTTTCATTTATAGATATAGACAGTCTGATTTTGACAAAATTTGATGAGACCCGCAGAGTAGGAGATTTGATAGCCTTTTTGATGGATAAAAAACGACCGGTTGCTTATATAAGCACAGGTCAGCAGGTGCCTGATGATTTACTGCCGGCAAGCAGAGAGAAACTTTTGGATTATTTTGTTGGAGAGTTGAATGTATAGTTGGCAGTTAAAAAAATTTGAAGAGTCAGTAATGCAAGATATAGAGGAGAATAAAACCTATATAAGATTTGAGAATATATCATTAAAAAATAATAAACTTAAAGATATACAAAGAGGTGATTGCATATACATAGGTAATGATATGCCTAAAATATTTTTGGAGAAAAACAGAAGTATATATTCAGAGCTGATTTTATACAGTGAAAATAATTATCTAAAAGGCATTATTGCCAAATTATCAAAAGAGTATGAACAAAAGAGAATAACAAAAAAATCCAGAGTAGTAATAGAAGCAAGAGTATCACCTTTGAGATTTGAATTGGGTGACAGTGTCAAATTACCTCTGTATATTTTTGAGGAAGTATATCTGTATATAGATGGCAAACTGTTTGCAAAATCCTCTCTAAATAGAGCAAAGAGCGGGTATGTGTTGAAGATAGAGGAGTTGTTTTATGAGTAAAAAAGTGTTGTTGGGTATGAGTGGAGGAGTCGATTCGACTGTATCGGCGATACTGCTCAAAGAGCAGGGATTTAGTCTCAGAGGTGTATATATGAGACTCCATGACAATGATGAATATCACAGGCAAAACTATGAAAAAGCCAAAAGAGTAGGTGAGTATTTGGGTATTGATGTGGATTTTCTGGATTTGTCAGATGAGTTTAAAAAAGATGTATATGATTATTTTATAGATAGCTACCAAAGAGGTATCACACCCAATCCATGTGTAGTGTGTAACAGAACTATAAAGTTTGGAAAGATGCTGGAGTATGCCAAATCATTGGGTATAGATAAGATAGCTACAGGACACTATCTCAAAAGTGACGGCAGATATATATATATGGCAGAGGACAAAAGCAAAGATCAGAGTTATTTTCTGGCTATGGTAAATCCTGAAGCGGTAAAATCCATGATATTTCCGTTGGCAGATATTACAAAGAGTGAAGTATTCAAAATTGCCGAGGGGATAGAGCCTATAAAAGATATATCCAAACAGAAAGAGAGCAGTGAGATATGTTTTGTGGAGGGAGAATATACAGATGTCCTCAAAAAACACACAGATGTGGACAGAGAGGGTGAAGTGGTGTATGAAGATGGAACAGTAGTCGGCACACACAAAGGATTTATGCACTATACAATAGGCAAACGCAGAGGTTTTACCGTCAGAGGGGCTCATGACCCACACTTCGTATTGTCTTTGGAGCCGGAGAGTAATCGTATTGTAGTAGGCAAAAGAGATAGACTTGAAGTAAAGAGATTTAGAGTATCTAATTACAATCTTTTTGATGATATCCGTGAGTTTGATGCCGATATCAAAGTAAGATACCGCACAAAGGCAGTCTCTGGCAGGGTATCATTGGGCGATGATGGAGGTATTGTAGAGTTAAATGAGCCTGTGTTTGGTCTGGCACCCGGACAGTTTGCAGTATTTTATGATGGAGAGAGATTGCTCGGAGGAGCAGTTATTCAAGGAGCAACAGATGCGTAGATATAGAGAATACCATCCCAATATTATGGTAGTTGGTGATTTGATGCTTGATCATTATCTGTGGGGTAGCAGTGACAGGATTTCACCTGAAGCCCCTGTGCCTGTAATAGATATCAATGATGAGAGTGAGGTTCTTGGCGGAGCAGGTAATGTGATAAACAATCTCAAAGCCCTCGGAGCCAATGTAATGGTGGCTTCTGCTATAGGCAGTGATGAAAACGGCAGACGCTTAATGGCTATGTTGAAATCTCTGTATATCAATACCGATGCTCTTATTAATGAAAACGGCAGAAAGACTACACGAAAGAGCAGAGTGATTGCCTCACATCAGCAGGTAGTCAGATTTGACAGTGAGAGCAGACAGGAGATTACTCAAGAGGTAGCAGATAAAATATTGTCTTCTGTAAAAAGAAATATATTTATGATAGATATTGTTTTACTATCAGATTACGGCAAAGGGGTGCTTAGTGAATATTTGACCCAAAATATTATAGATTTGGCAAAAAAGCATAACAAAAAGATACTAATAGACCCAAAAGGCAGAGATTACTCCAAATACAGAGGTGCCACACTTGTAACACCCAACAGAAAAGAGGCGAGTGAAGCAACAGGAATAGATATAGTAGATGATGAGAGCCTCAAAAGAGCAGGATTTTGGCTAAAAAATGAGCTTGATTTGGATATGGCTATGATTACTCTCTCAGAAGAGGGTATGGCGATATTCTCAGATGATATATACAAAATCGATACAGTAGCCAAAGAGGTATATGATGTAACAGGAGCCGGAGATACCGTGCTATCTGCACTGGGGTTTGTATTGTCTATAGGCGGAGATATCAAAGAAGCCGCAAGAGTAGCCAATGCAGCCGCTGCCGTAGTAGTGGGCAAAATCGGCAGTGCGACTGCTACATGGGATGAAATCATAGAGTATGAAAATACACTTCATGAATCTACCACAGAGCTAAGAATACGCAAAAGAGACTCTCTAGCCAAGACAGTAGAGAGACTCAAAAGTGAGGGTAAAAAGATAGTATTTACAAACGGCTGTTTTGATATACTGCATATAGGGCATGTAAAATATCTGGAGATTGCCAAAAGTTTCGGCGATGTATTGATAGTGGGAGTAAACAGTGATAATTCTGTGCGTAGGCTCAAGGGTGAGAGCAGACCGGTAAATACAGAGTATGACAGAGCTTATATACTGGCATCACTTGATGCTGTGGATTTTGTAACAATCTTTGATGAAGATACTCCCTATGATTTGATATCCCTCTTAAAACCTCATATACTGGTAAAAGGTGGAGATTACAGAGGCAAAGAGGTAGTAGGCAGTGATTTGGTAGATGAGGTGAGACTCGTAGATTTCGTAGATGGTAAAAGCACTACCAAAATTATTGAGAAAATCAAAGGATAGTATCAAAAGATGATGAAACGGTATGAAAAACTCAGCTCTTTTATAGTGATGGATATAGTCGCACAGGCGGGTAAATTTGAGGATACTATTCATTTTGAAGTAGGTCAGCCTGATTTGCCACCGGCAAATGGTGTAATACAAGCATCCAAAAGAGCTATTGAAAGACTAAATTTTGCCTATACTCCAAGTAAAGGATTGACAGAGTTGAGGCAAAAAATCTCAACACACTACCAAAAAACATATGGTGTAGATATAGATATTGAGCGTATCTTGATTACTCCCGGCACAAGTACCGCATTTATGATGGCATATCTATTGACACTTGAGAGTGGAGAGAGCGTAGCTATGAGCGATCCGTCATATCCATGCTATAAAAACTTTGCATATATGGCAGATGCCAGTCCGGTAGCGCTTCCATGCGGAAAAGAGGATGGCTATCTGCTGACGGCTGATATGCTTGAGGGTATAGACTGCTCTGTTTTACACATATCATCACCGTCAAATCCGACAGGTAGAGTCTATGACAGACAGAGTATGGAGTTACTCAGCAGATATTGCAAAGACAACGGTATTACTTTGATATCAGATGAGTTGTATCATGGTCTGGTGTATGATACCCAAGAGTGCTGTGCCTTGGAGTTTGACAATGATGCTATAGTGATAAACGGTTTTTCCAAATATTACTGTATGCCCGGATTTAGAATAGGTTGGATAATAGTGCCGCAAAAATTGGCAAGATATGCTGAAATCATTGCACAAAATCTATATATATCAGCCCCAACTATCAGTCAGTATGCCGCTATAGAGGCTTTTGATTATGATTATCTAAGCAGTGTCAGAGATATATTTGCACAAAGAAGAGACTATCTGTATGGAGATTTGAAAGATATATTTTGTATAGATGCCAAACCTGAAGGAGCATTTTATCTATGGTGCGATATATCAAAATACAGTGATGATTCGGTAGCCTTTGCCAAAGAGATGCTCGAAGATATTCATGTGGCTGTCACACCGGGAGTAGATTTTGGCTCATATGAGACAAAACAGTATATACGATTTGCCTACACAAGAGATATAGAGCATATGAGAGAGGGAGTAGAGAGGATAAAGACTTGGATAAGGGATAAATATACTCTTGGCAGGTAAGATTATATACCATATTAAACGGACAAAATCTAACAAATCAAGGGATAACAAGTGTTCCTTAAATTCTCAAACTTGAAAAACATGTGGTTATACATTAAAGAGAATAATATGTTTTTCGATGAGAAGGACGAGTAGATTATCCTAATTTCTTATCTCCCATAAGCAAAAACAGGCTATGAAAAACAATTGTATAGAAGATAGAGCTTTAATTCTCTATTGTGTGTAAATTACACTTAAACAAGGTTAATATAAGTTACCAATACAAAACGACACGCCTTCTGCCCCATCTCAATGCTCTTCTGCGGTTTGTGCCCATATAGATATCTATGTGATTTCTGAGTCTTTTGTTCATTTTGTCTCTAACTGTATAAATATCCGGTAGTCCTGAAATTTTGACTTTGATACCGTTTGTCAAACCATATTTTCTGATTAGATCTGGTGAAACAGCGATTATTTTCATACCTGGTCGAATTGGATTGTTCCATGCTGCAAGGTATGGTGTATCATCTGTCTGTCTTCTGTGAGATGTATATGCTGTGGCTACTACTCTTATTTTATGTTTAAAATTATTGATACCTGTATATTTCAACCGTTTGCTATACTTTCTCAACTCTTTCAGTCTGGCTTTTCTTTTTCTGTCTCTTTCTGCCAATTCTCTCTCTATTCTTCTGATATCTACTATACTATCTATACCTTTTTGAGTAATTGGAAGAAGGATTGTTTCTCCGATACGGAGTTTGTGATTTCTTTTGAATTTATTTAAAGTGGCTATATCTGATACTTTGACTTTGAAAAACTTTGAGAGTGAGCCAAGACTCTCTCCTTTTTGGACTTTGTAGTATCCCATCATTGAGCGTATTTTGGAAAAATCTCTTGCGGCAAATTCAAGTTTTTCTTGAGATGGGACTCTGATTATATCACCTATTTTTATGATAGCTTCATCACCCATATTGTTAAGGTCTTTGATATCTTTTACAGTGCTTTTGTATTTATAGGCTATTCCAGAAAGCGTCTCTCCTCTTTTTACTTTATGGAGTATCTGACTTATTTTGATACTCTTTTTGGGTTTTCTTTTTTTATGCGTTTTGATTTTTTTTAATTGTTTTTTATGATTTTTATATGATATATCTTGATTTCCTCTTCTTAAAATAAAAAAATATTTTTTATTTCTATCCATGATAATATATGGAGCTATATCTTGAAAACTACCATATTCTCTGCTCATTTTGCCTTGATTCAAGTATAGTTGGATATATTCACACTCCAGAGAGGGATGTTGATTATTGTATTCATTTTCTTTTTTTAGTTGTATATTTTCCTGTCTGTTTATATACCTGTTTACAGCATGTTGGAGTGACAGTCCCTTGTTCAAATCAGGCTTTGGAGGATTTTTTATAATTTTTGTAGAGCTAGACAGTGAGGTATCATCTTTTTTTATATCACTTTTATTGACATATATAAGATGACTTTTATAAGGATTACACTTTTTGTTTATCTCTGCTTTTTCTTCGTCCGAACACCCTTTTGACTCTTTTTTTATCAACGGTAATGCATGGACAGCCATACTTGCCGTCCATATGATGATCAATACTTTAAGGGCATTCATTTAACCTCTTTTTAGGAGAGAAACTCCAGCATTTCCTTTTTGATATCATCTTTATTTACTACTGTATTGTGGATAACATCTTTACTGAATAGCTCTTCTATTTTGTTAGGAATTGCAATTTTCATTCTACTGCTTATCTCTTTCATAGCCTCTATGTCACTTTCAGCTTTTATTCCCAGTGCTTTTGCCACTGTTTTACTGAATTTTGTCCATTCTGCGGTAGAGTGTATTACTGTAGGAGTATCATCATCTCTCAACTCTTTGTATGCTTTTAGGCAGGTAGCGGTATGAGGATCCATGATATAGCCCTCTTTGGCAAATTCAGCTATTACCTTCTCTCCCTCTTCATCAGTACTGTATATGGCATCAAAATCTTCTCTGAGAGATTTCAGCTCATTTTCATTGAGTCTGTATATGCCGTTGTTATCGAGTTCACTCATCAACTCGTTGGTTCTTTTTGCTCCAAATTTATCATAGAGTACTCTTTCAACATTTGAGCTTTTGAGGATATCCATTGCTGGAGATTCAGTTAATATCAATTTTCTCTCTCTTATATCATAGACTCCCTCATTTATCAATTCAGTCAAGATATTATTGACATTTGAGGCAATCAGTATCTTTTTGACAGGCAATCCCGCTTTTTTGGCATAGTACGCACCTAGGGCATTTCCAAAATTACCGCTTGGAATGACTATATATATCTCATCTCCTAGTGTAATAGTACCTTTTCTTACCAATTCCAAATAAGCATATATATGATATATGATTTGGAATATAATTCTTCCAAAGTTTACTGAGTTGGCAGCGGATAGATGTATGTTTTTTCTTGAAAGTTCAGCTTTGAAATCTGATGATGACAGTAGTGTTTTCAGTGCCTGTTGGGTATCATCAAAGTTACCGTTTACTCCGATTACTTTCAAGTTTGGTGCATCTTCAGTGACCATTTGAAGTCTTTGTACATCACTTGTCCCACCGTCGGGATAGAGACAGGCTACTTTGATATTGTCTCTGTTTTTAAATGTCTCTAATGTAGCAGGTCCCGTATCACCGCTGGTAGCCGCCATTATGAGATAATTTTCGTCTCTCTCCTTAGCCAATGTGGATAATATTACACCAAAAGGTTGAAGAGCCATATCTTTGAATGCTCTTGTCGGTCCGTGATAGAGTTCTGATACAAACAGATCATCTTTTAGTTTTTTTACAGGAACAGGATTTCCCGGCTCGTCAAACTCATCATATCTGTCTAGTGCTTGATATATCAATTCATCACTTATATCTATATCAAAAGCTCTTAAAATAGTGTAAGCAAGAGTTTTGTAATCACTCATAAGATATTCTGAAAGAAAAGATATACTCATATCAGGTAAGCTTTCCGGTACATAAAGACCACCGTAACTGGCACTTGGATCAAGGATAGCCTCAGAAAATGATACAGCCTCTTTTTTTATACCGTCATTGCCTCTACTCTCAATAAATTGCATTAAACCACCTGTTTTTAATTGATATTATATCAAAATATGAATAGAGTCTAAATTTTACTCCATCAATTTATGATTATCTCCTTTTTATGTATAATCCGATTTGGTATTTTAATTTGATCTATTTTTATATAAGGGGTGTCTTTTTATGTATGGATTTTATAGAGTGGCTTGTGGAGTTCCCCGTTTAAATCTGGCTGAGCCTATGTCAAATGCAAAAGAGATAGAAAAACTTATAAATCAAGCTAAGCATCAAAATGTTGGGGCTGTTCTTTTTCCTGAAATGGCACTAACTGGTTATAGTGTATCAGATCTATTTTACAATACCACTTTATATAATGAGCAAAACAGAGCCATAAAGTATCTATTGGAGTGTAGCAAAGGCAGTAATATTGTCATAGTATTGGGATTTATGCTTAATATTGATGATAGGCTATATAACTGTGCTTTGCTTATGCAAAATGGTGAAATAAAAGGCATCATTCCAAAACAGCACTTACCTATGCGTCGAGAATTTTATGAAAAAAGACATTTTAGTGATTATACAATAGTCTCTGATTTAAAAAGTGTTAATTATTTGGATAGAGATATCCCATTTGGCTCATCTATAATATTTTCAGATGACAAAGGGTTTGTAGCAGGTATTGAGATATGTGAAGATTTATGGGCATTAAATCCACCTAGCTCCACTTTGGCATTGGCAGGTGCAAAAATTATTTTTAATCCAAGTGCAAGTAATGAATTGATAGGTAAATATGAGTATAGGCAAGAGTTGGTTAAGACTCAAAGTGCCAGATGTGTAAGTGCATATATATATAGTTCATCTGGTATTGGAGAGAGTAGCACAGATACAGTTTTTGGTGGAGATGCTTTAATAGCTGAGTATGGCTCAATATTATCAAGAAGCCAACGATTTAAATTTGAAAATCAATTAATTACCGCTGATATAGATTTGGATAGATTATCTGCTTTAAGAAAGAGTGAAGGTAACTTCTGTGATGGTAAAGCAGATATCAGAGTAGTAAAGATTGATAAAGTATCTCAAATAGATGATATAGAGAGATTTATAGACCCCAATCCATTTGTTCCATCTAATGAAGCTCAAAAGCAGCAAAGATGTGAAGAGATTACATCTATTCAAGCTTATGCTCTCATTAGACGACTAAGAGCTTCTTACTCTAAAAAAGCGGTTATTGGTATTTCTGGGGGATTAGATTCCACTTTGGCACTTCTTAGCACCTATAAAGCATTTAAAATAGATAATAGAGATATAAAAGATATCATAGCTATTACTATGCCCGGATTTGGCACAACAGATAGGACATACACTAATGCATTAAAACTTTGTCAAGAGTTGGGAGTAGATTTAAGAGAGATATCTATTAAAGAGTTGGCTACCAAAGAGTTTGAAGCCATAGGTTATGATTTGAGTAAAAAAGATGTAACTTATGAGAATGTCCAGGCAAGAGCAAGAACAGAGATACTTATGAATGTAGCCAATATGGAGGGTGGTATTGTAATAGGCACAGGAGATTTGAGTGAAATTGCATTGGGTTGGAGTACATATAATGGTGACCATATGAGTATGTATGCTATAAATTCAGGTATTCCAAAGACACTAATCAGATATATAGTAGAGTATTTTATATCTATTTATCATAATATAGAGGATGTATTAAAAGATATACTTGATACCCCGGTAAGTCCAGAATTGTTGCCACACAATGATGGTGAGATAGCTCAAAAAACAGAAGATATTGTAGGACCTTATGAGTTGCATGATTTCTTTTTATACCATTTTGTAAAGTATCAATTTAGTGTATGCAAAATATTATATTTGGCGAAAAAAGCTTTTGCTGATAAATATAGTGATGAGGTAATTAAAAAGTGGCTAAAGGTATTTATATCCCGCTTTATATCTCAACAATTCAAACGCTCATGTATGCCAGATGGTCCAAAAATAGGAACTATAAATCTAAGTCCAAGAGCTGATTGGAGAATGCCAAGTGATATATCAGCCAATATATGGCTACAAGAGTTAAAATCGTGTAAAGAGTAAGTTTCTGTTTACAATATTGGGTGTTAAATGGTGTATGATTGAAAAAGCACATAATGTTTATAAGGATAAATCCCTATAAACACTGAAAATAAGAATACTTATGATTTATAATTCTATTACAGAATAGACAGGTGATTTTATCTTCTCTTTGCCATTTAAAAAACCAAGTTCCAATATAAAACAGCACTCTACACATTTGGCACCCACTTTTTCTATCAGTGTAGCAGCGGCTGAGGCTGTGCCTCCGGTGGCTATCAAATCATCAATTAATAAAACTTTTGCCTCTTTTTTATATCTAAAAGCATCTATATGTATCTCTACCTCATCAAAGCCATACTCTAAGCTATATTTTTCTGCTACTGTGGTATATGGTAACTTACCTTTTTTACGCACAGGCACAAATCCGATCCCCAATCTGTCAGCAAGAGCAGAGCCGAATATAAAGCCTCTTGACTCAATTCCTGCTATAAAATCCAAATTATAATCTTTGTATCTATCTTCAAGATGATTCATCAATCTCCCAAAAGCTTCTGGATTGTTTAAAAGAGTGGTAATATCTTTAAATTGTATTCCCTCTTTTGGAAAATTTGGTATTGTTCTGATTGATGATAGTATAATCTCTTTATCTTCTTGTGAAACTGTTTTGCTCATAATATAATCCTCCCTTAAAATTCAAATCCACCACCGGTGCCTTTATTCATACTCTCATATACTGCATTTACATAATCTAATCTAATTTTACACTCCAAAATTTCAGAGCATTTCATACAACTATCTACCCCTTTTTGACTTTGGCACTCTTGAACTATTATCAGTTGCTTTTCAAGAGCTTCTTCCCATTTATCTAATACCTTTTGGTTATCCATTTAATTCATAAGCCTCTTTTAATTTAGCAATTTCATATTTTGAGCCAAAAAAGCATGGTGTAGTATCGTGATGATGTTTTGGAGTAATCTCTAAGAGTCTATTACCCTTGTCATCTATGGCTTCTGCATTTGCTGCTTCATAAATCAGAGCAAATGGCAATACTTCAAATAGTATTCTAAGTTTTCCATTTGGCTTGTCCGTAGTGCCTGGATAAGAGAATAATCCACCACCTTTAAGTAATATTTGGTGTAAATCTGGCACCATACCTCCGCTGTATCTGAGTCTGTAACCTTCAGCAAACAGTGAATCTATAAATTTTTTATGAGTAGCACTCCAATTCTTTTGTGTGCCTCCGGGAGCATTCAATTTACCTTTTTCATTAAGATATATATCACATTGAGAGCTAAATAGTCCAGATGAGCCACTTCGATAGTGGTGGGCAGGTTGCCCTTTTACTACTGTTACAAGCTCCAATCTTGGACCATATACCACATAAGCAGCTGCTACAAGTCCATCTCCGCTAAGATTATCACCCTCATATATACCAAATATTGAGCCGACAGAGAGATTGACATCTACAATACTTGAGCCATCTAATGGGTCATAGCATACTGTATATTTGCCATCTTGATTGACTTTCATAATATCTTCTTTCTCTTCACTGATTAAGGCTTTGATTAATCTGTTTGTTTTGAGTTCATGCTCAATCAGTGCATCACTTGCCACATCGAGTTTGAGTTGATTATCGCCTGTAGCATTACAGTTATTACTGTATCCCAAATCCTCCTCTTTTATTGCTTTATCAATTTTAATTGCAATCTTTTTTATATTTTCAAAAATTGTTACCATCTTTTATCCTTTCAAAATTGTAGAGTTGTTATCTATCCAATCAATTATGCTATCTATATCATTCAAATCAAGTATATCAATATTTGAATCTATTTCAATAGTATCTAATGATACTGTATCATCTATGGCTATGGCATTAGAGTAGGGTAGATAATTTATATCTATCCCACCTCTAAATACGGCAATTCGTGGTAAAGGTAAAGTTTTTAATCCCTCTACCATCAGCAAATCAAAACCGCCAAAGAGTTTGGCTGTCTCCTCCACGCTTCTTGAAGTGTGTGAAAAAAGTGTAGTTCTTGTTGGAGATATTACCGCTGTTTCTGCTCCACTTTTAAAAAATTTATCACTATCTTTACCCTCTTTGTCAAATATTGCTTTATCTGATGGGTCATGTTTTATGATAGCAACTTTTCTGCTGTTTGATAATCTATATGATATTTTTTCTATAAGTGTTGTCTTGCCACTATTTGAAGGACCGGTAAAGGCTACTGCTTTTTGTTGCAAAGATATCCTTTAAAGTTTGTATTTATGTATGGATTGTATTATATTTGTGCTGAATAGAAGTTGTAGGGTGTGGGATAAAAATCCCACAATAAATAATCGAAGAAAATTGTATTAATTTCTAATACCAAGAGCCTCTTTGATTTTGATATATCTTCCGTAATCTTTTTTATTCAAATATCTCATAAGTCTTCTTCTTTGACCTACAAGTTTAAGAAGACCCAATCTTGAAGAGTGGTCTTTTTTATTTGTTTTAAGATGCTCAGTAAGATACTTAATTCTCTCTGTAAGGAGTGCTATTTGAACCTCAGTAGAACCTGTGTCATTCTCTCCTCTTCCGTATGTAGCGATGATCTCTTTTTTCTTCGCCGAATCCAAAGCCATATTGACCTCCTGATTGGTATAAATTTTTGTTTGGAATTGAAATAGTATCCAAAGAAACTGAAAAAGAGGCACCATTTCAGAAACTTTTATTATATATTAGAGTAAAATTGTCCGATTTTAAGATTTACATTTTCAAGGATAACAATTAATGCTTCTTACACGAGCTAGTGAATATGCACTACTATCAATAGATAAAATACGAAAATCTGACAAACCGTTGGGTTCTGAATATTTAGCTGAGGAGTTATGTATCCCCAAAAGCTTTTTGGCTAAGATTTTGCAAAATTTGGCAAGACAGCAGATTTTACAGTCCCACAGAGGAGCGCAGGGGGGATTTTCTCTCAAAAGAGATTTATCCAAATTAACTGTATATGAGATTATTATAGCCGCAGAGGGTAAAGCACCTACTGTATTTGACTGCACTCAATACTCTCAAAGTTGTCCAAATGGGGCGATAGGTGGTTGTGCAATTTCACCTTTTTTGGTTATTTTTCAAGGCAAGGTAGATAAATTTTTAAAAGATTTGACATTAGATGATCTGTTTGGCGAAACAAAAGAGAAAGAAGAGAGAATATGAGTAGAGTTTATCACTTATCACATATAGATTTGGATGGTTATGGGTGTCAATATTTGAGTAGTGAAGCATTTGAAAATCTTAAATGTTACAATGCCAATTATGGTCCAGAGGTTATGGCAAGACTTGAAGAGATATTTAAAGATATCCAAAAAGACAGAGAAGAGATTGGCAAAGATGACTCAAAAGAGTTGATATTAATAACCGATTTAAATTTAACCACAAAAGAGGGAAATTGGCTTGAAAAACAGGCAATTGAAAATGGTGTAGCTATACAATTGCTTGACCATCATGCCACAGGAGCCAACGCAGCAGATAGATTTGCGTGGTATTATCTCGATACCAAAAGATGTGCCACTTCAATCACTTATGATTGGCTAAAAGAGCATTATGATTATGATAAAGAGAGCAAACATCAAAAAGTTGTCAAAGCAATAGAGGCTATTGATATATGGATAGAGGATAGCCCATATTTTGAGTATGGCAAAGTAATGCTGGGTATGATAAGCGGAGCAAGAGAGATAAACAGAATACTTTTTCCAAAAGAGGATAGAGAGTTTAAGTTAAATCTCATCTCAGTAGCAGAAGAGGTATTAAATACCCATACCATTGAAGAGGCTCCAATAGCATTGGATGATATACTCCACAGTTCCAAAAAAAGATTTTTTATATTAGATAAAAATAATACAAAAGATAATCTGGTAGCCGATTATGTAACCCAACTTTTAACTAAAGACAGAGATAGAATGACTATTACATATAGAGGTTACAAGGGGCTTTTGGGTTATAATGTAGGAAGTGCTTCACTAATTGGAAACGCCTTTTTGGTCAATAATGAAGATTATGATTTTTATATGGATGTAAATCAGAGAGGAAATTTCAGTCTAAGAAGTAATAATAAACTTGATGTATCCAAAATGGCAGAAGAGATAGGCAAGGGTGGAGGACATCCAAATGCAAGTGGTGGAAAGATAGAAAATTACAAGGACTCTTTTGTATATGAAGATTTAAAAGAATTTATACAAAATTATATAGACAGCAAGACGGGGAATTAGTATTTATGGCATATATCGATTTGTATGATATAGATAAAAATTATGATGTCAAACAGATATTCAAGGGGATGAATTTTCATCTTGAAGCGGGTGAAAGAGTAGCTATTGTTGGGGCCAACGGTTGTGGTAAAAGCACACTTTTAAAAATAGCAGTAGGATTAGAAGAGCCGGATGAAGGCAAAAGAATAATTGACCGCTCAGTAGAGATTGGCTTACTCTCTCAGCAGCCCAAATTCAACGCAGGGCTTACAGTCAGAGATGCTATCGAAGAGGAGTTAAAAGAGTTAAAAGAGGCTCAACGAAAATATGAAGAGTTGAGCCAATTACTCTCCAAAGACCACGAAAACAAACAGCTTATCAAAGAGCATGAAGAGGTTTCAGCTTTTCTTGACCATCATAATGCATGGGATTTAAGCTCAAAGATTGAGAGAGTTTTACAAGAGTTTCAACTTAAAATTTATGAAGACAGATTGGTAAATACTCTCTCAGGAGGAGAGCAAAGAAGAGTGGCACTGGCTTCTTTGATACTCAAAAAGCCGGATATTTTGATGCTTGATGAGCCTACCAACCATCTCGATGTGTATATGGTGGAGTTTCTTGAAGATATACTGCTCAAAGAGAAATTTACTATGCTTTTTATATCTCACGATAGATATTTTATAGATAAAATTGCTACAAGAATAGTAGAAGTAGAAGAGCATAAATTGGTATCTTACAGGGGCGGATATGAAGATTATCTATACCAAAAAGAGCAGAGACTCTCAGCTATGCAAAAAGAGCATGAAAATCTCTTAAGACTGCTCAAAAAAGAGGAAGATTGGCTCTCAAGAGGAGTCCAGGCAAGACAGACTAGAAATCAGGGACGCAAACGAAGAGTATTTGAACTCAGAGAACAGGCCAAAAAAAATCCGGCAGTCATCCGTAAAATGAAAGTGGAGTTAGAAAGAGAGAAGAAGAGTTGGAGAGGCGAAAAGATAATGAGCAAGAGAAAAATGCTCTTTGAGATAGAAAATCTCTCTTACTCTATTAATGATAAAGTGATAGTAAAAGATTTTATTACACGGATATTGCAAAAAGATAAAATTGCCATAGTAGGACCCAACGGAAGTGGTAAATCTACACTGCTTAAACTCTTACTTGGAAGACTCAAAGCTGATAGTGGAGTGATAAAAAGAGGAGATTTCAAAGTAGGATATTTTGACCAGCACAGAGAGATGCTAAATGATGAGCATACCCTGATAGAGACATTTTGTCCCGATGGTGGAGACAGAGTGATAGTTGAGGGTAAAAATATGCATGTATTTGGATACCTCAAAAGTTTTCTGTTTCCTCGGGAGTATCTTGATAAAAAGATAGGACAATTAAGCGGAGGGGAAAAAAACAGAGTAGCTTTGGCACTTCTTTTTACCAAACATTATGATTGTCTTATTCTTGATGAGCCTACCAATGATTTGGATATACAAACAATAAATATACTTGAAGAAAAACTTATTAACTATCAAGGCTCTGTGATATTTGTAAGCCATGACAGATACTTTGTGGATAAAATTGCTCAAAGAATTTTAATTCTCAGAGGTGATGGAAGTGTAGAAGAGTCTCATATATCATATACAGAGTATTTGGAGATAGAAAAAGAGTTAAAAGGTTTGGAAAGTTTTGAAAAAGAGATAGAAACAAAAGCTATCGAAGAGATTAAGCAACCCAAAAAGAAGCAAACAAAACTGAGCTACAAAGAGCAGAGAGATTTAGAGCTTTTACCGCCTCAAATAGAGGAGTTGGAAAATAGAATAGATGAGCTCAATGAGTGTCTTGCAAATCCTGACTGTTATAATAAAAAGGGGCTTAGTGAAGTATCCAAAGAGTTAAGCTCAATAGAGGCTGAATATGAAAAGCTCTCAGACAGATACTTGGAATTACTCGAAAAGCAAGAGGAGTTGGAGGGGTAATTACTCTCTGTTGATTTGGAGGTGGGACTTCATTTCCACATATTGCGGGATTGAAAGCACGCCTTCTATACTATATGGTTTATATAATTTTTTGTTATTGCTTTCTCTGAGTAAGATTAGAATAGTATAAATATAACAAATATTGATTGATTTAGAAGAATGAAGATACTAAATGGTGCGGCAGAGAGGATTTGAACCTCCACGGGCATACGCCCACCAGCCCCTCAAGCTGGCGTGTCTACCGTTCCACCACTGCCGCATGGAAAGGATTTGTAGGCGGGATTATACCCGCCCAGTGCTTAAAAAGCTCTTAAAATATTCTTCGATTATCCGAGGAATGGGTTAGCATAAAGAGCGATTAGAGCAATAACAAGTGTATAGATAACCTGTGCTTCGATCATCGCTAGAGCAATAAACATTGTAGTCATCAATTTACCGCCAAGACCAGGGTTTCTAGCAGTACCAGCAATAGTAGCAGCAGCAGTATGACCCATACCGATAGCTCCACCAAGAGCTGCCAAACCAAGACCAACACCTGCAGCTACTACAGAGTATGCCTGAATCATAGATTCACCTTCACCAGCGAAAGCAAAAGCACCAAGTGCCAAGAAAAGTGCGAAAAACTTTTTCATTTTTAATCCTTAAATAGTTTTTGATAGGTTTATAGTCCCAATGACTGCTTTTGACAGATCCGTTCGGCTTGCGTATCCCTACTTATCATCTATCAACAAGCAGTAATATTTTAACTAATATAGATTTAAAGTATGATAAATAATTACTCACTTTACGCACTGATTGATTTTATTTATTGGCAGGATTTTAATACCTGCCTTTATCAAGTGCTTTTACAAGCTTCTAGAGAGTAAATCAGCTACTCTTTTGGCAAATGATGCTTTGTCTGTAGGCTCTAAACCTTCGGCCAGTTTGGCACTGTCAAGTAGCACCCATGCACTCTCTTCAAATATCTTGTCATCTTCTATTTTAGAGAGTTTTTTTATCATCTCATGCTTTGGATTGATTTCTAGTATCAGAGGTAACTCAGGCTCTTCTTGACCCATCTGTTTGAATATATGTCTCATACTTGCCATTGGGTCACTGTTGTCTGGTACTACACAGCTTGGACTCTCTGTGAGTCTGGTAGTAACTTTTATCTCTTTGACTGCATCACCAAGTACCTCTTTAATTCTTTCAATCAAATCTTTGTTTTCTTCTTCTAACTCTTTTTTCTCCTCTTCATCTTCTACAGCAGGTGCATCTACGGTAGCTATATCTACAAATTTCCACTCTTTGTACTCTCCTATTGCCGGAGTTACAATCTCATCTACCTCTTTATCATCCATAATGAGTACTTCTATATCAGCTTTTTTATAAGCTTCAAGCAGTGGAGAGTTTCTCAGGATATTTTCATTTTCACCTATAATATAGTAAATCTCTTTTTTGCTCTCTCCTGCTCTCTCTCCTGCACGATTGATATAATCATCCAGAGAAGTAAGACCCTCTACTTTGGAGCTTTTGTATCTGACTATTTCAAGCAGAGTCTCTTTATTTATATGATCTGTATAGATTCCCTCTTTTATTAATCTGCTGTATTCTTGTATGAAGGTATTGAATTTATCTTCATCAAGTTTTTTGATGGCATTTAGTATCTTTTTGACAGATGCCTGTTTTATATTGGCAAGGATTCTGTTTTCTTGTAATATCTCTCTGCTCACATTAAGCGGTAAATCTTCACTGTCTATGATACCTCTTACAAATCTCAGATACAGAGGTAACAACTCCTTCTCTTCATCTGTAATAAATACTCTTTTTACATATAGTTTGACACCTGGTTTAAACTCTGCTCTAAAGATATCTGCCGGAGCTTTTGCAGGAATATAAAACAGAGTAGTATATTCCAGTGTCCCTTCTGCTTTATTGTGTATCCATGTGAGAGGCTCTTCAAAATCATGCCAGATAGTTTTGTAAAACTCTATATAATCTTCATCTTTTATTTCACTTTTTGGCAGTGTCCATAGAGCTTTTGCATCATTGATTTGCTCTCTTTTTTTGACTTTTTCCATCTTGGCATCTTCGCCTTCACCCTGCATCTCTTCGGCTGTATAATTGAGATATATAGGATATGGGATATGGTCTGAGTATTTTTTGACTACACTCTTGACTCTAAAAGGATCCAAGAACTCTTTGGCATCATCTTTGAGCTTGATATATATTACTGTACCATGCTCATCTTTTATTACAGGATTTATCTCAAATTCTCCTGTGCCGTCACTGCTGAATTTGTATGCTGTCTCTTCTCCTGCTTTTTTGGATATTACATCTACACTTTCAGCTACCATAAATACAGAGTAAAAACCTACACCAAATTGACCAATGAGATTATTGTTTTTTTTGTCATCTTCTGCAAGTTGCTCCAAGAAAGCTTTTGTACCGGATTTTGCTATTGTTCCAAGGTTTTCTATCAAATCATTTTCATTCATACCTATACCATTATCGGTAATAGCTATAGAGTTGTCATCTTCATCTAATTTGATATTGATTTCAGGTTTCCAATCCTCATCTTTAAATCTATCTTCTGTCAATCTTATATGATTGAATTTATCCAAGGCATCATTTGCATTTGATACCAACTCTCTTATAAATATCTCCCTGTTTGAATATAGAGAGTGAGTCATCAAATGTAATAATTGACCTACTTCTGTCTGAAACTGATGCTTTGCCATAATTTTATCTCCTGTGATAATAATTTTTTTGGAATTATACATTAAACGAAGGTATTTTTCAAGTATTTTGTTAAAAATATTGAGTGAAAAAGACTAAAGTTTGATATAGATATATATCTAGTTTTTACAATACACTATTTTATTAACGTGAGTCTCGTTTAAGCTCTAATCACTCTAAAAAGCTAAATTTTTAACTGACCTTACGCAGATAAAATTATATTGAACAATATAGCATAGGAGGCGGGGTTTCAACCCCGCATTGTGCAGGACTGAAGTTCTGCCTCC
>WFNP01000065.1 GCA_015488535.1 Nitratifractor sp.
GATTAGTTGGGGTGGAGATTTTAAAACATTAGAATCTACTCAAAAAGTAGCTATGATATTGATGCAAGAGAATCAAAAAAGACTCGGTATTGAGTGTAATAGTAATATCCCATCAGGGTGTTTTAGAGACCTTATTCAAAAGTGCTATGAAAAATATAACCAAAAAGTAGTAGTGCTTATAGATGAATACGATAAACCAATCTTAGATAACCTTGAAAATATAGACAGAGCCAAAGAAAACAGAGACTTTTTAAGAGGCTTTTATATTCAGCTCAAAGAGAATGACAGATATCTGAAATTTGCATTTCTTACCGGCATTTCCAAATTTAGCAAAGCCAGTATATTTAGTGGATTAAATAATCTCGTAGATATTTCACTAATGCCAAAATATGGAAATATTTGCGGATATACTCACGAAAATATCAAAGAGGAATTTTTTGAATATAGTAAAGATTTTGATGTAGATGAAGTTAAAGATTGGTATAACGGTTACTATTTTTTAAAAGACAGAATATATAATCCTTTTGATATATTGAGGCTATTTGATAGTGGTGAATTTGATAATTATTGGTGGGAAAGTGGTCAAAGTTATTCACTAATTGAGATGTTAAAAGGTAATAACTATTATATCCCTGAATTGGAAAATATCACAATAAGCAAAGATTTATTAAATAGTTTTGACATAGAGGATTTACAATTAGAGGTATTACTATATCAAGCTGGATATTTGACAATAGAGAGTAAATTTTTAGATTTTGATAAAATCACAAATTATAAATTAAGAGTGCCAAATAAAGAGGTGCAAATATCTCTAAATAAACTCATTATCAAATATCTAACAAAAAAAGTAGATAACCCCAAAAGAGCTTCACTATTTTATTCACTAAGAGACAGTAATTTAGAAGAGTTTAAAAATAGTCTTTCTTCACTCTTTGCCTCAATTCCATATAACAACTATGTCAAAAATGAGATAGGTGAATTTGAAGGGTATTATGCCAGTGTAATTTATGCCTATTTAGCATCTTTGGGAGTTAGAATTATAGCCGAAGATGTTACAAACAGAGGCAGAGTTGATATGACTCTGTTTATAATTGATAAAATTTATATCATTGAGTTTAAGGTTGGAAGTGGCGAGGCTTTGGAGCAGATTAAAAATAGAGCTTATCATCAAAAGTATCTAAGTGAAAACAAAGATATATATTTGGTTGGAATTGAGTTTGACAGGGAAGCTAAAAATATAAGTAATTTTGAGTGGGAGATGGTTCAAACGCTCAATGCATCATAAACTTTATAATCAAATAACCTTTTTTTAGGATAAAATAACATTAAACTTTTTATCAAAGGATAATCGTGAAAGAAGTCCCAATAGTCGTTTTGGATTTTGGCTCTCAATATACACAGTTGATAGCCAGAAAACTAAGAGAGAGCGGTATATATACCGAAGTCGTGCCATTTAGAGAAAAAATAGCAGATATCAAAGCCAGAAAACCAAAGGGTATCATTCTCTCAGGTGGTCCAGCTTCAGTCTATGCAGATGATGCATATCATCCAGATGAAGGGGTTTGGGAGCTTGGAGTGCCAATACTTGGAATATGTTATGGTATGCAACTAATCTCTCAACACTTTGGAGGAGAAGTAATCCCGGCTGACCATCATGAGTATGGCAAAGCCAAACTCCATATTACAGATGAGAAATCACCTATATTTAAAAATGTGCCGGACAATTCAATCGTATGGATGAGCCATGGTGACAGAGTAGAGAAACTTCCAGAAGGCTTTAACACAATAGCTGTCAGTGACAATTCACCTCACGCTGCTATTGCAAATGAGGAGCGTAAAATATATGCATTTCAATTCCATCCAGAAGTGCATCACTCTGTATATGGCACACAGATGCTCAAAAACTTTGCCAAATATATCTGTGGGTGTGACAGCACCTGGAATATGGGTTCATTTGCAAAAGAAAAAATTAATGAAATTCACAAACAGGTAGGCGACAAAAAGGTATTATGTGGAGTAAGCGGAGGAGTAGATAGCTCTGTTGTAGCTGCTTTACTTCATGAAGCAATAGGTGATAATCTGATAGCCGTATTTGTAGATACAGGATTACTTAGAAAAGATGAGGCCATCCAAGTGCAAGATATGTTTAGACAGTTGGGAATAGACCTCATTACAGTAGATGCTTCCAAAGAGTTTTTAACCAGACTCAAGGGCATTACAGACCCTGAACAGAAACGAAAAATTATCGGTGAGACATTTATAGAAGTATTTGACAAAGAAGCCAAAAAACATGCAGATGAAGTCAGCTTTCTGGCTCAAGGCACCCTCTATACTGATGTCATAGAATCAGTTAGCGTAAAGGGACCTTCAAAGACTATCAAATCTCATCACAATGTAGGGGGATTGCCTGATTGGATGACTTTTGAGTTGGTAGAGCCTCTTAGAGAGATATTCAAAGATGAAGTAAGAAAACTCGGACTTGAACTTGGACTGCCAAAACATATGATAGGACGACATCCATTCCCCGGACCGGGACTTGCTATCAGAGTAATGGGAGAAGTGAATGAAGAAGCCTTGAGACTGCTTAGAGAAAGCGATGATATTATGCAACAAGAGCTGAGAGCAAGTGGATATTATGATAAAGTATGGCAGGCCTTTACAGTCTTGTTAAATGTCCAGAGTGTAGGTGTAATGGGTGATAACAGAACTTATGACAATACAGTATGTGTCAGAATGGTAGAATCAGTTGATGGAATGACCGCTACATTTGCCCATATTCCTCATGATATCTTAGAAAATATCTCAAGACGAATTATCAATGAGATTGATGGAATAAACAGAGTAGTATATGATATCAGCTCAAAGCCACCTGCTACAATAGAGTGGGAATAGTCAAAGGGTGGGACTCTTCAAGTCCCACTGATATTATATTGATAATATTATAT
>WFNP01000066.1 GCA_015488535.1 Nitratifractor sp.
AGTTGAAGCAGCAAAATATAATAAAAAAATTATTGTCTCTAACAAAGGTGCTTGTAAAGAAATTGCTCCACCTTGGAGTTTGGTATTGGATATTGAAAAAGATAATAATTACTTGGCTGAAACAATATCTAAATATTTAAATCAAAATTTTTCAATTAACAATAAACAATACCTTTCAAAATTTTCATGGAAACATACATCTGATGAAATAATAAAATTAGCAACTAAAGATAAAAAATGAGTAGCTTTATAATTTCACTAGATTTTGAACTATATTGGGGAATGAGAGATATTGTATCCCTAAATGAGTATAAAGATAATCTCTTAGGTGTTCATATAGCTATACCAAAGATATTAAAACTTTTTAAAGAGTATGAAATTCATGCTACATGGGGAGTAGTAGGATTTTTAAAATATAATAACTTTGATGAGATAGAAATACCTAGTATTTTACCTAGCTATTTAAATGATAATCTATCTCCATATGATTATATCAAAAAGATGAAAGGCACAACAGATAATGAAATACTTAAAATGCATTTTGCTCCAAATTTAATAGATAAAATATCCTCCACCCCCTATCAAGAGATAGCTACACATACATACAGCCACTACTATATAGATGAACCCGAAATCAATCCCTCAGCTTTCAAAGCTGATATAGAAAAAGCCATAGAGCTATTTGCAAGAGATGGATATAAGATTAAGTCTCTTATTCTGCCACGAAATCATACTCATAAAAAGAGCCTTCAGATTTTGAAACATACAGAGATAAAAAGATACAGAGGCAATCCGACACATTGGACATATAGAGATGGAGAGAGTAACAAGGGGATATTTTTAAGAGTTTATAGATTAATTGATACCTATATAAATCTATCTGGATATCATCACTCTAGTGTAACTAAAAATAATCAACTTATAGAATTAAAAAGCTCAATATTTCTTCGTCCATATTCAAATAGACTTAAATACTTAGAGCCACTAAAAATCAAACGAATAAAAGATGCCATGAGTAGTGCTGTAAAGGAGAATAAAAATTTTCATCTATGGTGGCATCCTCATAACTTCGGAGTAAACTTAAATCAAAATCTTAAAAATTTAGAAAAAATACTAACACACTACTCATATCTACAAAAACACTATGGTATGAAATCTCTTAATATGCAAGAGTTATAAATTATAATTTCATACCACTACTTAACTTCTTGCTTGGAGTTACTTTTAAATTAAAGATATCTTCAGTTGGATACTTTAGCATATCTATTGCACATCTGCCTATCATAGCTGCATTATCTGAGCAATACTCCAATTTTACTGTATG
Source organism: Nitratifractor sp. (assembly GCA_015488535.1). GTDB lineage: Bacteria > Campylobacterota > Campylobacteria > Campylobacterales > Sulfurovaceae > Nitratifractor. The sequence continues at coordinate 1,325 of WFNP01000066.1, forward strand.
GAGTCTCTTACCATATTGATTACATAGATTCTCAAAAGCTTCTCTGATAGCCAAATTTGCACCGGCTCCTCCTACAATAGATACATCTTTAATCTCTTTTTCATTTGCTACTATCTTTTTGATTTTTTGTATTAGATGCTCAATTACTGCTTTTTGAAAAGATGCTGCAATATCATGCATATCTTGCTCTGTGAGTTGCTCTTTGCCTCCAAGTTTCTCAATAGTGAGTCTTACTGCATTTTTAAGCCCAGATAGGGAAAAAGCTATCAGTGGAGAGTTGCGAAGTGGCACAGGCATTGGAAAGCGTGAAGCATCTCCCTTTGATGCAAGTGCTTCTATAATTGGACCTCCGGGATATCCTAAGCCCATCATCTTAGCTACCTTATCAAAACTCTCCCCTACACTATCATCCATTGTAGTTGCCAAAATCTCCATACTGTTTATATTTTTGACTTTTACTACCATTGTATGGCCACCGGATATCACTATACTAAGCATTGGGAATTTGGTATCTTTTTCTATAAAAAGTGAATATATATGCCCCTTTAAGTGATGCACTCCAATAGCGGGGATATTTTGAAGTTTAGCTACTGTTTTAGCCATCATTACACCCTCATTTAGCGTTACAGATAATCCAGGTCCAGTTGTAACTGCTACTGCTGTGATATCTTTCATATATGAAAGAGTCGATTCTAAGAGTTTTGGCAAAGCTACAGCGTGAAGTCTGCTGGCAAGTTCTGGAACTACCCCTCCATAATGGGAGTGTTCTATCTCTTGAGATATCTTTTTATGAAGTATCAATTTTTTACTATCTATATCAGTAAGAGCCAATGAGCTATCATCACAACTTGACTCTATCGATAAGAGCAATCCACTATCTGGCAATTTTTCAATCATTATATATTATCTCCTTTTCTATCCACTCCCACTCTCCAAAACCGCTCTCTATATTTAAATGTCCGCCATTTGGCTCAATATGTAAAGATGCATTATATCTATTTGCCAACTCTTTAACCTCATCTACACTCACCCATGGGTCATTATCTGATACGGCAAATTTAACACTATCAGCATTTAGAGACTCTGGCAAAGGAGCAGGAAAAAAACTTTTTAAGATATCATGCTTAGTATGAATGCTTGGTGGTGATACCATATATAGCTTTTTTATATGAGGAGCTTTCATTTCACTACATAGATGAAGCCAAAGGGTATTTGCCAAAGAGTGGCACACTACAATATCTGGAGTAAATTTTTCTAGATGCTTTAATATCTCTTTTTTCCATCTATTTAAGTGAGGGAAGTGTGGATGCTGAATAAGTGGAAAGCTTACAGTCCCATAATTTTTGGCTATCTTAGTGGCTAATATTGCTTGCCAATGGGGATAATCACTCCCTCCCCAACCATGCAAAATCAAAACTCTATCTGACATAACTTCTAACCTCTTTATCTATCTCAAATACATCTTCTATTGAATTTGGAACTTTGTGGGCAAATTTTTCATAAGCATCTAAAATCTTACTGCACATTTGTCCAAAACTGCATGCTCCATTTTTAAATATCTGCATAGATGCTTCATTGGCTGAATTTAATACAACTCCAGATTTTGGATTGTTTAATATTTCACTTTTTAATTGCCAAAGGGGATACCTATTTGTATCTATTGCTTCAAAAGATATATTTTGTATCTTTGTTGGCTCAATATGTGGCAAAATCTCTTCATCAACACTATTTAAAATAGCAAATGCAATAGGTAGCTTCATATCAACACCGGCAATATGGGCAGTGGTTGAGCCATCTTTAAACTCTATTAGAGCATGGATAATAGATTGTCTCTCTATAAATGCCTCTATATTATCACTTCCAAATAGCCACTTAGCCTCTAAGACTTCAAATAGTTTATTCATCATAGAAGCACTATCTATTGTAATTTTATCTCCCATTGACCAGTTTGGGTGTTTTAGGGCATCTTCATATTTAGCTTTATATATATCATCTATATCCCAATCCCTAAAAGCTCCGCCACTTGCAGTGATTATAAGCCTCTTTGGGACTCTTTTGTTTAGTAGATACCAAAGCCCAAAATGCTCTGAATCAATAGGGGTAATTGAGCTTGTATCTATAAAGCTTCCTGCTACAACAAGAGACTCTTTATTAGCAAGTGCTACTCTTTTTCCAAGTTTTTGAGCTTTTAGAGTAGGCTTTAGCCCGGCATAACCTACCATACTATTTACAATAAGATTAGATGATACCTCATCTAGCATATCACTTACTGCACTTTTACCGCTAAATTTATTTGGATGATTTATCTGCTTTGCTACACTGCTATCGGATATAGCTACAAATTTGGGCTTAAACTCCTCTATCTGCTTTTTTAGCAGAGGGATATTGCCCCCATTTACAGCCAAAGCCTCCACCTCTATACCAAAACGGCGACAGATATTGAGGGTATTTACTCCAATAGAGCCAGTTGAGCCAAGAATTACAATACTACTATTCATCTTATGAGCCACTAAGTTTCAAAAGTGTATATAGAGCAATAGAGGCAAACAGATACCCATCAACTCTATCAAGTATCCCACCATGTCCGGGGAGTATATCTCCACTATCTTTTACCCCTGCTTCTCTTTTGAGGTAACTCTCAAACAGATCCCCAAATACTCCGGCTAATGATGTGGCAAAAGCGATAATAAAAGCACTGATAAAGATATTGTATGTGCCTATCATCATAAAGGCTCCACCTATTGTGCCTAATATCACACCTCCGGCTACCCCTTCAAGTGTCTTATTGGGAGAGGTAGGAGAAAATGGTCTCTTGCCTATGCTTTTACCTGTATAGAATGCTCCAATATCGCTAAGAGCTACAATAATCAAAAGCCAAAGAAGAGACTTCATTCCATACTCTATATATAATTGCCATGCAAATAAAATCCCAGCAGTTGGATATAGAAGCGTTATAAGCTCTTTGAAACTATTTACTTTTTTATATGCCAAGATAGAAGCACCCACTACAAATGAAGCAAATATTAAATCTGTAGGGTGTGGATAAAAAGGGGTAAGCATCCATATAACACCGGCATAGATAAAAGGGTTATAGCTATTTATAGATAATAATCTCTCACTCTCACCTATTGCAAAAAAGTATATTACTCCTAAAAACAGCCAAGTTAAAAATCTATTATCTGCTATACCTATGGCAATAACAGCTATTAAGATAACAATAGCAGTTTTCCACCTATCTGAATATTTACTGATAAAATCCATATTTTCCCTTTTGTGAATATACTTTATATGTAATTATATCCGATATTAATATTTATGCGTCTTGACACACTATCTCTTTAAGGCTATAATCTGCTTACAAAATAAAATTTGGTATGAACATAACATACCGGCAACTCCTGCGTTTTTGAAATAGTGTGTCGATAAAATAATCCTCCAAAAAATTTCTTAACAGCTTTAATGCAAATCGGGTGTGTCATTATGTAGTGTTTGATACCCCGAAAGAGTAATAATGACATTTAGTGATTTTAAATTTAGAGATGAGTTGCGTAAAGCCATAGATAGTGCAGGTTTCAAAGAGCCAAGTCCGGTGCAGAAAGAGGCAATTCCGGTAGTAATGTCCGGCAAAGATATTGTAGCTCAAGCCCATACAGGCACAGGTAAAACAGCAGCATTTGCACTGCCGGTTTTAAATATGATGAGTGCTAATGATGGAGTAGAAGCTCTTGTTATTGTGCCTACGCGTGAATTGGCTACTCAGGTAAGTGATGAGATTTATAGATTTGGTAAATTTATGGATATAAGAACTGCCACTGTTTATGGTGGAACATCTTACAATAGACAAATTGAGCATGTCAAAAATGCTTCTGTTGTGGTAGCAACTCCAGGTAGACTCATTGATCTATTGAAGAGTGGCAAGATAAAAATATCACCCAAATTTGTAATACTTGATGAAGCTGATGAGATGCTTGATATGGGATTTTTGGATGATATTAAAAAAATCTTTACATATTTGCCAACCAATAGACAAACATTGCTATTTTCTGCCACTATGTCCAAAGAGATAAAAAAATTGGCTCAAAATATCCTAAAAGAGCCTGAAATGATAAGTGTTACAGGCAAAGAGGTTACAAATGACCATATAAAACAGCTCTTTTTTGTAGTAGATGAGCATGAAAGAGATGATGCACTTATTAGATTGCTGGATTTTAAAAATCCGACTAAAAGTATAGTCTTTTGTAGAATGAAAAAAGAGGTTGATAGACTCAGAGACCATCTCAATGCCCAGGGATACAGAGCCAAAGGGTTGCACGGTGATATGGATCAAAGACAAAGAGAGGTGGTAATCAGAGAGTTTAAAAACGGTAAACTTGATCTGCTTATTGCTACTGATGTGGCAGCCAGAGGTTTGGATGTAAATGATGTAAGCCATGTATTTAATTATCATATCCCGTTTGACAGTGAAAGTTATGTGCATAGAATAGGAAGAACAGGAAGAGCCGGTAAAGAGGGAACTGCAATATCAATAATCTCTCCACAAGAGTTTAAATCACTTGATAGAATCGCCAAAAGTATCGGTGCAACTATGCAGAGCAGACTTATACCGGATTTGGGTGATGTGCAGGAGAAAAAGAGTGAAGATTTGATATCCAAAATTGCTTCTACTGAAGTAGATGCCTCATCTTATGATATTGTTGAAAAACTCAAAGAGGATTTTGACCTTACTACAATAGCTTGTAAACTAGTGAGTATGATTGCAAAGAGTAATAACTCACAAGGAGCCGACAGTATAGGTAAAAGTGAAGATGAGATAAAAGAGCTTTACAGAAGACTCAAATATGAAAAAGATGACAAAAACAGAGGCAGAAACAGAGGAAGGGGCAGAGGAAGAAATTCACGCTCCGGTGGCAGAAGCGGTAGAGGCGGAAACAGAGGCAACTCTCGCAGAAGATAAAATAAAAAATAGTAATTAGTCTATTGGTTATTGGTATATTGGTTTAAACTGATATACCCTTGCCAAAGCAAACTCCACATATTTATTTGTAAAATCCCTCTTTTTTATCTCCTATTGGGTATAATATTTATTAATTGAAATATATAAATTATAAATGTTTAAAAATGGGAGAAAATATGCCTGAATATGGTGCCAGTAATATTAAAGTCTTAAAAGGATTGGAAGCTGTCAGAAAAAGACCCGGTATGTATATCGGAGATACTTCTGTCAAAGGGCTTCATCATCTAATCTATGAAGTAGTCGATAACTCTATCGATGAAGCTATGGCAGGATACTGCGACAAAATCAAAGTAACTCTTACAACAGACGGCTCAGCGATTATTGAAGATAACGGTAGAGGTATTCCTGTAGCTGAACACCCTACAGAGAAAATTCCGGCTGCAACAGTAGTTTTGACTGTATTGCATGCCGGTGGTAAGTTTGACAAAGATACATATAAAGTCTCCGGTGGTCTGCACGGTGTTGGAGTATCAGTAGTAAATGCACTATCCAAAAAGCTTCATATGACAATATTCAGAGACGGTCAAATATATGAGCAGTGGTTTGAAAAGGGAATACCTGTAACTCCTCTTGAAGTAACAGGAACCACACGCAAAAAAGGGACAAAGATAGAGTTTTGGCCAGATGAGACAATATTTACCGAAACTGTAGAGTTTAAAGATGAGATACTCAGCAAAAGATTCAAAGAGTTGGCATATCTGAATCCAAAGATTGCAATAGACTTCAGAGATGAGAGAAACGGACTCAAAGAGCTTTATCACTTTGAAGGTGGTATCAGACAATTTGTAGAAGATATGCACACCAAAGAGCCACTAAGCTCAGCTCAACTCTTTGAGGGCAAAGCTGATGATATAGAGATGGATATATCATTTATGTATCAAAATGCTGACAGTGACAAAGTGCTAAGCTTTGTAAACAATATCAAAACAGCAGACGGCGGAACACACGAAGCCGGATTTAGAGCTGGACTTACAAGAGCAATATCCAACTATATAGCCAAAAATGCCAATGCCAAAGAGAAAAATACAAAAATAAGCGGTGAAGATACCAAAGAGGGGCTTGTAGCAGTAGTATCAGTAAGAGTCCCGGAGCCTCAATTTGAAGGACAGACCAAAGGGAAGCTTGGTAGCAGTTATGTGCGTCCTTTGGTGCAGAAATTTACCTATGAAAAGATAAATAAGTATCTCGAAGAAAATCCAATCGAAGCCAAAGCCATAATGAATCATGTGCTTCTTGCTGCCAAAGGTAGAGAAGCGGCAAAAAGAGCCAAAGATTTGGTGAAGCGAAAAGACTCTATGAGTGTAGGCACACTTCCTGGTAAACTGGCAGACTGCCAAAGCAAAGACCCCGCTGAGAGTGAGCTGTATTTGGTGGAGGGAGACTCAGCCGGAGGCTCAGCCAAGCAGGGAAGAGACAGAGTATTTCAAGCTATTTTACCACTGAAGGGTAAAATTCTCAATGTCGAAAAAGCCAGACTTGAAAAAATTCTCAAATCTGAAGAGATTAAAAATATGATTACCGCTCTTGGGTGTGGAATAGGCGATGAGTTTAATGAAGATAAACTGAGATATCACAAAATTATTATAATGACTGATGCCGATGTGGACGGTAGCCATATTCAGACACTGCTTATGACATTTTTCTTTAGATTCTTACAGCCTATAGTAGAAAAAGGGTATCTATATCTAGCACAACCGCCTCTATATAGATATAAAAAAGGTAAAAATGAGACATATCTAAAAGATGACAAAGCTCTCAATGACTTTTTGATAGAAAACGGTATGTCGGCTATAGAGTCTGAAACAATGGGCAAACAGGATTTGGCAGAACTTTTCAAACTGGTAGCTTATTATCAAATGACTCTCAAAGAGCTAGATAAGAGATTTTCGATGGCTGAGGTGCTTAGATATATGATTGAAAATCCTGATGTAGTGGGCAAAAACAACTCTGAACTGGATAAAGAGCTTAGAGGATATATCAAAGATTTGGGATACAATATCTTAAACAGCAGTGTAAATGATGAAAGACTCCACTACTTCGTGCAGACAAAAGAGGGGTTGGAGGAGCTTATAGTAGATGATAATCTCTTTACCAATCCTCACTACAATGAAGCTCTATATATTTTTGACAAAATCAAAGAGAGAGTAACTGATGAATTTAAAGGCAAAGATCTGCTAAAGATGCTTGAAGATATTTTAGCAAATGCAAGAAAAGGTGCATATATTCAGAGATATAAAGGACTTGGAGAGATGAACCCTGAGCAGTTGTGGGAGACAACAATGGACCCGGAAAACAGAAGACTGCTTCAAATTACTATTGAAGATGCTCAAGAGGCAAGTGATACATTTGAACTCTTTATGGGTGATGAAGTAGAGCCTCGAAGAAAGTATATCGAGACCCATGCCAAAGATGTGAAACATTTGGATGTATAATGCTTGAGTCTGTAAAAGAAGAAAGAGCTAGACACTTTCAACTGGCACTGAGAATTGGAATACCGGTGATGGTGCTGGTGCTGGTACTGGCTTATGCCGTATTCTTCCATGGAAACAGAATCGCTTTAAATACTCAAAGTGTAGTATTGATGAGTGGTCTTATTTTTGTAGTAGTATATTTTATTTACTTTGCACTGGAGCAGAGTCAAAAAGAGTCATTGATAGACCCAGTAACCAGTGGATACAGATATGACTACTTTATCAAACATATCAAAAAAAAACCACCTCAGACACTGGCTGCTCTAAAAGTAAATAATTTAAGTGTAATAAATGAAGTTTACGGTATTAGAAGAACAGACAGACTTTTAAAAGATATCACTGAAAAATTAAACAGATTTTTATTTGTAGAGTCATCAAAACACCCATTGATAGGTAGAAAACTTGGCGCTGAGTTTCTAATAGCCATAGATCTAGAGCCTGTTAAAACCAAAGAGTTACTTGAGAGATTTGTAGATAGTCATTCATCCCACGATGGTATAGATGTAGAGTATTCATATACGCTGATAGCATACAGTGACAGTGACCCTGACAAGGCAATAGAGCAATTAAGAGACTTGCTAAATACACCCTGCCGTTTGACAGAAAAAGAAAAAACCATTCCAAACTCTCTTAAACTATCCGAAAATGAGCAAAAAATTGTAGAATCTCTCTCTAAAGAAAATCTTGAACTATATTTCAGACCTGTTATGAGACTCTCAAGCAGAGTAATAGAGATATATGAAATATCCGTAAAACTAAAATCAAAAGATGGAGAGACTCTTTTGCCAAGGCATTTTCTTCCTGTAATCAACAGGCATGATTTGGGCTTGGAATATGACACGATTATATATAACAAAATTTTGGAGATTATCCCTCTTGTAGATAAAAATATATCATTTAGTTTCAATCTCTCTCCATTTTCTCTGAGACAAAAAAGTTTTCATGAAATGATGGTAGAAAGTCTCAATGAAAAAAAGGTAGATGCAAACAGAATTATTATAGAGCTGTATGAAAAAAAGACTCATCATCGACTTGAGAGCTATCTTGGAATATTATCCTCTCTAAAAAAACACGGTTTTAAATTTTGTCTTGATAATTTTGGCTCCAGTAATGCTTCTATGGAGTATATAAAATATTTCAATTTTGATATTGTGCAGTTTGACAGAGAATATATATCCAATATAAATGATGAGAAACATATATCTATATTCTCATCTCTTGTCAAAATGGTAAAAGAGCTTAATATCCAGACAATTGCCAAATGGGTAGATGATGAAAAGACTATAAGAGTATTGGAAAAGATGAATATAGATTATATTCAAGGATTTTCTGTATCCAGAGTATTGAATGAAGATGAATTGATATCCCGGTATAATCCAATAGATAAGGAGAAAAAAATATGAAATATGGTGAAAAAGAGATAAAAGAGTTTAATATTGATAATGAAGAGAATTTTTGGCCAAATGAGCATAAAAAAAATTATACAATAGATATTGAGTTACCTGAATTTATGTGCAGATGTCCAAGGTCCGGATATCCGGATTTTGCTACAATTTATCTATCCTATATACCTGATGAGAAGGTTATTGAGCTAAAGGCACTAAAACTCTATATAAACACTTTTATAGATAGATATATATCACATGAAAATACAGCAAATGAGATTTATGATACACTCTATAGAAAACTAAAGCCAAAGTGGATGAAAATCAAAGCGGATTTCAATCCCAGAGGAAATGTCCATACAGTTATAGAGATAGACAGTTCAAAAGTATAACAATAAATCTAAAAAGAGAGGAGATATATTATGGCATATTTTGAAAATGCTCAAGAGGGAGACAGGGTAGAATGCACAATATATGGCAAAGGTGAAATTATAATGGTCTGTAAGGATTGTAAATACTCTCTTATGGTTCTATTTGATAATGGTAAAGATATTCCATACTCTATCGAGGGTGTACCGGCTATGGATGAGCATTCAGAGCAGACACTATTTTATGAAAGTGAAGCAAAATAGTATATAAATAAACAAAGATAATAAATATCCAGGAGAATTTTTATGGCTAAAAAGATAGCATCTGCAAGAATATCACAGGAGAGTTCCAAACTGCTAAAAGAACTCAATGACTCTCTCCCCTTTGACAAAGAACTATATCAAGAAGATATCAAAGGCTCCAAAGCTCATGCATATATGCTGATGAAGCAGGGAATTATCACTCCACAAGATTATGAAGATATAGAAAATGGTCTTGAAGAGATACTTCAAGAGATAGAAGAGGGAATATTCACACTAGATGGCGGTGAAGAGGATATTCACATGGCTATTGAGAGCAGACTAACCTCCAAGATAGGAGATGCCGGAAAGAGACTCCATACCGCAAGAAGCAGAAATGACCAGGTAGCGGTAGACTTTAGAATGTATGTTCTCAGACACGATAAAGAGATAGCTTCTCTTTTGATGGATTTGATAGAGACCATTACCGATATTGCCAATAACAATACCGATACACTCTTACCGGGAATGACGCACTTACAGCATGCTCAGCCTATAAATTTCGGATACCATATGATGGCTTATGCTTCAATGTTCAAAAGAGATTATGAGAGATTTACAGAATCCTTTGAGAGAAACAATTACTCACCTTTGGGGTGTGCAGCACTTGCCGGAACTCCTCATCCAATAGACAGACAAGAGACAAGCAATAGACTTGGCTTCAAAGAGCCTACGCTAAATTGTCTTGATAGCGTAAGTGACAGGGATTTTGCATTGGAAATACTCTTTAATATTTCAGTTTTGATGATGCACATAAGCCGTTTGAGTGAAGAGTTGATACTCTGGAGCACAAGTGAATTTGGATTTATTAGACTCTCTGACAAACATGCCACCGGAAGCTCTATTATGCCTCAAAAGAAAAACCCGGATATCCCTGAGCTTCTTAGAGGTAAAACAGGCAGGGCATACGGCAATCTGATATCTTTGCTTACGGTTATGAAAGGGTTACCTCTAGCTTACAATAAAGATACTCAAGAGGATAAAGAGGGAGTCTTTGACAGTGTAAAGACTGCTGAGCTTTCATTGAGAGTCTTAAATGAGATGCTAGATGAGATGCAAGTCAATAAAACAGCAATGGAAAATGCCTGTGCAAAAGGTCATCTCAGTGCCACAGATTTGGCTGATTACCTGGTCAAAGTCAAAGGGTTGCCATTTAGAGATGCATATCATATCGTGGGAAATGTAGTCAATTTTGCCGAAGAGTTGGGAAAAGATATATCTCAAATGAGCATAGATGAGCTAAAAAGTGTAGATAGCAGAATAGATGAAGATGCTTGTAGTGTTCTTGATAATATATCCAGTATGAATGCTAGAAATTCAGAGGGTGGAACCTCTGTATCATCTACAAAAAAGCAGATAGAAAAGATGCAAAAGTGGATAGAAGAGAATAGATAAATTAAAAATAAAAGATGCCTAAACTGCAACAAATCAATGATAAAAACAACTTCATATATCTTCTGATTGCTATTAGCATACTGCTTTTTAGCAGTGCAGTCAGTGATGACTTTCCAGGAAGTGTAGGAGAGGATATCTTCTCTGTTATATCTGTAGCTATGCTTATTTTGGGTCTAAAGAGTCTGCATACAAATATCAATATCAAAAGAATTGCATATACTCTGGCTCTTTTTCTGGGTGTTTTAAATCTGCTGTGGAGAATATATCCGAGTAAATGGAGTGCTGTTTTAATACTTGTGCTTATGTTGGCATCTTTTATCGGAGCATTTAAATTGAGTGTAAAAAAGATTCTTTTTGAAGGCAAAGTAGATAGTAACAAAATTATCGGCTCACTCTCACTCTATCTGCTAATCGGTCTGATTTGGACAACGCTGTATATGATACTTTTGCTTTTTGATCCGACTTCATTTAACGGTATAGATATAGAAAATTGGAGGACACTCTTTTCCAGGGTTGCTTATTACAGTTTTGTCACACTCACAACACTGGGATACGGTGATATCTCTCCGGCTAATCATATAGCTGAATTTATCGTATATATGGAAGCAGTTGCCGGAGTCTTTTATATGGCAATATTTGTCTCAAGTCTAATTAACCTCAAAGATAGTGACTTGACTCAAAACAGGAGTGACAAAGATTGAGTGCTACTGAAAGTATCAAAAAAAAATCCACTCTATCTATGCTCTCTCCAAAAGCCTATTTTGCCATCAAAACAGCTCTTGCTGTGACAGTTTCATATATGGTAGCTATGTGGATGTCGTGGTCTCAGCCATATCAGGGACCAATTGCAATAATGGTCATAGCTTCAGCTACTACTCTCAAAGAGAGTTTAGGCAAAGGTGTAGCTAGAGTATTAGGCACTGTTGCAGGTGCTTTGCTGGGTCTATTATTTATAGCACTATTTCCTCAGGATACTACACTCTATTTTATAGCTCTTTCTATAGCCGGAGCTATAATCGTATATCTATATTACTCTTGGCAGGGTGATAAAAGTATATGGATGATAATGCTTATGGTAATGGTGCTTATATATAACAACGGCTCGGTAGATGACAGAGTTATATATGCCATAGACAGAAGCTGGTCCACAATTTTTGGAATATTTGTCTATGCTGTGATAAATATCTATATTATGCCAAACAAGAGTCAATACAGCCGTATAGATAGTGCAATATCACTCTCAAAAGAGTGGCAAAAGTTTGTAGAAAATCTCCAAAATAACTTCTCTTTTGAGCCAAACAGTATCAAAGAAAAAGAGCATACTCTGGAAAATGCAATCAGATTTGGAGATACCCAATATCCAGCAGGGATAGCATTTGATACAGCAAGATGGGAACTTCTATTAAACAGTATATACAGTATCAACCGTATAATGGAAAAACTCTCACTTTTGAAATACGATATATATAAAGACAAACTCTTCAGAGTATCTGCCGGTATTCAAAAAAGTATTGATAATATTTCAAATATGATACAAGAGTTTGAATCCTATATGAAAAAACCTCACAAAATAGAGCTTCCCAATAAAACAGAAATAATTATTAATAAAGAAGCATTAAAGAGTTTTGATACTCTTCAAAAGGCTCATCTTATCACTCTTGTAGAGGAGTTAAAGCATCTTCAAAATGTATTTATAGAACTTTTGGAGCAATTAAATCGTATCCATTCATCGCAACCGAGTATAGATGATACACTGCAAATCAATATAAAACATAAGCTAAAAAGATTTGTATGGGGAGACCCTGATGATATCAAAGCCACCTTTACAACGATTTTGATATTTTGGAGTGGATTGGCTTTGTGGTATTTTATAAATACTCCCCAAGGGTATATGGTAGCAGCTATGGCATTTTCAATGAGTCTATTGATAATATATACTCCACTTAATCCTATGGCTCTTATTATTATTTACAGCTTCTCTTTTTTGGTGTCATTTCTTACTTATGTGTGGGTATTGCCACAGTTGCATGAGTGGTGGCAATTAGGGATATACATCTTTTTATATATATTTTTTGCATACTATTTTATACCGGTAATGCTCTCTTTGTTTTTCGGACTTGGGCTTATATTCCAATTTATAGACAATACAATGTTTTTCAGCTTTCAACTCTTCATAACAATTTTGTTGATTTTTTATCTCTTTTTGGGGATATTACTGATATTTAACTATCTGCCTTTTCCAAATCGAGCCGAAAAAATCTTTTTGGATTTGGAAAATCGTTTTAGAAAGCTCATCATCTATACAGCAAATAGGAGTATAAACTCATCTTTTAACTCTCCTTTGCATAAATTAAGAATTACATTGCTATATACAACAGTTGAAAAGATGCATATATGGGCATCAAAGCTGGATAAGAGGTATTTTAGTAAAGTAGATTATGAAATGCTAAATAGTTATCTAAAAGAGACAAAAAAGCTCTCTACAATTACAGAATTGTTGGAATCTCTCAGATACTCTATACAAAAAAATCCACAACTTTCACAAATCAAAAAAAGAGTAGCAGAAACAGAGACTGATATATCAAACTATCTGGCAAAAGATATACAAAACAGAAGAGATTTTATAATCCAAAGAGTAGAAAAGTTGGATAAAATGATAAGTAATTTAAATCTGCAAGATTATACAGCCAAAGATATATCAAACATCTCTGAATATATCACACTGAAAAAACTCTTTGAAGAGACTCTTTTAAAAAGTGAGAAGATGAGGGCAAAAGCGGGATTGGAGCAATTAAAATGGAGTCATTTTTGAAACAGAAACGAAGAGACTTTTTAAAGTTTTTAGTAACAGGCACTACATCTGTGATACTTGGAGGGTGTGCGTCGGTAGGTCCTGATTTCAAGACTCCAAAAAGTAGTAAAATCCCAAAAAAGTGGAGAGACAAAAGATATAAAAAAGACCCTCATCTGGCAAACTGGTGGCATATATACAAAGATAAAAATCTAAATAGACTGGTGCAGTTGGCATACAGACAAAATCTTGATTTGCAAAGTGCCGGGTTGAGAATACTTCAAGCCAGAGCTGCTCTTGGTATCAGTGAAGGTATGGCATTTCCTCAGCTTCAGCAGGTATCAGGCAGTGTTACACTAAATGACAGCAACAAAGGACAAAGACGGAATATATCAACTATGGGCTTTGATTTGGGTTGGGAGCTGGATTTGTGGGGCAAATATGCCAGAGGCACCGAATCAGCCTCTGCCAATCTCATGGCTTCTATAGCCTCTTATAATGATATTCTAATCAGAATCATCTCAGAAACTGCAAGAAACTATATAGCATATAGAACGGCCCAGGAGAGGATAGCTTATGCCAAAAGGAATATAGCAATTCAAGAGTATGTGGTAAAAGTCACCAAGATACAGTTTAACTCAGGCAATGTCTCAGAGCTGGATATGCGTCAGGCACTCACTCAGTTGCACTCTACAAAAGGAGCTTTATACAGTATCAAGCTATCACAAATAAAAGCACGAAATGCTCTGGCTACTCTTTTGGGACTGAGGGCAGATGAGGTGCAAAAGTATCTGCCAGGCAGTTATCATGATACACTAAACAGCTATATTGTCAAGAAAAAAGGGATGATACAGCTCAAAGAAAATAATAGTAATATCTTTAGATACTCCATAATCCCTACTGCTCACTTTGAGCCTCACTGTAAAATAGATGCAGAGTTGATTACCCGTCGTCCGGATGTGAGATTTGCTGAATATCAAGCTCATGCTAGAAGTGCCCAAATAGGTATGGCAGAAGCTGATTTGTATCCTAGTTTTACACTGCTTGGAAGTATAGGGTATATCAATCCGGATCCAATTTTTGTATCTTCCAAAATCAGTGTAGTAGCAGGACCTAGTTTTAGTTGGAATATACTTCAGTATGGTCGAATCAAAAACAATATAAGACTAAAAGATGCCCAGTTTGAAGAGAGTCTTGTCAAATATAATAAAGCCGTGCTTTCTGCTGTAAATGATATATACTTTGCTTTGGATAATTACAGATATACACTAAAGCAACTAAAAGAGAGTGAAGCTGCGGTAAAATCTTCGGTAAGGTCATTTAATATCTCAATCAGGCAGTATAATGACGGGCTTGTAGGATATCAAAGACTGCTAAGCTCAATAGAGAGTCTTACTAGATATCAAGATCAGTATGCACGCCTTAGAGGAGAACTTGCCACGCAGGTAGCTTTGCTATACAAAGCTCTTGGAGGAGGCTGGGAGATAGCTCAGGGTAAGAGTTATCTGTCAAAAGAGACAATAAATAATCTCAAAGCAAGAGGTTACTGGAGTAAAATATTAGCAAAAGAGAGAGCAGTTATCCCAAAGGGGTGGAGTAGATGAGTAATCCCTATCCTCATGAGCTAAGTATTGGAGATTTATACTTTTCACCGGTGATACCTGCTGTTGTATTGGGGTTTATTCTAGCAGGAGTAACAGCTATGATTATGAATAGACTCAAAATCACAAGGTGGTTTTATGCCCCTAGTTATATATTTTTGGCACTTTGGATTTTGTATATCATTTTGGTAGATAGATTGTGGATACACTTTTAGTAATATGGAATAAATTAATGAAAAAGATATTAATATTTATAGTTAAAATAACATTGACAGTGAGTATTTTTGTAACCGCAGGATGGTTTGCGTGGCAGAAATATAGAGACTATTTTCAAAATCCATGGACAAGAGATGCACAGGTTCGCTCACAGGTAATTCAAGTTACACCACAAGTTACTGGAAGAGTAATTACAATTTATATTCATGACAATCAAGCTGTAAAAAAGGGTGATTTGCTCTTTGAGATAGACCCAACTCTTTATATACTCAAAGTCAAACAAGCCCAGGCCAGATTAAAAAGAGCAAAAGAGAATGCCAAGGGTATGAAGATAGAGTATGAAAGAGTCAAAAAAATATACTCTCAAGACTCCGGGGCAGTAAGTCAAAAAGATTTGAACAGAAATAGAGTCAATTACCAAAAAGCACTTGCTGATATAGACTCAGCTAAAGAATCACTAAATAAAGCCGAACTTGATTTGGCACGAACCAAAGTATATGCCCAAACCGACGGCTGGGTTAGTAATATAAATTTTCAGGTAGGCTCCCAGGCAGTAGCAAACAAGCCTATACTGGCACTTGTAGATAAAAATAGTTTTTGGATATTTGGATTTTTCAGAGAAGATGAAATATCACATATATCTGTCGGCAATAGAGCAATAGTTACACTGATGGCTTATCCAAATCTCCCCTTAAAAGGCAGAGTTGAGTCTATAGCATGGGGAATTACTCCGCCTGACGGTAATCCCGGTCCAAATCTGCTACCAAAAGTAAAACCTGTATTTCAGTGGATACGCTTAGCTCAGAGAATCCCTGTGCGTATCTCTTTGAAAAAACTCCCCAAAGATATCAAGCTAAGAGTGGGAATGAGTGCCTCTGTTATCATATACTCTTCAAACATTAAAAATCATAAAAATATGAGTAGTGATGAGTGATAAAAAAATAGTTATTTTAGGCAGAGATAATGATTCAACAATTATGCTATACAATTATCTCTCAATGAAATATGAAAATATAATACTGATAATGGAAAATCCACAATCATACACAGAATTTTTTAAAAGACGAATAAAAAAACTGGGGTGGCGAAAAGTTACAGGACAGGTAGTATTTATTCTATATACCAAAGTGCTTTGTAGGTTATCTCAAAAGAGAATAAGAGAGATTATAACAAAGTCAGGTTTTACAAAAGATATTAACAGCAATATAGATATAAAAAAAGTTTTTAGTATCAATTCCAAAGAGTGTAAAAAGATTTTAAAACAGATCTCTCCTGCTATAGTCATACTAAATGGAACCAGAATAGTATCTACTGAAATCTTAAACAGTATCGATGCACCATTTGTTAATATACATGCCGGTATAACTCCAAAATACAGAGGTGTTCATGGTGCATACTGGGCCTTGGCAAATAGAGATATCAAAAATTGCGGAGTTACTGTTCATTTGGTAGATGAGGGGATAGATACCGGTGGTATTCTCTATCAAAAAACTATCACACCTACTGAAAAAGATAACTTCTGCACATATCCGTATCTGCAATTTTGTGCAGGTGTTAAGCTGCTTGAAAAAGCTATAGAAGATATTTTTCTAAACAGAGCTAAGCCATACAGCAAAGATTTGGCATCCAAACTCTGGTATCATCCTACAATTGTAGAATATATTAAAAATTTTATCAGACTGGGTATAAGATGATACACTATTTTCTTGCATTTTTCTTCCCTGCAATGATAGCTGTAATGCAACCCAAAAACAGACCTTGGAACAGTGCTGTAGCATGGTCTGTCGTATGGATGCTATATACCCTATTTATTGGTCTTAGAGATGAAGTAGGAGCTGATTGGTATAATTATTTATATATGTTTGAGCGTCAAGCATACTATATGACATACTCAGAAGCTCTTCACCACGGAGATCCGGCATACTGGTTGCTTCAGGTTTGGGTCAGCCGTATGGGGTGGGATGTCCATATGGTTAATTTAATCGGTGCGGCTATATTTATGTATGGTGTAGTCAGATTTATCAGGCAGTTAAACAATCCTTGGCTTGGAATGGTAATAATAATGGCTTATACTGGACTGGCAGTAGCTATGGGATATGTGAGACAAGGTATAGCTTTGGGTATCATTTTGTGGGCATTGGCTGTGTTGAATGAAGGAAGATTTATCCGATTTTTGCTCCTTGTATCTTTTGCAGTGATGTTCCACAAATCAGCAGTAATTATTGCCGGTATGGGAATGTTTCAACATGGTAAGAACAGATATTTGAAATTTTTGGCAGGAGCATTTATACTGATTGGAGTTTATGAAGCATTTGTAGCAGGCAGAGAGGAGCATTATATAAATGAATATGTAAAAAGTGGAATGAGCTCATCAGGTGCTTTGATTAGAATCTTGATGAATCTTATACCGGCTATGTTTTTCTTCTATTTCAGAAAGGAGTGGAAAAGAGTTTATCCTACAAGTTACCAGATGTGGTATATGATGTCAATCGGTTCAGTAATTGCAATGGGGTTGGTATGGTTTGCATCCACGGCAGTAGATAGAATATCACTCTATTTCATTCCTCTTCAGGTAGTAGTATGGACCAGAATGCCTGTATTGATGGATAGGATTATTCCATATTGGCTGACAACTGATTTGATTCTTATATACTATGCCTCTGTATATATTGTCTTTTTGAAATTTGCCAAATGGTCATTTGCTTGGTTTCCATATAAAAATATTTTACTTACATGGTTTGGGTTACAATAGATTATTGATTATTCGTAAATGGAGGATTTAAATGGAAATTTTAATTATAAATACCGGAGGCACTTTCAACAAAGTATATGACCCTGTAAAGGGTGAATTGAGAGTACCAAAATCAAATACTGCAATAGAGAAAATATTAAAAACATTGCCTCCATTAAAAAGAAGGGTTAAAACAGAAGGAGTAATATATAAAGACAGTCTGGATATGACAGATGAGGATAGAGAGATACTTCTAAAAAAAACAGAAGAGTCTGAACAAAAGTATATTATCATTGTGCATGGAACCGATACAATGGATATCAGTGCCGAATATATTGCAGATAGGCTCAAAGATAAAAAAATTATCTTTACCGGTGCCATGGTGCCTTTTTCGATAGACAAGATAGAAGCTACCGCAAATCTTGCATCGGCTTTGAGTGCTGTATCATTAATATCCGAGGGAGTATATATTGCTATGCAAGGACTTGTATTACCATACAACAGAATAAAAAAGAATAAAGAAGCGGGAGTTTTTGAAAGGACAGATATTGAAAGCGATAGTATTTTCTACTCATAGAAGCATAAGAGAGTATCTCTCTAATGCACCGGAGGGACTGCTTCCCAAGCTATACACAATAGATGAGTTTATTTCCAAATCTATAGTAGTAGATGGCAAAATATTTATAGACAAAAATTTAAGAGCTGTTTATCTATACAGAGCTGTAGAGAGTATAGATATAGCCAAACTCGGCTTTTCCAAAAACTTCATCTCATTTATCTCTGACAGTGATTTTATCTTTAGGCTCTTTGAGGAGATGTTTGCCGAAAAGAGAGATTTTGATGAATTGGTTGCAGATGTCTTGTCAAATCTCTCTCTCTCAGATATCTACAGTGACTATGAAGAGCATCTGGATATTTTGAAAAGAGTCTATATAAGATACAGCGAGATTTTGGAGTCTGAAGGCTTGACAGACAGAGTTGTTATGCATAATTTCAAGCTAAATAGGGGATTTTTGGATCAGATAGAGAGTATTACTATCCATCTTGACGGATTTCCAAGCAGATTTGAACTCTCTTTGTATGAAAAGATTGGGAATAAGATTGAACTTAGGCTCTCTACCTCTCCATTTTATGGCAAAGTCCTGGAGCGTCTCGGTATAGAAAAGAGAGGCGATAGTGAAATAGTTTACTCTCCTGCAAAAAAAGAGATACTAAACACTCAACCTATTCCTACTGTAAACAGAGATGATATCGAAGTAGCATCATTTTCTCAGCGTATAGACCAGTGTGGCTGGATACTCGCCAAAATCGATGAGTTTGTCCGCAACGGAGCCAACCCTGACAAGATAGCTGTAATTTTGCCAGATGAAGAGTTTGCTGAGTATTTGAGACTATTTGATTCCAAACGCAACTTCAACTACGCTATGGGGATACCCTTTGCCCAAAGCAGATACTACCAAATACTCTCAGAATTATATGATGCCATAAGTGGCAAAAGAGAGTATCTGTTAAATAAAATCTCCAAATCTGAAATTTGGACATCTTTTTCAAATATTGAGAGTTTCGACTCTTTTATAGAGTTTATAAGCTCTATTGAGATGAACAGAATTGAAAGAGAGATAGTAGAAGAGGAGATTTTTATATTCTCCAGATACTCTTCTTTACTTGAAGGCAGTGACAAAATGGAGCTTTTGCACAGTTGGCTTAGCAGATTGGAAAATCTATCTATGGATGATGTAGGCGGAGGCAAAATTACCGTTATGGGTGTGCTAGAGAGCAGAGGCATAGAGTTTGATGCGGTAATAATTCCTGATTTCAATGAAGGCACACTCCCTCATGTGACACAAAAGGATCTCTTTTTAAACAGTAAAATCAGACAAGTGTGCGGTATGCCTACCCGCAAAGACAAAGAGAATCTCCAAAAACACTACTACTACTCCCTGCTTCGCAACAGCAAAAGAGCAGCCATCTCTTATGTATCCAATGAGGAGACAAGTGTGAGCAGATTTTTGATAGAGATGGGACTTGATGAGTGCAAAGAGTCCAAATCTGATATATACAGAGGTATAATAGCTCCTGCTACAGAGCCGTTTAAGCCACTCTCTGAGATAGTGGAGAGAAATATATTTATAGAGAATAAAAAGCTGACTCCCACAAGATTAAAAGATACTTTACAGTGTAAAAGAAGATTATATTACAAATACCTGCTATCCATAATCCCTGATGAGGAAGAGATAGGAGTAAATACGGGCAGTATAATTCACAATGCATTGGAAGAGTGCGTAAAAGAAAAGAATACTCTAAAGAGTGATAAAGAGTATTTCTCAAAACTGATATCCAAAATCTATCCCGCTCTTGGTAGTGCATTGGAGAGATTCAGATTTACAGTAGAGTGGGAAGAGAGACTCAGACGATTTTGTCAAAGAGACTTTGAGAGCATGAAAACAGCTACCCAAATCAAAATAGAAGAGTTTTGCTCTCTCTCATTTATGGGGTTTGATTTGTCATTCAAAGTAGATAGAGTAGATTTGACAGAGAATAAAATAGTAATGATAGATTACAAAACAGGCAAAGATATCTCCAAAAAAGCAAAAAAAGATGAAAATGATTTCCAATTGGTTTTCTATTACCTGTGGGCAAAAAGCAATTACCCGGATTATGAAGTAGAGTGTGTATATGAAGCCCTTTGGGATGATAAGAGAGTCAATATAGATATAGAGACGAAATTAGATGAGCTTAAAAAGATATTATCCACTCTTCCGACAGAGGAGATGATACCATATCCCAAGACGGAAGATATCTCTTTCTGTAAATATTGTGCCTACTCTGTAGCCTGTGAAAGGGATATATAAAATCAAATGTCCCAAATATAATTTGGGACACTCAAAAGAGGTTTTGCTTCTATCGTCTGTTGCTTTGACCAAAAAACTCCAAAAGCATTATAAAAAGATTGATAAAATCAAGATATAGAGCCAAAGCACCTACAATAGCCACACGATTTAAGGCACTTGGATTGTCTCCCGCCATCTGCTCACCCAACTGTTTGATTTTTTGAGTATCATAGGCAGTAAGCCCTACAAAAATGATAACTCCAATCATACTAATCCACCACTCAACAGCAGGGCTTTTTAGGAAAAAATTTACAACCATGGCAATTACCAGACCAATAAGTGCAACAAACAAAATATTGCCCAGTGAGCTAAGGTCGCTGTCTGTAAAGTATCCATACAGACTCATTACCCCAAAAGTAGCCGCTGCTATAAAAAAGGTTGTTACGATTGAAGCTTCTGTAAAAATCAGTAATATTGAAGCCAGTGTCATACCATCTACAATCGAAAAGAGAATAAAAAGGACTCTTGCAGTGGAGATATCCATTTTATTAATTCCGGCTGATATTGCTATTACCAAACCAAACTCCAATAGTGCCAAAACCCATATCATATATGGATTTCCAAACAGCAGATGAAGCATAGTCTGAGAGTGGATAACCATAAAGGCACTAAGTCCGGAGATTAACAAGCCTATCATCATCCATTCATATACAGACCTTAGCAAAATATTTGTCTCTACCTTACCAAGCTCATTTATACTGTAAAAGTCGCTTCTCATTCTCTATACCTTTTTTTTAAGCTCTGTTTATAAGTATATCAGTTTTGTAAAACGGCTCATTAGGTCCTTGGACAATATATGGGAATATCTCCATAACAGCAGTTCTAAATCTGATATCTATATGAGAGTTTTCATGGTCATATACACTCTCCCATGTTCCGTGGAATAGATAGTATGTCATACCGTCACTGTCACTAAATGCACTCTGTAAAATTTCGGTAGTTACAGCTTTTCTGTAATGGCTGTTTTGAAATGAGCCGGGCATTCCTTCAGGGAATTTTGGATTATAATCATAATCACCCTTTGCAGGTCTGAATGTATCTTGAGCTACTTTCAAAAGTGCTGTGCTTTTTTTATTGAACTCATCTTTATCTTTGCTAAATATTGCTACATGGTTGTTTACTGTAATCAACTCCTCAAGCGGAGCATCTTTTTGCTCTCTTAAAAATTTGGCAATCTCTGAGTGAGTTTTATATATATGCTCTCTGTCACCTGCTGCTACTGTCAGATATACTCCGGCATGATAATTTTTGCTGAGTGGTCCAAATTTATGCATTAATTTGGCAAATCTCTCTTCAATACCGGACTCTTTTAAATCTTTGTAATTTTCAAATCTGATAAAGAGTGAATAAAACAGTGGCATAGTCTCTTGTTTGTAAGCATCAAAGTATGCACTCTGTAATACCCCTTTCAGATTGCTTGGGTAATTTTTGACCATAGTAGAGTCACCTACCATATTTTTGAGTGACAGAGATAAAAATCCTCTTGTTTTAAGCAGTTTGCTTCTGTGGGCTTCTATCTCTTTGAGCAACTCATCTTTGAATTTTGGCATTATTCTAAATTCAAAATATAGTGTTACAGGTCCTTTTGGCTCTTTTTCACCCTTTTTTGGTTTGAGTAAATTTGCACTTGAGAGTGTAGGCATTACAGCCATAGCTCCAGCTCCCAATACCGCACTCTTTAAAAAATCTCTTCTTTTCATCTCTTTCTCCTTTAAAATTTTTGTATAAAAACATTATAAGACCAAATACTTAACAGTAAGTAAATATACTTTATTTAAAAAAAGCCACCCTTTAAAGGTAGCTTTATCGGTTTTATAGCTCTATATCTTTGGCTTTACCGCCTTTGAGCCTCTCCATAAGGCCAAGCAATCCACCTACTAAGTATCTAGCTTCAAATCCGTTTTCACTCAGCCATACTCTTGCCATATTGCTTCTATCGCTATGAGGACAAGCTACTACTATGATTTTATCTTTTGGAAGCTCATTGGCTCTATCTGGAAGCTCTGGAGCCGGGATTTTGAGACCAAAATTGAGTTGCCACACTTTTGTCTCCATTGGCATTCTAATATCTACCAATTCACATTTGCCTTCATTATAAAGCTTTATAAAATCCTCTACTTCAATTCTTAGATTTTTCATCTCTTTTGGTACTACATTTTTGATAAATTCCATTTTACTCTCCTTTGTTTATTTTTTGCATAAAGTCCCTTGCTTTATCACCTCTTAGATAATCTACAAGTCCCAACAGTCCGTCTGTAAGATATCTTGCATCATACCCTTTTAGTTTGAGATAGAGTCTTGCGATTTCAGCTCTGTCATAGTGTGGACATACAGTTACAACAGTTTTATCCTTGTCTATCTCATCTAGTCTGTCAGGTAACTCATTTAGAGGGATATTTACCCCTACACCGGTATGCCAGGCTTCATACTCATCAGCAAATCTGATATCAATAATCTGAGCTTTACCTTCTTGATAGAGTCTGATTAGCTCAGGTATCTGGATTTTCATAGCTTTTCTCTCACTGTAATCAAAATCTTTTAAATACTCATCAAATGTCATTTCACTCCTTTTTAGCAAATTTTCAAATATATCACTCAAATCTTCGGCAGATACCAAGCCTTCGGCTATCAATTTACCGTTATATTCCAAACTCGGATCTGCACCTACACCTTTTTGGATAGATGTTTCTGTATCTTTTTCATACTGTATCCTCAATCTCAAAGGCAGATGTTTGAGTGAGCATACAAGGCGTTTGGAGAGTTTGACTCTCTCTTTGGCACTTCCGTGAATTGTTACATCAAACAGTTCCCATTCATTATGCTCATCATTTAAAACCTCTCCCTCTTTGAGAGGATAACAATACTCCAACGACATATCTATCCTTTACTTACTAATTAGTAATATAGAAATTATATAACTATTCCTGTTAAACTTTTATTTAACTACTAACCTTATGCAAATAAAGCGATATTCTATAGAAGCTGGTATTAAAGGCAAAAAGCCCCAAAATAAAATATTAAAAAGGTGGCGAGATTTTAACCTCGCACTGTATAGGACTGAAGTCTCGCTTATCAATAAATTATGTTAATTTCAAGCTATATGCGTAACACAGTCACTCTTAAAAGTATATAGATTAATTATGTAGATGATATAGCACTCTCTTTATCTTTTACTTGAGATACTTCACTGTTTTGAGTTATATGGGTCAATTCTCCGCTGCTTGTCTCTTCTTTAAGTATAATTCCTTCTGGCACACTCTGGCTATGAAGTTGCACAGCAGTTTGTTTATAGTTTGGCTCAAAAGATTTAGGGTCAAATAGAGATTGAGTTAGAGTATTAATAAGTTGTTTATTGTAGTGAAATGGCACAAATATTGTCCCTTCTCTTACTCCTTGTGTAACTCTGACTATTACATTATCTACTCTGCCTCTTGCTGAGCTTAGAGATATTCTATCTCCACTTTGCACTTGAAGCTTCTTAGCATCTTTTGGACTAAGCTCTACCCACGCTTCCGGGGCTAAATTATCAAGGATTTTAATAGTGCCTGTTTTTGTGCGTGTATGAAACTGCTCTACGGTTCTGCCTGTATTTAATATTAGTGGGAATGATTGACATACATCTTCTGGTAAGCTCTCCCAATCTGTAAATATAAATTTAGGCTTACCCTCTTCATTTGGTGTTGCCATACCATCATAGTATAATCTTGGAGTCCCCTCTGGGTGCTTCTCATTACAAGGCCACTGTATTCCGCCCAATTTTTCAATCTTTTCATAACTCATACCACTATAATCGCAAAGTCTGCCTTGGCTAACTCTCTTCCACTCTTCAAAGGCATCTTCAGGTTTGGTCCAACCATTAAACAGTAATTCATATTTTCCATCAAAATATTTACTAAACTCTACTACTATCTCAAAATCACTTTTACTATCTTTATAATTTGGCACACTCTTTTTGGCTAAATTACATCTTCTTTCACTATTTGTATAAGTTCCTGTCTTCTCACTCCATGTAGCCGCACCAAATAGTACATCTGCAATCTCGGCGGTATCACCCATAAAGCTATCTTGCACTACTAAAATCTCTAGCTTCTCAAGGGCTTTTCTTAATCTCTCTTGGTCTGGATAGCTCACAAGTGGATTGGTAGCTACTACCCAAAGAGCTTTTATTTCACCTCTTTCAATGGCTTCAATAATTTGTGGATAAGCATATCCTCTGCTATCGGGTACCAATTCTAGTGGCACATTTACAATATTGGCATAATCTGCTCTATCTTTTGGATTTTTAAAATCTCTATATCCTGGAATGGAGCTAGTAAATCCACTCTCTCTGGTTCCCATTGCATTACACTGCCCTGTAATACTCATAGGAGAGCCACCCTTTTTGCCTAAATTTCCAGTCATCAAAGCCAAATTGATAATAGCACTTACTGTATCAGTGCCTTGTGCTGATTGATTTACCCCCATAGTCCAAGCACTCATTGCACTATCAGCAGTAGCATAAGCTTTTGCTACTTCATAAAGAGTCTTTACATCAATACCGGTAATATATGAAGTCTGTTGAGGTGGATATTTTTGAATCTGCTTTATAAACTCTTTGTATCCAACACTTTTTTCGTTTATAAACTTCTCATCCATCCAACCTTGCTCCCAAATGATATAGCATAATCCATTTATTAGGGCTAAATCTGTGCGTGGTTTAATTGGCAAATAGATATCAGCCATATTAGCTGTTTTACAGTGTCTAGGATCCACTACTATAATAGTAGGCTTTTTGCCTCTGATTTTCTTGTTTCTTGCAATATGAAGCTTTAAGATTGGGTGATTATCTGCGATATTTGCTCCAATTAGCATAATTGTATCTGCATAAGAGAAATCTTCATAACATCCCGGAGGTCCATCGCTACCAAAACTCTGCTTATACCCCATTACTGCACTTGCCATACAAAGAGTGGTATTTCCATCATAATTGTTTGTCTCAAGTCCAAGTTGAACAAATTTACCAAGAGTATAAAACTCTTCAGTCAAAAGCTGACCTGTTGAAATTACAGAAACAGCCTTTTTACCATACTTTTTTTGAATCTCTTTAAATTTATCACTTGTATGTTTAAAAGCCTCTTCCCAACTAACCTGCTTAAACTCCCCATCTTTTTTTATCATAGCTCCAGGTAATCGGCTTGGGGCTCTTACCATTTCATGCTCACTAAGCCCCTTTGGACATAGTGTTCCCCTATTTACTGGATGAAGTGGGTCCCCTTTTACATAGACTGGATTATCATCTTTGACACCTATATATAATCCACAACCAACTCCACAATATCCGCAAGTTGAACGCACCCATTTATCTGGTGCTTTTGCTTTGGCTACTTTGCCAAAAAATGGATCATCTACAAGGGCATACTTATCCTCTTTTATATCAAATCCCAAAAATTTTTTTGTTTTTTCTATTAAACTCATTATCTACTCCTAATTTTCAATTGATTGTTTTAGTG
>WFNP01000067.1 GCA_015488535.1 Nitratifractor sp.
ATATAAGCTTATTATACTACAATGCCCAATGCCCAATGCCCAATGCCCAATGCCCAATGCCCAATGCCCAATGCCCAATGCCCAATGCCCAATGCCCAATGCCCAATGCCCAATGCCCAAACTAATAACTAATACACTAATACACTTTTTATGCTAGAATAATTCAACAGTAAATATTTAGGAGTATAAGATGGATATTATAAGAGTGGGTGTCATTACTACCAGCGATAGAGCAAGTGCCGGAATTTATGAAGATATATCAGGCAAAGCAATTATGGATACACTCAATGAGTATCTCAAAAATGAGATTGAATATATATATAGATGTATTCCAGATGAGCAACCATTAATCGAAGAGAAACTTCTTGAATTGGCAAGAGATAAAAAGTGTGATTTGATTGTAACAACAGGTGGAACAGGACCATCTCCAAGAGATGTAACAGTAGATGCCACACTCAAAGTATGTCACAAAATTCTACCCGGTTTTGGTGAAATGATGAGAACTGTCAGCCTCCAATATGTCCCAACGGCTATTCTTTCAAGACAGACTGCCGGAATTTGCAATAATTCACTCATTATTAATCTACCTGGTAAACCAAAATCTATAAGAGAGTGTTTGGATGCAGTATTTCCTGCTGTGCCATACTGTATAGATTTGATTGGTGGCAATTATATGGTAGCCAATGAAGATGTGATCAAAGTATTTAGACCAAAACAGTAAGGATAAAATAGATGGATATCAAATTTATAGAAGATAAATTTAATGAAATATTTGTAGAGTTGGAAAAAGAGGTAATGGAGATAATATCAAATCAATCATTGGATAAGAAAAATACCAATTTAAGTATGAAGCCTCTATCTTCTACAAAACAGATTTTACAAAATGCCCTTGAGAGTATCAAGATGGTAGATGAGATGTCTAAAAAGGAAGATTGAATCCCATCTGATCTGATTTTTTAATAAGAATATAATTAATCAAAAGACCCAAAAGTGACATAATTATAAACATAACTATTCTTACCATTTTTTTCTTTTTACCGGCATTTTCGGCAATCTCTTTGCTCTGTTTGTCTATCTGCTCGGCAAAAAGTATGGCATCAGCGATATCTTTTGGGTCTATACTCTCCTGCTCAAGAGGTTGCCTTATTTTGGTAACTATAGAGAGTAAATTATCAGCTCTTTTAATAAGCTCCATATTTGGCTTGTCTCGTTTTGCTGTCCTTTGCGCACGAAAAAGTATCTCTTTTTCATCATCACTCAAAGGATATTTTTTAATAATTATATCTACACCACCATTTCTGTAAAAATCAAGTATAGCATCACTGTTATAATATATATCTTGCATAACTACTCCATACTATTGAGATTTGAAATTATAAATCACTCTGGCAAGATATAATCCTTCAGGAGGAGCAGGTTTGCGGATATAGGATTTGCCTGTATATAACTGCTCTTTCAACTCCGATAATCCTATATCCCCATTTGCTACAGCCACTGCACCACTGAGCATCAATCTCACCTGAGAGCGTAAAAATCCATCTGCATGAAAATATACAAAATTATAATCTTTTCTTTGGATTAGATATGCTTTTTTTACCTCTCTTATATCACTTTTTGTATAACTGCCACTCTTTTTAAATGCAACAAAATTATGTCTGCCAATATACAAACTCAATGCTTTTTGAAAGAGTAGTCCCTCTTTTATACTCAATTTGGATATATATTTTCTCTCAAAAACAGAGGGCTTTTTTTTGAATATATAACGATATACCCTCTCTTTTGCATCATATCTGGCATGAAAATCATCATTTACTGTAGCAATATGTTTAAATTTAACAGCATCTAATTTTGAATTGATATGATACTTTAACTCTATTGTGCTTCTTCTGTGCCAAAACTCAGGGATATCAAAGTGTATAATCTGACCTGTGGCATGGACTTTGCTGTCTGTTCTGCCACTTGCTACTATTTGAGTGTCAATTCCAACCTGATTCAAAGCTTTTTGTATGGCAAAACTGACAGTATTATTTGTAAGAGTCTGTTGCTGAAAACCTTGAAACTCTGAGCCGTCATAAGCTACTACCGCTTTTACTCTCATCAATACCTACTTGATAATTTATATTTGAGCATATATATATTCATTGCAATAAACAAAATAATAAATCCTGCAAAGATATATATATTACCACTTTTTTGAAGTATGGCAGCAGGAATATATACTAATATTGCCATCAAAAATATAATAAAAAATCCCAAGTTTTTCTGATATCTTGGATTATATATAGATAGTGCAGATGCTATACCAAAAACCAACAGAGGGGAAAAAGAGACAAACAAAAGATATAATAATCGTCCTCTTTTACCCTTTTTATATCTTGCCTCTTTCCAATACTTTGATACACTTTTTATTTTTTTGTATCCTTTTGTGGAGTATTGATATATATTCATAGCTTTATACCGCAACTCCTCTATCTTTTCAGGACTGCTACTCTCTCCTGTGCCATCATATAACTTTAGCGTAAATATACTATCATTATTCTCTACTTTGCCCCTGTCTGCAATCAAAAGTTGATATGATTTTTTGTTACTGTTATTAAAAAGCACTACGCCTTTATAATTATTGTTTGTTTTTTCATCTACATATATATGAAAATTACCAAAACTTTGACTAAGCTTTTTAGGCTCAATATTTAAAGTAGCCTCTGCCAATTTTTTCTGCTTAAATTGTGATAATTTCTGTTTCATATGAGGATAAATCATAATTGATACTACTACCAAAATAGCTGAAAATAGTATAGCTGATGGCAGTAAAAATGATAATATCCTACTGGGTCTAAAACCCAAAGCAAAGATAGCGGTAAGCTCATTATCTTCTGATAGTTTAGTAAATGTATTTACAATAGCTGCAATAAATGATAGTGGAATGGTAAAAAATATTATCTCAGGTAAAAAGAAACTATATAACTCCACTAGCTCCCAGCCACTAAGGGCTATTTTTGATGAAAGAACTGAAATTCTAACAATAAATACCAGTGATACAATCAAAAAAAATGGCAAAAATATCAGCAGATAGTTTCTAACAAAATTACCTGTTATAAATTTTCTTGTTTTATCCATTCATTATCCACATAAGAAGCTTATCTACATCTTTATCATATAAAAATACTATAAAGGTAGCTAGTGCCAAAAATGGGACAAATGGCACCATAGTATCTTTGGCTTTGAGTGATGGGATGATAGCTAAGATTGATGATAAAAATATAGCTACAAAAAAGTGAGATAATCCAAGCATTGCCCCCATCGTTCCAGCTACAATTACATCTGCTCCACCCATTGCCTCTTTTTTGCTAATTAAGCTTATGATTTTAGCTAATAGCCATAATCCACCAGCAGTAACTGCCGAAGCTATAAAGGCATTGATTGCATAGTGCCAATCTCCATTCATAAATGATTTGCTAATAGAGGCCAAAAGTGCTGTAGCAAGAGCAAAAAAATTGACACTATCTGGCACTGCAAAATACTCAAAATCGATAGCCGAAAGGGCTAAGAGGGCTGAGAATGTCATAGCTATAAATAGAGCCTCTATATTAAATCCAACCTTTAAATATACCACTAACCAAATCAAAGCATTGATAAACTCAACAAGAGGATATCTTTTGGATATTGGCTCCTTACAAAATGCACACTTACCACCTAAAAAGAGCCACGAAAACAGAGGGATATTGTGATACCACTTTAAATTATGACCACACTTTGGACAGTGAGAAGCCGGAAATGCGATATTTTCTCCTCGTGGAATACGATAAATTACCACATTCAAAAATGAGCCAACAGCCAAACCAATCAAAAATACAACCACTCCATAAAAAATACTACTCATCATATCCCCCCAAATTTTCTATCTCTTTGTTTAAATTTATCTATAATATCACCAAGTTCAGTGGTGGTAAAATCTGGCCAATAGGTATCTGTGAAAAACATCTCAGCATAACTCATTTGCCAAAGTAAAAAGTTGGATAATCTCTGCTCCCCGCTTGTGCGTATCAGCAAATCTATATCACTATATGGAGTATCAAGAGATTTTGATATATTTTCTTGTGTAATCTCTACTCCATTATCTATACATCTTTTTACTGCTCTTACTATCTCATCACGACTTCCATAATTTAGAGCCAATAGTTGAGTTAATTTATGATTATCTTTGGTTAATTCTTTAGTTTTTTGAATAGTATCTTTTAGCTTTGATGAAAATGGTGAAATATCTCCAATTACATCAAATCTAATACCATTTTGCATATAAGTATCTAACTCTTTTGATAGATACTTTTCAAGTAGATGCATCAAAAAATCCACTTCCACTTTTGGGCGTTTCCAATTTTCAGTGCTAAAAGCATATAGCGTTAGAGTCTCAATCTCTGTATGATTTACACAATATTTTGTAATTTCACGCACCACCTCAGCACCTGCTTCATGCCCTTTTGTGCGTCTAAGCCCTCTTTCATTTGCCCATCTGCCGTTACCATCCATAATAATGGCTAAGTGTCTTAGTATATTACTCATTGGATAACTTTTCACTCTCTTTTAGTATCGATAAAGCTACTGATAATTTATCTGCTCTATCTATCTTTTGGATACTCTCTTTTGTAATAAAAACTATTTCATTATCATCACTACCAAATGATTTGCTTGATGATATATGGTTATAACATACAGCATCTAAATTTTTTTCTTCTAACATCTTTTTGGCATTATCTAAGCCATTTTCTTCATCACTTTCAGCTTTAAATCCAATAGTAACTAAATACTCTTTATCTACATCACTTAAAATATCTGGATTTTTAACAAGCTTTAACTCCCACTCATTGCCCAAATTACTCTTTTTGAGTTTGCCTTCTTGTGGGAAAGCGGGGCGATAATCGCTAACTGCTGCTGCCATAAATAAAAAAGGCTGCTTCTTAATTAATGATATCGGCTCACTTCTATTCATACTGGCTTTGCTCATTTTGCCTTTTTTTGCTACTCTTACAGCATCAATTGTGTAATCATACATCTCTTTTGCACTCTCTACATCTATGGTATAAACTTCACTTGGTAACTCATCATGAGAAGTAGTAGAGATATAACAAACATCAGCTCCTCTTAGATACAAAGCTTCAGCTAATGCCATTCCCATCTTGCCACTTGAGCGGTTACTGATATATCTGAAGCTATCAATTGCTTCTTTTGTGCCTCCACCGGTAACTACCACTTTTCGATTATCCCAAAAATCATCTTTGTATAACTCTCTTGCAACTTGCCAATATATCTCTTGAACCTCAGCCAATGCTCCATTGCCCTCATCTCCACAAGCCAACTTTTTTTTAGCCGGTTTTACAACCACTACATCATTGACTACAAGCATTTTGAGCGAACCTACTGTATAGTGGTTTTCAAGCATTACAGTATTGGCAGCTGGAGCTATAACTAATGGACCTTTATAAGCAAGAGCAGTTTGAAGCAGTAGTGTATCAGCAATACCTTTTGATAGTTTATTTATACTATTTGCTGTAATTGGAGCAATTACAAACACATCAGCCCATTTAGCATAATCTATATGGTTTATATCACTACTCCAATCTTCACTATCTTCAAAAAGCACTCTATTTCTGCTTAGGGCTTCAAATGTCAAAGGTGAAATAAATTTTGTAGCCCCCTTACTCATTACTACTCTTACATCAGCATTGCTTCTAACAAAAGCTCTAACTAATTCACACGCTTTATATATTGATATACTTCCGGTTACTCCAAGTAGTATCTTTTTACCGCTTAAATCTATCTCTTTCATAACATCTCCTACTTTTTGCCAAAAAATTTATAAAAAAACTCTCTTATTATCTTTTGTGGAGTCCTTGAAATTGCCAAAGCACCCTTTGGCACATCTTTGGTTATTGTGCTTCCAGCTGCAATAATTGTATCATCTTCCAGTGTTACAGGAGCTACCAGTTGGCTATCGCTTCCAATAAAAACATTTTTGCCTATCTTTGTGCGATATTTTGCTCTGCCATCATAATTACAAGTAATTGTTCCAGCTCCAATATTTGAGCCTTCATCTATCTCACAATCTCCTAAATAACTCAAATGTCCAGCTTTGACTCCATTTAAATTGCCCTTTTTAACCTCTACAAAGTTGCCTATATGGGTATTATAAATTTTACTATTTGGGCGAATATGTGCCATTGGTCCAATATCACTACTATCTATAATAGACTCTTCTACTACACTATTAGCCTTAATTTGAGACTCTTTTATTTCACATTTGCCAATTATCTGCACACCCTGCTCTATTTCACACTCTCCAATAAATTTAGCTTGACTATCTATATAGATACTATTTGGCAAATGCATAATAACCCCATTTAGCATTAACTGCTTTTTAATTCTATCTTGCATAATCTCTTCAGCCATAGCCAAATCATATTTGCTATTTACCCCTTTGAAATCTTCTTCTTTTACAAAGATTGGAGTTATCTTTTTACCCTCATCTACTGCCATTTTTATAATATCTGTTAAATAATACTCCTTTTGGGCATTGTTGTTTGAGAGTTTGGGAATATATCTATTTAAAAGCTTAGAATCTACACAATAGACTCCGGCATTTACATATTTGATGCATAACTGCTCAGGTGTGCAATCTTTTTGCTCAATGATAGCTTTTACTTCATTATCTTCAATAACCACTCTGCCATATCCGTTAGGCTCAAATAATTCAATTACACTCATAGTAATATCACCGCTGCTATTAATAAGCGGATTTAAGGCTTCTTTTGTAATAAGTGGCATATCTCCATTTAAAATCAATACTCTTTTGCCTTCAAACTCCAAACCTCTTAATGCTCCACCGGTTCCAGGATAATTGGAAGCATCTTGTTTATGGTATTTAATCCCTTCATATTCAGACTCTATTGCCTCTTTTACCTCA
Source organism: Nitratifractor sp. (assembly GCA_015488535.1). Taxonomy (GTDB): domain Bacteria; phylum Campylobacterota; class Campylobacteria; order Campylobacterales; family Sulfurovaceae; genus Nitratifractor. Next base: position 6,959 of record WFNP01000067.1, read on the forward strand.
TCAAATTTATGATAAAGCACCACAGTTATATCATCGCTTATAGCTTTTGCAGTATCTATTATATGAAATAGCATAGGCTTACCAGATATTTTATGCAACACTTTTGGCTTAGTGGATTTCATTCTCGTCCCTTGTCCAGCAGCAAGGATTACGATACTTACAGACATTTGACACCTTTTTAGATAAAATTCAAAATTAAAATATATTATATCCAATGATATTATCTGGATGGGTAATTTAATATTTAAAGGTAAATAATGGAGTGTCCAAGTTTTGGAGTGTGTGGCAGTTGCACACTTTATAATTTAAGTTATAATGAGCAGTTAGAGCAAAAATATCTAAAAGTAAAGCATCTTTTATCACCATTTTGGGATAGAGATTTAGAAGTTTTTACCTCTCCTGATAGTGGATATAGAGCAAGGGCTGAATTTAGAATATGGCACGATGAGGATGGTTGCAATTATGCTATGAGCAGTTTTGATAAAAAAAGCATTAAAATTTTGCAATGTCCAAAAGTAATATCCCCAATTGCCAAATTGATGCCACTATTGCTAAAAGAGATAAATAGCGATGAAGTGCTTAGTAAAAAGCTTTTTGGAGTGGAGTTTTTATCTTCACTATCTGGTGATACACTAATTGTAATGCTTTATCACCACCATCTTAATCAAGAGTGGATAGACAAAGCCAAAGAGTTATCAAAGCTTTTAGATACCCCTATTATTGGTAGAAGCAGAAAGCAAAAGGTAGTTTTAAGTAGAGATTATATTACTGAAAAATTACCAATAGAAGATAATGAATTTATTTATAAACACTATGAGGGGGGATTTACCCAACCAAATCCATATGTAAATATCAAAATGATAGAGTGGGCAAAAAAAATGGCTAAAAATTTGGGTGGAGATTTGTTAGAGGCTTATTGCGGCTTGGGTAACTTTACCTTGCCACTATCAACTGAATTTGACAAAGTATTAGCCACTGAAATTAGTAAAAACTCTATTAAAGCAGCTAAAGAGAATTTAGAGTTAAATAGCATTGATAATGTATATTTTGCCAGATTATCCTCAAAAGAGATGAGTGAAGCTTTAAATAGAAAAAGAGAGTTTAGAAGATTAAAAGATATTGATTTGGATAGCTTTAACTTTTCTACCGTCTTGGTTGATCCGCCACGGGCAGGATTGGATAGCGATACCAAAGAGCTTATAAGCAATATTGATAATATTATTTATATTTCTTGTAATCCTGAGACTCTATCTAGAGATTTAGAGACTCTAAGCAAAACTCACACCATAAAAAGAGCTGCTGTATTTGACCAATTTCCACACACTAACCATATTGAGAGTGGAGTATTTTTACAAAGGATTGTCAAATGAAGTGGATAATGCCCCTATCAAATAGAAATGATTTTCACTTCAATCCATCAAGCAGAGATTTTATAGTAGAAGAGATACCACTATACCCTTTTAGCGGTGAGGGTGAGCATCTTATACTCAAACTTAGAAAAAAAGAGTTATCCACATGGGAAGCTTTGGATATCATTTGCAATACATTAGGCATCAAAAAAAGAGAAATAGGATATGCCGGATTAAAAGATAAGTATGCCCTAACAATTCAGTATATCTCAATCCCGGCTAAATATGAAGATAGATTATCAAAATTAAATGATAATAGAATTAAAATATTAGAGACTATTAGACACAATAATAAAATCAGAGTTGGACACTTAAAGGGAAATAGATTTAATCTAAGATTTAAAAAAGTGCTTAAAGTGCAGGAGCAGAAAATCAATTCAGTGCTTGATTGGATAGAAAAAAAGGGGATGCCAAACTATTTTGGTATGCAACGATTTGGAAATGATGGTAATAATTGGATAGAGGGCAAAGAGTTAGCCTATGGTAAAAAGAGGCTCAAAGATAAGAAAATGAATGAGTTTTTAATCAGTGCATACCAAAGCTATCTATTTAATAATTGGCTCTCAAAAAGGATATCCATCTCAAGGCTAATAGATGATTTTAGTGAAGCTGAGAGTGAGCAGATAAATAATCTCCCAAAAGGCTCACTAAATGGAGTCAAAAAGCAAAAGCAGTTTTTCAAACTCTTAAAGGGTGAGCTTATGATGCACTACCCTTATGGCAAACTATTTAATATAGATGAGCCTCTGAGTGAAGCTCTTAGATTTATAGATAGAGATATTTCACCAACTGGAGCAGTATCTGGAGCCAAAAATAGAAATGCTGAGGATATTGCATGGCTGATAGAAAAAGAGTTTTGTGATGCAAATATCAAAGCCAAAGGCACAAGACGCTATGCGTGGATATTTCCAACTGAAATTAAGCGAAAATATATACCGGATAAAGCCCATTATGAGTTATCTTTTATATTGCCAAAGGGAAGTTATGCCACTGTTTTAGTGGCTATGTTAAAAGGAGGATTTGAGTGAAAAGAGTAATTTACCCTACTCTATTTTTATCTATATTTTTAGTAGCACAAGATAGCCAAATAGATAAAGGTATAGCTCTATTTAAAGCTAAAAAGTTTGATGCTTCTTACAAAATCCTAAAACCGTATGCCAACAAAGGTGATAAAGTAGCCCAATTTTATATAGGATTGCTTTATGATATGGGAAGTATAAAGATGATGGATAAGTTTCGTGCTGTGGAGTGGTATAGAAAATCTGCTGAGCAAGGTTATGCAAATGCACAGTATGATATGGGTGTAATGTTTTCCAAAGGCGAAGGGATATACAAAGATTTAAAAGAGGCTTACTATTGGTATAGCAAAGCAGCCAAACAGGGACACAGATACGCTCTGTATAATCTTGGAGTAGCCAACCAAAGAGGCTATGGAGTAGAGCAAAATATCACTAAGGCAATTAAGTTTTATAAAGTAGCATCTGATAAAAATGTTTCACTTGCTTCATATAATTTAGCTACTATCTACTATAAAAACAAAAACTATAAAGAGGCATTTAAATATTATAAAAAAGCTTCACTATTAGGATATAAAAAAGCTCAATTTAAACTTGCTTGGCTTTATCAGAATGGTATATATGTAGATAAAAATGACTCTTTGGCAATGAAATGGTATCAAGAATCAGCCTTTAGAGGCTACAAAAGAGCTATGCAAAATTATGCCTTGATGTTAGAAAAAGAGGGAAAATCAGAAGAAGCCAACTATTGGAGGAAGAGAGCAACTCAAGAGTAAAAGCTATTAACTTGCTTTTAACCCTTTTTCATATGTCTGAATAATATCACCTTTTCTTTGCAATACAAAATAGCCTTTTTTTATAGCCTTTTCTATTGCCTCTTGAGGGATTTTAAATCCTGCTATACCGGCATATATATCATAACCTCTATATTGTGGAAGCTTTTTTAGATTTTCAATCTTTCTTTTTAATTTATCTACATCATTTGGATGGACTTTGTATTTTACTTCTATGATTGCTACACTTTTTCCATTTACTAATAAAATATCAAACTCATCTTTGATATTTTTACCTTCAATTACATAATTTGGAATAAGATAATCAAAATCGATATTGGCAATTTGAAGTTTCTCTTTTAGTGAATTTATAAAATACTCTTCAGCCACATCTCCTTGATTATTTGTCACACCCCCTAACTGTTTGGCTACTCTATCAAGCCTTGCATCCACTTTTTTAAACATATTCCTCAACTCTTCATCAGTTTTTCTAAGTTGCTCATCTGTTTTTTTCAAATGCTCGTCTGTTTTTTTCAAATGCTCGTCTGTTTTTTTCAAATGCTCATCTGTCTTTCTTAGCTGTTCATCTGTCTTTCTTTGGGCCTCTTCCAACTTTAATTGTGATATTGCAAGTTTTTCTATCAACTCTCTAAGCTCTTTGTCACTCATTTTTTGCTCCTATCTATATTCAAGTGATTATAACATATATCATTAGAGTAAATTTAATTTTTATAATCTAGCTCTTGTAATTTAAAATTTTGTATTCTTTTTAACTCATCCCCCAATGCCTTACCTTTGAAACCATCTTTTATTAAATCTGCTGGAGTAATACCTGAATCAAAAGCTCTATCCCATACATTTAATGCTTTGGCTTTTTGTTTAATTATTGGATGATAACTTAGTGGATGGGTAGATACTCCATTCTTTATAGCTAGTGAAGCTACAAAAGAGTTTTTTATATCTTTTGGGATTTTGGGTATATTTTTTAAAGCCCTCTTATATCTATTTGGGGCATCAATTGCTTCTAAAATTGTTTCAATATCTACACTGCTGTATTGGGAATATATTGCCAAAAAATAAAATTCTCTTAAAAGATTTTCTTTGGGAATATATCTAGCCATATCCAGTGCTGCTTTTGTAAATTGCTCTCTATCTAAAGATTCTCCCCAAAACTTATTAGATACTCCTAAAGACTCTAAATAGTATAATCCATAGTGTGGATATAAACTATTAAACATTTTTTCAAATTCACTAAAAATTCTGCTTTTTGATAAATCATCTAATGGTATATCTTTACAAAGAAGGCAACTACTCTTTTCTATCTTAAATCCCAAGCGGCTAGAAAACTGCATAGCTCTAAGCACTCTTAGGGAATCTTCTATAAAAGTATCTTTATCTACTACTCTAAGCAATCTATCTTCAATATCCTTAATACCTCCCCAATAATCATATAAAAAGCCACTAACTGGATTATAAAAAAGAGCATTTATTGTAAAATCTCTTCTTCTTGAAGCCTCTTTTTCATCTTTTGCTATTGATACGCTAAACCCTCTATGACCAAAAGCTATCTTTTTCTCTTTTCTAGGAAGAGATATATCAATATCACCTATTTTATATACAAAAAAACTCTTTCCCACTCCCAAAGCTTTTATATCCGACATAGCTTTATGAAAAACTTTTTCATCTATACCATAACACTCAATATCCAAATCTTTAATCTCTCTATTAAGTAGCATATCTCTAACAGCACCCCCAACTAGCATAGGAGTAGCACCATAAGAGTTTTTTAAAAATGATATGATGTTTTGCATCTGTTTTTTTAATGAAGGGGGGATTTTATCTATTAGATTTGGAAGATATAATTTTTTCATTTTAAAATTGATAGCTCCAAATCATATGGAGCTATCATTTATAAAATTATTTAGAAGCATAATCAGCTATGATACTACCCATCTCTGTAGTAGATACTATCTCTTTAGCATCAAATGCTCCAATATCTCCAGTGCGATATCCATCAGCTAAAGCTTTTTTAATAGCATTTTCTATTCTATTAGCTGCACTGTCTTCATTGAGTGCATATCTTAGCATCATAGCAGCACTTGCAATTGTAGCTATCGGATTGGCAATTCCCTGGCCTGCAATATCCGGAGCTGAGCCGTGAATTGGCTCATAGAGTCCTACTCCATCACCTGTGCTGGCACTTGGTAGCAATCCGATAGAGCCGCTTAGCATACTGGCTGCATCAGAAAGAATATCTCCAAATATATTGCCTGTAAGAATTACATCAAACTGTCTGGGATCTCTGATGAGTTGCATAGCTGCATTATCGACATACATATGGGAGAGTTCAACTTCCGGATAATCTTTTGCTATCTCTTCTACAATCTCTCTCCAAAACTGGCTAACTTCCAATACATTGGCTTTGTCCACGGAGCATACTCTTTTATCTCTTTTCATAGCTATCTCAAAGGCTACCTTTGCAATTCTAACAACCTCTTCTTTGGTATATACCATTGTATTGTATGCTTTATCTTCACCATATTCTCTGGGCTGACCAAAATAGATACCGCCGGTCAATTCTCTGACGACCATAATATCAACACCTTTGACTACACTGGGCTTTAGGGTAGAAGCATTAATCAATTCATCATATACAGTAGCGGGACGAAGGTTGGCATAAGTTCCCATGGCTTTTCTAAGACCTAACAATCCGCTTTCTGGTCTGAGGTGTCTTTCGAGATTGTCCCATTTTGGTCCGCCAATTGCACCAAAAAGCACTGCATCCATTCTTTTGACACCCTGAATTGTCTCGTCTGGTAATGGCACACCGGTTGCATCTATTGCTGCACCGCCAAGTAAAAACTCTTCATATGAGATATTAAATTTTTCAGCTACAGCTACAGCATCCAATACTTTTATAGCTTCATCTACAATCTCAGGACCTATTCCGTCACCTTTAATCACACCTATTTTATAGTTTCTCATTAGTTACTCTCCTTCTGTGCCAACTCTTTTTTGGCATACTCAATAAGTCCACCGGCATCTACTAGCTCTTGCATAAATTCAGGGATTGGATTAAATTTATAACTTTTACCGCTTGTTTCATTTATCACTTCTCCTCTTTCCATATCTATACGGACAATATCCCCCTCATTTATCTCATCCACCTCTTTTAATTCAAATATGGGTAGTCCCATATTGAAAGCGTTTCTGTAAA
>WFNP01000068.1 GCA_015488535.1 Nitratifractor sp.
AAAAATAAAAGATATATATTATAAATTGTAATATGTTACATTTCTACTCAATAATATTTGAGTATTTCAGAGTTATTTTGTCTTAATTAAATATGAAAAATTACTTTTTTATAACGATAAATTTAAGTATAAAACAGTAGCTCACCATCTCCTAAATATGGCAATGAGATGGCAAGATATAAGAGTATTATTTATGTTTCAATTGTTTTTTATACTCTGCTTTTATAGCTCGAATGATTTTAAAGTTGTCATCTGCCTTTCTCGATAGCAGATTAGGCACAAAGGTAGTTTTGGATTTATACATTACCTCAAAAAACTTAAATCCCCGCTCGGCTTTTTTCAGTAGAGTTAGTGTCTTGACATCATTCATAGGATTTTTTTTCAACTCCTCAAGATGCACATGAAAGTTGTCTATAATAGAAGATACATCTGCCTCATAGTCAGGTAAATTTACTCCCCAAATCCTGAGTAGATAATCTATTGTTATTTTCATAGGTCCTCTACAGAGTTTACCAGTAAGAGACAGCAGTTCCAATCCTCCCTTTGCAGCAGGTTTAGAGCCTTGAAGAAGCAGAGGTATCATTTTGGAGAAATTTTTCTTCAGTTTCAATGCTCCCTTTTTGGTAGGCTTTGATTCTAATATCTTCTTACTCTTTTTCCAAATCTTTTCAGCTTTGTTAAATGCCTTTATTGCATTTTTATCTTTGACTCTGGATTGAAAATAGTTTTTGATATTTTCAAATCTTTTATCATAAACAGGTATCGCTTTTTTCAAACTGCCTGCAGGGTCATCAAAATTACTGTGTAAGCCTTTCATTATATAGGCTTTGAGCATCTGCTGAGATTGTGTCATCTGAAGACAGTTGGTATTAAAATAGTCTGTGAGTGTCGCTCCTTTTGGTATAGGCTCCACTTTTAGAGCAAAGACCAATACAGTAAACAACAACATAGTTGTAACAACTCTTGTAACAATACTTTTCATACTCATCTCCTCATTTGGTTATAATATATTATAGTATATATTTATAAATTCTTATCTATCTATCTGATTTGTAAGATAACTCTCTATAATATTGCTATAATCATTTATGAGACTGTATGATATTTTTTCATCTTTGGCAAACTTGTGATGAAACTTCTGAAGCTTTCTTTTTTGGGCAAAGTCTATATCCACCATACTCTTCAATGCCTGAGCTATATCAATATCTTCTCTGTTTGCATGTGGTCTGTTTGCAATCTCTACCGTAAAATACAATCCTCTTTTTAAAAATACAAAAGGCAATTCCATATCTTTTACAGGTCCTAATACAAGCTTTTTATCTGCTGAAATTTTACCTATAATCTTATCAGCCATAAGTTTGTCAAAACCTCTCCATGCTCCATACAGACCTGTAGTTGCTCCTATAAGTGTACCCATCAGCATCGAACTGCCTCCTACTACGGCATCGATAGATGAACCGACCATTGCACCCCCACTTGCAGAGAGCAGTAAAACAGTTTTTTTATCAAGTCCAAACAGTGATATACTCTCTTTTGAAAAAAGCTCTATCCCTGAAAATATATCTGATGGAGTATCTATTTCTATACCTCTGTTGAAAATATTTGCAATCTTTCTCAATGCCCTATTCTCTATTTCTGCCAAATCATTCAGATATTTTATCTTGCTTTTATCTATCTCTTCAGGAGTAATCCCCTGCTCTCTAACAGGTATATATACTCTGTGGCTCATAATATCTTTTATCATATCAGTTATAATTCTGGCACTTTTTGAAATATCATTTTTGCGTCTATCTTTCAGTGCCTCTATTGCTCTTTTTAGAGCTTCTGTCCAATCCTCTTCCAGTTGAGCCATACTCTCAAGCATAGATATAATCTGTGAAAAATTTGCTTTCATAGGATTGAAACGGCGAATACTTCTAAAGTAGTGACTCAATGCATTTTTCCAATCATTAGAAAAATCCCTATCCCCTATCATATTGATCACTGCCATAGAGGGAGCAGCACACTCTCTTAGTATCTCCATCTCTGCTTCAAACTCTTTGCCATATGGCTTGGAGCCATCTACCACATATATGATACCGGCTCCTGCCAATATAGGCTTGAGCAACTCTATATCATCAGCAAATTTTGGATTGTTTTCATTCTCATTGACAAACTCTATGACTCGCTCTCTTCTTAGATTTGCCGGTAACTCTTTTTGTCTAAGCCAATCCAATACTGCTCTTGGTCTTTGGAATCCTGGAGTATCATAGAGTTCGTAAATAATCTCACCATCGACTTTGAGAGGATAGGCACGATATTTGGTGGTAGTCCCCGGTATATCTGAGATAGCTACACTGCTATCCATAGATAGTGTAGAGACTATTGAGCTTTTGCCTTTGTTTGGATGACCTACTACTGCAAATTTTGGATACATACTCATATCTTGACCACCTTTACATGCTCTATATTCAAATAATCTATCTTGCCTCTCCATATTTTATAATCACTCTCATTACACTCAAAATCTTCATCTTCAAATCCAATCGGTGCAATATCCACAATCATACCCTTTTGGGAGAGTTTTTCTATAATATCCATCAAATCCATCGTAGGAGGCTCCCATGATTTGACTATAAGCAATATTTTATCTTTTTTAATACTATCTATGGTTTTAAAATCATCATCTATATCATTGGCTCCTCCAAACTCTACAATATTTTGAGATACTATATCTTTGTGAGTCAAAACAGTTTCAATCTCATCTCTTGATATAGACCAACCGGCAACTGTAGAGTACTCTTTACTTATACCACTCTTACACAAAGAGTTGTCTATCTCATAATGTAAAATATTCTCTTCATTATCAGCTCTACTCTCTACAATGGGATTACATATCTCATCTACCACATCAGAGGCACCATCTAAAGATAATACAGTATCTCTCTCTGCTCTTTTATAAAGACTGTATGTCCAAAAAGAGAGTATCAATCTGGGCAAAATCGCATATACAACAATTGTCATAGCCAAAAACCTCCACCACTCTCCAAGCTCAATAATATACTTGGGATGCCAAGAACCCAATCTGAAATAGTGACTATGCTCTATCAGTGATACAGAAGGTACAGCCGAAGGTAAAATATCTCTCCATACAAATGCTATATTGTAAAATATTGTATGTAATTGTTCAGGAGTCAAAGGCAGTGTGCTACTCCATCCAAAGGCTACATCTTTACCTGCTATTACGGCAAACAGAGCTAAAAACATAGAGATATAAAACAGAATAGAGATTATTTGAGCCATATATATAATGTAAGTCTTTAAGAGCAGTGAGGGGATTTTATAATTTGATTTATCTTTTTTAAAAAGAGAGACTATCCAATAAGGAAGCATAAAGTCCACAGCTATAGTTTCATTGAATAATTTAATCTCTGTTATTGATACTACTGTCAAAATCAATCCAAACAGAGGTAATACAATGGAAAAAATCAAAAAATAGAATATATTTACAGGCTCTGAGCCGTTGTATGTCAATAAAGAGACACTTGCAACTGCACCAAATATCACAGCTGTCATAATCAATACAAACCATATCCTCCTCAAAAAAAGCAATCTCTCATCTACTGATTGTATAAGATTATGGATAGAGAGTCTGCTAAATGCCCACTCTCTCAATGCTACAAAAGGATTGGAGCATATTTCACCTCTTGCCAAGCCAAAGCTTCGATTGCTATTTCTATTACCACGACAACACTTTAACGCCTCTGATATATACAAATAATCCTTCATATCTACTCCTGAGCAGTATTCAAAAATAGATTATACAGAATTAGCCACATACATTTGACATTTAATCACAAATGGAATATAATAACACCACTACAAAAAAGCACACAATATTTGATACTGTGTACTTCATTGATAATAGTCTTTTTGACTATAAAAGAGTGTGAAAATACTCTATTTTCTACTCAACTTTTTCTATAAATCTATACAGATAATCCAAGAGGAAATATGGACGATACCAAACAAAAACACAGAAACAATAATAACGGTAACAATAACCGTAAAAACCACAACAGGACGCATATACCTGTAGAGGGATACAAAATCGAGGACCTGCAACAAAAAACTCTAAATGAGCTTATAGAGATAGCCCGTAAATTCAAAGTGGACAATCCAAACGAGTATCAGAGAAAAGATTTGATATTTGAGATACTCAAATCTCAGGTAAGCCAGGGCGGATATATACTATATACCGGTATCTTGGAGATTATGAATGACGGATACGGATTTCTTCGCTCAATTGACGGAAACTTTGCCAACTCCAGCAACGATACATATGTAAGCTCTACACAAATCAAACGCTTTGCACTCAGAAACGGTGATATCGTTACAGGACAGGTCAGAGCTCCAAAAGAGCAGGAGAAGTATTATGCTCTGCTCAAAATAGAAGCTATCAACTATATGCCACCGGAAGAGTCAAAGAAGAGACCACTCTTTGACAACCTCACCCCGCTCTATCCAAATGAAAAACTCAAACTCGAATACAATCCGATGAAACTGACCGGCAGGGTAATAGACCTATTCAGTCCGATAGGCAAAGGTCAAAGAGCATTGGTAGTAGCTCCGCCAAGAACCGGTAAAACAGAGCTTCTCAAAGAGATAGCCCACGGTATCAGCAATAATACACCCGAAGCTACTCTGATGGTACTGCTTGTAGATGAGAGACCAGAAGAGGTAACAGATATGCAACGCTCCGTAAAGGGTGAAGTGTATAGCTCTACATTTGATCTGCCGGCACACAACCATGTGCGAACAGCCGAGATGGTGATAGAAAGAGCCAAAAGAAGAGTAGAACTTGGTGAAGATGTAGTAATACTTCTTGACTCTATTACCAGACTTGCCAGAGCCTACAATACAGTAACTCCAAGTTCGGGTAAGGTGCTTTCAGGTGGTGTAGATGCAAATGCACTTCATAAGCCAAAGAGATTTTTTGGAGCAGCCAGAAATATAGAAAACGGTGGAAGTCTCACTATCGTAGCTACCGCCCTGATAGAGACAGGCAGTCGAATGGATGAAGTAATCTTTGAAGAGTTCAAAGGAACAGGAAACGCAGAAGTGGTTCTAAGCCGACATGTGGCAGAAAGAAGAATATACCCTGCTATTGATGTGACCAAATCAGGCACACGAAAAGAGGAGCTTCTTACAGACCCAGAGACACTGCAAAAAGTCTGGGCTATAAGAAACGCTATGCAAAATATGGAAGAGGTAGAAGCCCTCAAGTTCCTGTTTTCCAAAATGCTCAAGACCAAAAGCAATGAAGAGTTTTTGAGTATTATGAATGAAGGTGCATAGGCATATTGAATAATGAGAGCCGGAGTTTTTGATTCAGGTGCAGGAGGCTTGACGGTAGCCTCCTCTCTCATCTCACACAGACTCTTTGATGAAATAATATACTTTGGTGATACTGCCAGAGTCCCATACGGCACGAAAGATGCCAATACCATAATCAGATATGGACTAGAAGCTATAGAGTTTTTCAACAACTTTGATATAGATATCCTCATTACTGCATGTAATACTGTAAGTGCCTACGCTCTGCCTGATATGAGAAGCAAAAGCGACTATCCTGTATATGGGGTAATAGAGCCTGGTATCAAGGCATTGACAGATAAAATCAAAAATAAAAATGCCAAAATATTAATCATAGGCACAAGAGCCACAATATCTTCGGCAAGATATCAAAATGAATTACATACACTGGGATACAACAATATTACAGCGATACAGACAGGTATGCTGGTGCCTATTGTAGAAGAGGGTATATTCAGCGGAAAAGTTTTACAGGCTATGCTTGAATACTACTTTGGACATCTCGATTTTATACCAGATGCCATAATACTTGGATGCACCCATTTCCCTCTGATTTCAGATGCCATATCTGAATATTTTGGCAATAGCCCCATAATGATACACTCTGGAGAAGCCATAGTAAAGTATCTTGAAAAACAGGGTATTACGCACAGATTTGACAAAGAGACGTCTCTTAGAATATTTGCTTCCGATAATGTAAATGCCCTGAGAGATACAGCTAAAATGTGGATAAAATAAGTTTGTCTATATACCTATTTTGGGAGTAGAGATAAATAGTCAATAAATATTAATTTTTTGATACAATACCTTTAAACCATGACTCAAAAAAGGATTAAGTATGCAGACTATTCAATTTGATATTGATGACAATCATGTAGATACCTTTTTGAGACTCACTGAGATTCTTGAAGATGGAATGATAAAAAATCTCAAAATAGTAAATCATGACAGTATGAATGATGAACTTCACCACTATACAAAAACTACACAGTTTCAAAAAGACAAAGAGATATTACAGCAAAGATTTTCAGATATTGAATCCGGGAAAACAATATGTATTCCATTGAGTGACGGACTCTCTGATTTGGATACATTTATTGACAATATCTCATGAAAATTATCAAAGATCCAAAATTTGATCATGATTTGAAAGTAATTTTACAGTTTATAGCACAAGATAGTAAAAGTAAAGCCAAAGCATTTAAAAATGAACTTATTTCAAAAGTCAGTAATTTGACAAATATGCCTTATAAATACAGAAAATCGATTTACTTTTCTGATGACAATATTCGTGATTATATCTTCAAAGGTTATGTGATTCCTTATCATATAGATATAGACAATAATACACTCACAATATTGGGTATTGTCAAATATAAAGAGTATCTGTAATTGACAGATATTGAGAAATAGGTGCCAAGTGATAGCAATAGAGTTTACATAGTGGGCTATACTATTTTTTAACTGCCAAATCCTCTCTATTTCTACTTTGAGCATATCTATTGGGTGTGTCTTATGATGAAAGAGTAGATAATATTTGATCCAATAAATATAAATTCTCTCTGCCTAGATACTATAATATTTTACCCTTATTTATCTCGAACAAATCTTTCAGTTTTTTTATGAAACAACCATTCATAATTAAACGGACAAAATTTAACAAAATGTCTATTATTGCCTGAATTTGACAAATCAAAGAACATTTTTGTTCCGTTAAAAGCCATATAGCAACAAAAAAGGACATAAGTAATAATTATATTATATAAAAAACTGCTCCAAATCTCTTAAAAAGTAGCATTTTACTACATTGTTTACAAATAACAGGACATTTTAAGTGTTCCTTCAATTGGAAAATATCAGGCTAACTTCGCTATTATGTTCCTTGAATAAATAGTTGTCTCGGACGCTTCGCGACCGAGACAACGGGGGCGGGTTGAACACCCGCTTGTTGTCCGCTGCTTCGCACCAGACAACAAGCAGGAGGAGCGGACAACCTCACCGTGAAATAAATTTCCCGTTGAGGTCACCGCTCACCCGCACCCCCGTTATCCTTACTTTTTAAAGTTATTTTACCAAAACCAGCATCTTTGATAAATAAATCTCATCATGATAAGTCATTTAACTATCCAAAAGATATTTGATATACAAAACATATACCTTCTTTTTAAAAAA
>WFNP01000069.1 GCA_015488535.1 Nitratifractor sp.
ATATAGATGCAAAACAAGTCTATAGTATAAATGAAATCAACAGTAAATTTGACATTATATACTCTTTTCAAGTCTTGGAACATCTCTCAGATCCAAAAGAGTTTATAAACCAATGCTATTTAAAACTGAATAATAAAGGAATTTTATATATCCAATTACCAAATAATGATGGTATTGGACAAAGAATATTCAAAAGATATTGGAAGGGTAATGATTTTCCTAGAAGATTATTTCAGTTTAATAAAAATAATTTATCTACATTAGTTGGAAATAAATTTGAAGTATTGGAATTTGATACAGATAGATTCTATCTCTCATCTATAAAATTAAAAAAAGGATTGAGACTTGATGAAAGTCACTGGAGTGATAAAACACTCTGGAATATTGTATTTAATTTATATTTGGGTAGATTTTTAGGATTTTTTGGACTGGGAGATAATATACACTTAATTTTGAGGAAAAAATGATTAAATTAGTTTTATCAATCCGCTCACTTGATATTGGTGGAGCAGAGAGACAATTCATTGAATTAATCAAACATATAGATAAAAACAGATTTGATATAACAGTCTGCACAATGTATGGTGGAGAGCAGGAGGATATTGTAAAAAAAATACCTCATATTAATTATATTAATCTAGAAAAGAGTGGAAGATATGATTTTCTTGATTTTTATATGAAATATAAAAAGGTATTAGAGGATATACAGCCTGATGTAATCTACTCCTTTTTAGGGGAGATGAATCTCTTTTCATTATGGTGTAAAGCTAAAAGAACAAAGATTATTTGGGGCTTTCGAGCTTCAAATATGGATTTGAAAAAGTATGGAAAAGTTCCTCAAATCCTATTTTGGTTACAAAAGAGATTATCCAAAAAAGTTGATAAAATCATAGCAAATTCAGATGCAAGTATTAAATTTCATAAAGAACAAGGCTTCTTTATGGATAGAGCAGTTGTAGTCTATAATGGGATTGATACAGATAGATTCAAAAGAGATGAAAAAAAGAGAAAAGAGTTTAGAGAAAAATATAATTTAAAGAGTAGTGATATAGCTATTGGGATAGTAGCAAGAGTAGATTATATGAAAGGTTATACCATATTTTCTCAAGTAGCAAAAAAGCTTTTACAAAAATATGATAATTTTAAATTTTTTTCTATTGGAGATGGAGATAAAGAGATAAAAAAAGAGTGTATAGATATACTTGGAGAATTTAATGATAATAGATTCATTTGGCTTGGTCAGCAAAGCAGGGTAGAAGATTTTTACAGTGGATTTGATATTGTTGTCTCTTCATCTTTTGGTGAAGGGTTTAGTAACTCTATTGCTGAGGCTATGAGCTGTGAAGTTCCTTGTGTGGTAACTGATGTAGGTGATAGTAAAACTATTGTGGCAGAGACAGGGATAGTGGTAAAAGCAAATAATACAGAGAGTCTGTATAATGGATTGGAAAAGATGATTAATAGTGATAAGATATTTTTTGGTAAAAAAGCAAGAAAAAGGGTAATTGATAATTTTTCTATTGAAAAGATGGTAAAAAGCACAGAAGATGAGATATTAAACTGCTTATAAATCAATATTTCACTCCTCTCAATCTCTGGGCGTGAGTGATAGATATAGCCATAGCGTCAGTAATATCTAAAGGTTTGATATCTTCTCTGATACCAAGCACTCTTTTTACCATAAAAGCAACCTGCTCTTTTGAAGCTTTGCCATTACCTGTGAGTGCTTTTTTTACCTGTAGAGGAGTATATTCATAAAAATATCCCACCTCTTGTAATATTTTCAGACTGATAGCACCTCTAAATTGTGCCAATTTCAAGACTGTTTTAGGATTGAAAGCAAAAAATATATCTTCTATTGCTACCTCATCAACCTCTTTGTCTTTTAAAATCAAATCTATACCCTCTGTTACCTTTACAATCTGCTCCTGTAGAGGTGCTTTTGATATTTTTATGAGTCCAGCCTCTATCAAATGGTGATTTCGTCCATCACTCTCTATAATTGAATATCCCATATTACGACTTCCAGGGTCGATTCCCAATATTTTCATTTACACCTTTTCACATACTTATTCACATAGTGAAAAACTTTTTCACCTATTTATAAATTAGCGTATTTTAGAGCATTTTAGATAAAATCGTGAAAAATATTCACATTTGTATATGTGAAAAGAGTTTTGGTATATTTGTAATTGGTTATTAGTGTATTGGAGGTGGGATTTTACTTATGCATTTTGTGGAGTTGAAATAATGCCTCTTTTATATACAACTGACAACAAATCTAAAGAAATTGGAAGGCTCATATGGATATAGGTCAAAAAGTTCTTCAAGAGCTGAGAAAAGAGATAAGTGAAAATGAATATAAAAGATATATAAAAAATTTACAATATGACACTGAAAATTCTAGAAGTGATACAGCAATATTTAAAGCACCCAATATTCTTACTGCAAAATGGGTATCTACAAAATATGGTCGAAAGATAGCACATCTGTTTGAGCTTGAAAATGGTATCAAACCAAAGGTAGAGATAACTGTAGGCAAAATTAATAACAATCCAAAAGCTGACAAAATATCTTCTACCTCTATTTATAATAAAGATTCCAAAAGTAAAAGTACCCATTTGAATCCTTCATTCACATTTGATAGTTTTATAGTAGGTAGCTCAAACCAGTTTGCCTATACCACTGCCAAAAGCACTGCAGAAAAACCGGGAGTCTTATACAATCCACTGTTTATATACGGAGGTGTAGGACTTGGTAAAACCCACTTGTTACAGGCAATAGGAAACTATCGTATGGCAATGGGTGATGTTGTGATATATACTACTTTAGAACAATTTATGAATAAATTTATCTCATCTGTCCAATCAAGAACTATGGATAGATTTAGAGATACTTTCAGAAACTGTGACCTTCTGTTGATAGATGATATACAGTTTCTAAGCAGAAAAGAGCAGACTCAGGAAGAACTGTTTCACACATTTAATGAGCTTCACTCACAAAACAAACAGATTGTAATGACTTCAGACAGAGAGCCTAAGAAGATAGCCGGTCTTGTGGACAGACTCAGAAGCAGATTTGAAATGGGATTAATGGCTGATATTCAGCCACCGGAGCTAGAGACAAAGATTGCCATTATAGAAAAGAAATGTGAATTAGACGGTATCAAACTCAGCAGAGAAATAATTAACTATATAGCTACTCACATGGGAGACAATATCAGAGAGATAGAAGGAACTATAATCAAACTCAATGCAATGAGTACAATGCTAAATCAAGAGATTACTCCTGAATTTGCCAAAAATGCTATAAAAGACCAGATAAAAGAGAAACAGGAAAATATCACTATAGATGATATAGTCAAAATTGTAGCAAAAGAGCTAAATATCAAGCCATCTGATATCAAATCCAAGAAAAGAACAAAAAATGTAGTGAATGCCAGACGAATTGTAATATATCTTGCCAGAAACCTGACACCAAACTCAATGCCTCAAATAGCGGTATATTTTGGGATGAAAGACCATACCGCAATAAGCCATAATATGAAAAAAATCAATGAAACAATAGAAAATGACGAAAATTTCAAAGTTCTGTTAGAAGAACTCTCAAACAAAGTAGGAAGCAAAGATATTTATATTGAATAAAAAAAAGATATAATTTCAAATGTGAAAAAAGGTGAAAAGTGTGAAAAGTATCCAAATCTCTCAAATGTCGATGAGAACGGCTAAAAATGAGTTTTTCACACTTTCAGTCCACCTAACTTCTACTTCTGTTATATATATCTAAATAAGGGGTAAAAATGAAGATAAGAACAAAAAAGAGTGTAATAGAGTCAATATTGATTACAATGCAACCTTTTCTGGAAAAAAAAGATGATACACAGATAACATCACACATCTATATAGAAGCAACAGTTGAAAAGTGTCAGATAAAAGCTACTGACAAAGAGATAGGTTTAAAAATAATAACCGATCAGATGCTGACTGAAGAAGCAGGAATAGTAACAGTACACGGTAAAAAACTGTTAGAAATCATAAGAATACTAAAAGATCAAGAAGAGATAATACTGGAAAAAATAGACAATCATCTCATAGTAAAGCAAAAACATTCAAAATTTAAACTGCCCCTGTTTGATCCTGAGCAATACCCCGCATTTCCTGACAGAGATGAAAAAGAGACTTTGGCAATAGATTCATATGCACTCATAAGAAATCTGAAAAAAATTACCCCTGCAATAGATACAAACAATCCAAAGTATGAATTAAACGGAGCAGATATAGAGATAAAAGAGAATTACACCGATTTGGTAGGTTCAGATACAAAAAGATTGGCTCTTGTAAGAATAGAAGGAAAATCAGAAAATGAGTTATCTCTCATATTGCCAAAAAAAGCGATAATGGAGATCCAAAAACTGTTTTTGGATGACATAGAGATTAAATATGATGAAAATTACCTCATTATCACAAATGAAAATTACTATTTTTATACAAGTTTGATAAATGGAAAATATCCTGACTATGAGAGAATTATTCCAAAATCTGTAAAACATGAGATAAATCTTCCAAAAAAAGATATGATAGATGCAATCAGAATGATAACTACAATCTCACAAGAGATAAGTATAACAATAGAGACAGACAGATTAATATTTCAATCTCTATCTAATGAATTGGAAGCAAAAACTGAACTGGAAATGGAAACAGGGATAGATGAGATATTAACAATAAATCTAAACAGCAGACACATACTTGACTTTATATCACAGACAACAAGTGGTTATTTTGTAATGGGAATAAATGAATCCAATTTACCGATTTTGTTAAAAGAGGATAATTTTATGACAATAATTATGCCTATAGTAAGAGTTTGAAAAGGTTAAATAATGAGTGAAATAAAAACTAAATATATATTTATCACAGGCGGAGTACTCAGCTCTTTGGGCAAAGGTATAACAGCAGCAAGTATAGGAACTCTTTTAAAATCATCAGGTTTAAGAGTAGGAGTTTTGAAACTTGACCCTTATATCAATGTCGATCCAGGTACTATGTCACCTCTTGAACACGGAGAGGTATTTGTTACCAAAGATGGAGCTGAAACAGATTTGGATTTGGGTCATTATGAGAGATTTTTGGATACATCACTTACAAAAGCCAACAATTTTACGACTGGTCAAATTTATAAATCGGTAATTGAAAAAGAGAGAAAAGGCGAATATCTTGGAAAAACAATACAAGTAGTGCCTCATATTGTAAATGAAATAAAAGAGAGAATAAAAAGAGCAGGTGAAGGCAAAGATATTCTGATTGTAGAACTCGGTGGAACCACAGGAGATATTGAAGGTTTGCCATTTTTGGAGACTTTCAGACAGATGAAGCATGATTTGGGCAAAAAAAATGTGATGAATATTCATGTAACTCTCTTGCCATATATAAAAGCTGCCGGAGAATTGAAAACAAAGCCTACTCAACACTCAGTTCAAGAGCTTAGAAGAATAGGTATAGCTCCTCATATGCTGATTTTAAGAGCTGAGCAACCTATTCCAAATGACTTAAAGAGAAAAATAGCCAACAGTTGTGATGTGGAACAAGAGTGTGTTATAGAAGCTATTGATGCACCTACTATTTACAAAGTTCCTATAAATTTCCTCACTCAAAATATACTCATTCCTATTTCAGAGCAGTTACAATTGGGAGAATTAAATCCTAAAATGGATGAATGGAATAATCTTGTGAATAAGATTTTAAAACCTGCTGATGATGTAACAATCGCTTTTGTCGGTAAATATCTAGATTTGAAAGAGTCTTATAAATCTTTGACTGAAGCTCTTATACATGCAGGAGCCCATCTTGACAGAGGTGTGAAAATAAAGTGGGTGGACAGTGAAAAAGTAGAAGAAGATGGCGTCCAAAAATATCTAAACGGAGTTGATGGTATTTTAGTAGCTGGTGGTTTTGGTCAAAGAGGTGTAGAGGGTAAAATAGAATCTATCAAATATGCAAGAGAGAATAAAATACCGTTTTTGGGAATTTGTTTGGGAATGCAACTCTCAATTATTGAATATGCCAGAAATGTTTTGGGTATAAAAGATGCCAACTCTGTAGAGTTTGATGAAAATACCAAAAATCCGGTAATATATCTTATAGATGAATTTATAGATGCAAATGGAAACAAGCAGGTAAGGACTACAACATCTCCACTTGGTGGCACAATGAGACTGGGTGAATATAAATGTAATGTCAAAAAAGGCAGTAATCTGGAAAAAGCCTATAACAGCAGTATAATATTTGAAAGACACAGACACAGATATGAAGCCAATCCTATGTATCGTGAAAAATTGGAAGACTCAGGTATGGAAGTAACAGGTGAATCTGATGGTTTGATAGAGGTTGTTGAAGTAAAAGATCATCCATGGTTTGTAGGTGTTCAATTCCATCCTGAATTTACTTCAAGATTACAAAATCCAAATGAGATTATTCTCTCGTTTGTAAAAGCTTCTGTTGAAAATCGCAGTGAGTAATGCATAGAGATTTTGAAACTCTCTCTCTTGAGAAAATACGGGATATTCTTTCCCGTCGTCATAATGATACTTTCCTTACTTTAAAAGACCTGCCTGACCCTTACACCTTTAAAGATATGCAAAAAGCTGCTCAGAGGATAGCTAAGGCTATAGAAAAGGGTGAAAAGATTACTCTCATAGGTGATTATGATGTAGATGGTGTAAGTGCCACTTCTATAATGAGACTCTTTTTTGATGATTTGGGATACACACTCAACTGGAAAATACCAAACAGATTCCGACACGGATATGGATTATCTCCTCTTTTGATGCCTGAAGTGATGGATAGTGATTTGATTATCACAGTAGATAATGGTATATCAGCTGTAGAAGCTGCTAAAATCTGCAAAGAAAACAGTATAGATTTGATTATTACTGATCACCATATTGTGCCTGATATAAAGCCTGAAGCTTATGCAATAGTAAATCAAAAGCAAGATGATTGTAATTTTCCGTATCCTGAAGTTTGTGGAGCTCAAATAGCATGGTATCTATGTGCTGCTCTGAAAAGAGAGATGGATTTAAATATAGATATGAGAAAATATCTCCCTATTGTATCTCTTGCAATTATTGCTGATATTATGCCTCTTAATAATATCAATCGTCCGATGGTAATATCAGGTTTGAAACTTTTATCACAGAGTGATATGCCTTTTATCAGAGCATACAGACAGAAAAAAAATATTGACAGTTTCAATTCAGAAGATATTGCATTTGGACTTGCTCCTGTATTAAACAGTGCCGGTCGTTTGGAAGATGCTTCTATAGCATGTGATTATATATGCAGCCATAATATATATGAAGCTGTTTCTATATTGGAAAATTTAATAAGTATAAATGAAAGACGCAAATCTCTTGAAGCTGATATTACAAAAGAGGCTATAGAGATAGCTGAGAGTGAAGCACCTGTGCAGATAATTGCAGGTGAAGATTGGCATGAGGGTGTCATAGGTATAGTAGCTGCCAGAGTAGCCAGATATTTTGAAAAACCTACTTTGATATTGACAACTGGCAATGGTGATGAATATAAAGGGAGTGGCAGGAGCTTTGGTAACTGTAATCTGTTTGAATTGGTTGATAGTGGTAGAGAATTTACCAATAAATTTGGAGGACACAGAGCAGCAGTAGGTCTGTCTCTACCAAAAGAGAATTTGGAAGCTTTTAAAGAGAAGTTATACAGTGTGGCATTGGATATCTGCTCTCAAGAGCTTTATGAAGATCCGGATATCTTGGGTATTTTGGATATATCTATGATAAATGATGAATTATATGGCTTGATAGATCTGTTTGAGCCTTATGGTGAAGCCAATCCAAAGCCAAAATTTATATCAAAGGGTGTTGAAATTACAGGATACAGAGAGTTGGGTGAAATGGGTAATCATATATCTTTGCAACTTGCACAAAATGGCTCTTATATCAAAGCAATCAAATTCAGGGTGGATGATGAAGAAAAAGAGCAGATAAAAGCTGCAAAGTTAGTCGATATTTTATATACTGTATCAGAAAATATATTTAATGGTAATAGAAGTTTACAATTAATGATAGAGAAGATTAAAACATGTGCCACTCATTCGTGAGTGGACACATATTTTGATTACTTTATAGTTGCACTACTGTCAACTCTTACTTTTTGCATATAAGGAACGATTTTATAACATCTGCTTTTAACCATTTCAGTTTTGGTTTTGTAGCAAGTCATTCTCTGGCAAGTACTTACTTCAACACATTTTGTAGGTACTTGATAAGTTTTTTTCTTATAACAAGTAACAGCTACTTTTTTGTATTTTTTTACATATGCATATCCGCCATGACTACAATTTCTTTTGATTGTACATCCACAACCGGCACTAGCAGATGCAGTCATACCTGCAAAAATTGCAACACCCAATGCTACAGAACTAAGCATTTTTTTCATTATATCCTCCTCATTGGATAATTATTCTAATATTCACATCTATAAATCATATTGTATATGTGAATATTAGATTTAAAATTTTTGAAAGTTCAATTATATTTTTGACTTTCAAGAACATTTTATCAATCCAAAGCTTAATTAAAATAATTATATTTAATAATATATATAATTTTTTTAGTTTTTGCACTCTTGAGGGGTATCACAACCATATTTTACTACTCTTGGGTGTTGATCTTCATATCTTTTGTAATTATCTATATTATGTTTGGATGATACATAGTTTGATGAACTTGAAGGGAATATATAGGCTTCTCTGGGTAGATTTCTTCTCTTTTCTGTACCAACTCCGCCTGTAACAATATCAGTATCAAGTGTATCACCGACTTTCATCCAGTTGTGTCTGCCTCTTAGATATTTTTCAGTTTCGACTATACTGTAAGAGTCAATAGAAGATGAATCTTTTTTACAGTTAGCTGTTTTGGTATATTTACCTGCATAGGAAGTGATACTCAAAGTAGCTATACAAACACTATATATAAAAAATTTTTTCACAATATTCTCCTTTATGCTACTCTAGTGTGCTCAGATGCTTTTTGGCTTCATAAGAGCTAACAGAACCGGCAAGATAATCAGACTCTGTATTATCTACTTCCTGTAACAGATAATCTCTAAAATCTGATGGAGCAACTTTTAATTTAATCATATCTTTCATCAATTTGAAATTTGGAAACAGTTTCATTATTCTGTCTTTTGTAGGAGATTTACTCCATATCTCTTTTGCTTTGTCCAGAGGAACACCACTTAAATCCAGTATATCTGAGCCTGTTACATCCTGAGTATAGAATTTTGAAACCTCTTTTTGTGTGTCATCTCCACCATTGAGGTTGTAATAATCCGTTTTATTCAAGTTTTCATTTTGAACATTGTGAACAAAATTAAAAACAAAATATATAAACCCTGCTCCGACAATTGCCAGAATAAGAAAACCCTTATCTCTCATTTAATATCCTTTTATTTTTATTTGAATAAATTAATCATATAATTAATTAGTTAATATATCTTTTTTTTGATTAAAAATGTATAATATCAACCATGCACAGTTCCATCCAATACAGGCACAAATAGACAGGATTCTATAGATTCTGATGTTATATGTCCATTTTTTTTGTGATATTTTGTGATAATTTGTTCATCACCTCTCTCAATAGGTGCTAATAGTATGCCATTTTCATCCAACTGTTCAAACAAAGATGTGGGTATCTCTTTTACTGTAGCAGAAAATAGTATTCTCTCATAAGGTGCATACTCTTTCCATCCTCTTTGACCATCATCAAAACGAGTGAATATATTATTCATCTCCATATTTCTAAATCTTTCCCTAGCTTCAATCAACAGAGCTTCAATTCTTTCTATAGTAAAAACTCTTCTGACTATTTTTGATAATACAGCAGCTTGATAACCACTTCCACAACCTATCTCCAATATGCTATCCACTCCATCCAATTCAAGATATTGTGTCATTTTTGCTACTGTAAGAGGTGATGATATCCATTGATTTTCCATCATTGGCAGAGCATCGAGTTTATATGCCAAATGTTTGAATCCATTTGGAACAAAAGCTTCTCTGTCTATCTGTAAAAGAGCTTTTTTGACTCTCTCTTCAAGTGGAAATTTATTTTCTATCTCATCTACCATTTTCTTTAGATATAACTCTTTTATCATAGCTATACTCTTCTCATATTATTTAATAAAATGATTTTAGCCTAAAAGAGCTTATGATTTATTGCAATTTTATATGTCTTCTTATTTTTTGTGAGAGCTTCAAATCTATTTTACACTCTATAGCCTCTAAAAAATCGTCTCTGACTACTCCACCAGAGGGTGAGTATAATCCGCTAGAACAAGCCATATTTTCACTTGCACTGTTGGATAACAATACAAAGCATTGATTCATTACAGCCAGTGCAGAAGATAATATTTCAAGATGCCTTTTTCTAGAGACTCCCCATTGAGCAGGTATCAGTATAATATCACACCCTTGCAACTCTTGCCACAGCTCTTTGTATCGCAACTCAAAACATATCAAAAGTCCATATACAATACCGTCTATTTTAAATTTTTTAATCTCTTCTTTTTTTCCTGCATTGAGATATTTATCTTCATTACCCAGTAAAAAGAGTCTGTATTTTGCCTGTTTATGCACTATTTTGCCTCTGTGAAAAACTACAGCCTCATTATAATATCCGTCCTCTCTTTTGATAAGTCTGGTGTAGGCAAAAATCCCCTGGTATTTACTGTTTGCAATTTCATTATCTGCAATTTTGCCAAATTCTACGGCTCTGTTTAAATTTTCATAATCATAGTCTGTCATAGAGACTTCAGGAGCCAATATAATATCTTTGTCGCTATAGGTATTTAAATACTGAATTAACTTTCTCAAATTTCTTTTATATGGAAATTTGTTTTTTAGTTGCAAAGATACTGCTTTTATTAATTTTTTTTCCATAAATCACCTCTTTTATATAAAAAATTAATTAAAACCCATTATACTATTCCCTATGAAAAAAGAGAATATATTACATCAACTTCTAAACTCTTTGCAACCATATCCAAATATGCGTTTTTTACTCTTTACAGATAGATTGGAGAGTTTGGAGAGGGTATTATTTAAGTATTGTGAAGATGAAGGACATGAGATACAGATATATAATATGAGCAACAGTGAGTTTAATATTGAAAGCAAAAATATAAAAATTCGTCCATTTAATCCTGCTCAACCCAGATATAATTTACACGGCAGGTTGTATGATTACTGTTTTGTTCATAAAAGACCAGAGGATATAGATAGCTTTCTAAGTAGAGTTTACAGTGCCATTGCCAATGCGGGTCGTATATATATCACTATGGATATTGATAATAAAAATGAAATATATGCACTTCAAACTCTTTTGGAAGAGAAAAATTTTGTATCAATAAGTCAAATAGAATTGGATGAAAAAGAGTTGTATGTAAGTGCCAAGAAGATGCATGGATGGGGGAGTTGATATGGCAAAAGTGAGATTTAGAGATGTAAAGCAGGGTAAAATTCAAGATACTAATGAATTGAAAAACAACAAATCCAAACAAAAAGCTCCAAAATATCCCAGTGCAGGAGTAAGAATAAAAGCATTTATTACAGACAGTTTTATGATATTGATGCCTATTATGTATGCTGTATTTTATCTTGTTATGGGTGGTAGAGAAGGTTTTGCCGAAAATAAATTGTTGGGATGGCTTTATATACTGATTCCTTATGTGGTCATTAGTATGATATTTATTGTAAAGACAGGTCAAACTCCAGGTATGAAAGCATATGGTATCAAAGTAGTGGACAAAGAGGGTAAACCGGTAACTGGTATAGCAAGAGTTATGATTAGACAGATACTTGGTATTATAGATTTTTTACTGTTTGGGTGGCTTTTGATCTATTTTAGAAAAGATAGAAGAACACTGCATGAAATTTTGACCAATACGATGCTGGTTGAAGATAATTAATGGCTCTTAACAGAGAATTTATCAGATTATCATCTTTTTATCTATTCTATTTTGCACTGGTTGGAGTATATATAATATTCCTGCCCAAGATGCTATCTGGTGCCGGATATGATGCTACACATATAGGGGCTCTGTTTTCTGCATCTCCGTTGATGCGATTTATAATGCCTTTTATCTTTCGCAGATATGGAGGTTTAAACAGTAAAACTTATCTTATTTCACTTATTATTATTCCTCTGTCTGTTATATTTATGTTTATTTTTCTAAATAATTTTTATATGCTTTTTGTAATAAATCTAATATACGGTGCCTCTATGGGAGTAATTTTACCTTTTGTAGATACTTATGCCTTGAAAATTATAGGCAAAGAGAGATACGGAAGAGTCAGACTTTGGGGTTCTATAGGTTTTATGTTTATAGCACTATGGCTTGGCAGCAGATTACAAAGTCTTGAGGAGGCTATGGTATATCTCCTGATTACAGCTGTATTAACAGCAATTTCAGGATGGAGTATAGATAATCCCAAAGAGATAAAAAAACATGATACTTCTCTAAAAGATAGGATAAAAGCTACTATATCATTGAGCAGATACTGGGCATTTTGGATAGGGACACTTCTGCTTCAAGTGAGTTTTGGAGGTTTTTATAACTTTTTTACAATATACGAGACTGCTCATGGCATTTCACTTGAGATGACAAGTTGGCTGTGGAGTTTTGGGGTTATTTGTGAAATAGTGATGTTATATTTTCAGGGACCTTTGATGAGGATAAATCTGTTGAGGCTGATAGAATTTACCACATTTGCTACAGCACTTAGATGGTGGATATTATGGCTTTATCCTGACTCTTTGCTTATGGCATTTCTATCACAATCATTTCATGCATTGAGTTTTGCTCTTTATTATACATCTGCAATTGCGTATATATATGAGTTATACAGTGATAAAAAATTGGCTCAACAATTCTTTTTGGGTATATCATTTGGATTGGGTGGGGCTTTGGGTTCGGTAATAGCCGGATGGATTTATGAGAGTTACTCTACACAACTGTTTTTAGCTGAAGCCTTGATAGCACTACTTTCATTCTTTATGATAGTGATACATAGCACAAGAGTAAAAAAAGCTAATTTGAAAGTATAAATAAAATTACTCTTTTTCACCAAATTCTTTATATATTAATTCCTCTGCCTTATTTGCTGCAAGAGGTTTTGCATATAGATATCCTTGATATTCATCACATCCATAATTTTTCAAATAATTTAAAATATCTGTATTCTCTACACCTTCAGCAACAGTTTTCATTTTAAAGATTTTAGATATATCTATAATCATTTTGACAATAGAATAGTTTTTATCTTTGAAAATATTCATTACAAAAGTTTTATCTATTTTTAGTGTATCTACAGGTAATTTATGTAGATAATTCAAGGATGAGTATCCTGTGCCAAAATCATCTATACTAAATGAAAGACCCAACTCTTTTAATCTTTTTATAGAGGATATAGCTTTTTCTGTATCTTTTAAAAGAGCATCTTCTACAATTTCCAAATCTATCATATGAGGGTCTGTTTTGGTAGATTCGATTATATCCAATAATTCATTTTCAAAGTTTGTATTTGAAAATTGCTCACCGGAAATATTGATAGATACTCTCTTATCAAATTTTGGATACTTTCTTTTCCATTCTATTATCTGTTCACATACTTTTGTGATAATGTATCTGTTTAAATTTAATCCAAGGGTATTACCTACTGTAGCAAATAAAAACTCATCAGGAGTTAATACCCTGCCATCAGGAAGTTGCCATCTTACAAGAGCCTCAAAACCACTTATTTTGCCTGTAGTAGTTGATACTTTTGGTTGGTAATATATCTTTATCTCATCACTGTTTTTATTCAATGCCTCAGATAATCTGTTTTTTATTTCAAGGTATCTTCTTGATTCATTATCCAAATTGGAATCAAAAAAATGAAATCTGTTTTTACCATCTTTTTTAGCTTGATACATAGCTATATCAGCACTTGTAATTATACTTTGAGTAGAATCATCATTATCAGGAAATATTTTAATACCTATACTAAATGATAAATCTATATAAATATCATCAATTACAACTATATTTTTAAAATTCTCAAGTAGATTTTCTGCAAATATTGAAGCTTTTGCAATAGCAGCTTTTTTATCACTGCCAAGACCAGTAAGAATTATTCCAAACTCATCTCCTGCAATTCTTGCTACCACATCTTTATTCTCTATAGATTTCTGAAGTTTTTCAGCAGTGATTTTTAAAAGTTTATCACCTATTTCATGACCATAATAGTCATTTATATATTTGAAGTTATCCATATCAAAAAAGAGAAATGCATTATACTCTTTGTGTATGGATGAGTAGTTATATATGATCTCCAACTCTTCAGACAATCCTTGTCTGTTTAAAATATTTGTAAGAGGGTCATGCAAAGCCATATATTCAGCTTTTTCTTGAGCTTCTTTTATATTACTGATATCAAAAAAGTGTGCAACATAATTTATAATATTTCCTTTTTCATCTTTGACAGAAGTAATTGAGAGTAATTCCGGATATACTTCACCACTTTTTCGTTTATTGAGGATTTCTCCTCTCCAATATCCATCTTTTCGGAGTTTATCCCACATTCTTGTATAAAACTCTTTATTATGTTTACCTGATTTTAATATATTTGGATTTTTACCAATCACCTCTTCCTGTTCATATCCTGTAATTTTGGTAAATGCTTTATTGACTTTTATAATTTTGCCATAGTTATCAGTCACTGCAATAGCTTCGTGTGAATTGAATGCTGATGCTGCGACTCTAAGCTCATCAAGTAGTTTTTTTTCTCTTTGTTTGGACTCTATCTTTTCAAATACATAGGTGAGATTGCCACTCAATCTCAATAATATATCATTGATATTGCCATCATAAATATTCTCTTTGCTATACGATGTAACAATAACATATTTGACTTTGTCTTTTTTAAGTACCGGATACAAAGAGAATAATTCTACTCCGTCATATACAGGTGTTTTTTGTGGTTCGCAATAGCTTATTAGTGGTTTTGCATCTTTAAAAATTCTATTTATATCATCAAAAATTTTAAGTTTTGTATATTTGGGATAAGCTTCCAACTCTTTTCTGAGAGTAGATATAGGAAAATTTTCTGTAATAACTGGAACAAGTTTTTCATCTTCCATTTTTATAAGCCATATATATTTGAAAAAGCCTGTCTGCTCCAAAATGACAAAAAGTGATGTAAATATAGTATGCTCATCATTATTATAAAAAAGTATTTCAGAAAAGTCTGCATAAGTTCTGTATAATACTTTTTGTTCATCTATTTTAGATACCAATCCTCCAAATGTATCTATAATTTTCTCTATTGTTTTGATAAGAAAAAATAGTGCGATTATAGATGAAACCCATAACAGTATAGATATAAAGAGTGCTGTTTGTGCCTCTTTTTTTAAATCTGTTTTCATCTTCATCATAAGTTGTAAAAACTCATTATTTAGATTATGAAGAGTATCTATATAAGTAGTAGCCATACTCCACCACTCTTTACTATTCATTATTTTTGTATTTTTGTTAAATATTATTTCATATTTATCTTTGATAAATTTATCTTCAAACTCTTTATATATTTTATCTCTGTATCTTGTGTAGATAGATACAGTTGCATCAGATATAAAGTCATTTTTGATCTGTTTAAATTGCATCTCCAATTCAACCAATTTATTGATAATTCTTTTATCTTTTTTGTGAGTTTCAAGCAGATAAGATATTAAAGCCCTCTCCTGTCCACTTGTTTCAGCCAATATCATAATTCTTCTATATGCCACAATAGTGCGAAAAAACTCTTCATTTACAAATTTGCTTTTTAAAATATCGGTGCTTGTAATTAAATTAGAGATTATATCGCTGTAATATTTCATTATATAAAATATTTTTACACTCTTTTTATCTACTTTTTTTCTAAATTCAGTGATACCGGAATATGATTCTATTACCTCTTTTAAATATTTTTTATTATAAGTATTATTATCAGAGAGAAGATATTTTTGTAATTTTTTATAATTTTTATCAGTATTTTTTCTTTGAATCAGTAGTTGTTTTTTAAAAAAGTCAGATTTTTTGGAGATAAATGCAATACTTGCACCTCTTTCTTTTTGTAAAGCATTTATTAATCTATCACAGGTATGAATATAATCAGAAACACTGTCCAAATATTTTGTGTTGTTATATTGTCTAATTTTATCTTTGAGATATCCTGATGAAAAATAGAGCATACCAATTGCCGGGATAGCAAAAATTATTAATAGTTTCAGTTTGGTATTTTTTATAAACTCTTTCATCATTCTATTTAACCTTGATTTCCTTTATCCTCCAACTACACTTCTCACCTGCCATCATTGGCACAATATCACCATAAGATAGAGGAATATCCATCTGTTTTTTTTGTAGTATTACCAATTTAGATGGAGGTGTAATATTATATATCTTTTGGGCATTTGTGCTTATAAAATCTTGCAATTTGTCCAAAGCATTATGCTCTTCAAAAAGCTCTGCTAAAAGTGGCAAAGCAATAGGGGCTGTAAATACACCGGCTGCACATCCTGGGGCTTCTTTTGTGTGTTTTGGATGAGGAGCTGAATCTGAGCCAAACATCACTTTGGGATGAGCTGATAGTGCTACTTTTAAAAGAGCTTTTCTATCTTCGGGTCGTTTGGCAATAGGTTTGCAAAATAGATGAGGTTTTAGCATACCACCTGCTACATCATCAAGTGTAATTAGTAAGTGGTGCAGAGTGATAGTAGCATAAAGATTTTCATATCTCTCAAGTGCCTCTACACTCTTGGCAGTTGTTATATGCTCCATAATAATTTTGAGTTTTGGAAAAGATGAAGCTAGCTTTTCATAAATTGGAATAAATTCAGCCTCTCTATCCATCACAAAGCCGTTGCTCTCACCATGGATACAAAGAGGAATATTCAATTCACTCATAGCTTCAAGTGTAGGTTTTAGCTTTTCTATATCAAATCCTTCTACTCCACCCTCGCTGTTTGTAGTAATTCCTGCCGGATATAATTTGATAGCACTCAATTCATCTTTGATACTCTCTAAAAATTTATAATCATAATCACTTTTAAAAAAGAGTGTCATATATGGCTTAAATATTTCATCACCTATGGCTTTTTTAATTCTTTCTCTATAAGCAATTAGCATATCTTTATCTGTAACCGGAGGTATTAAATTTGGCATAATAATTGCACCACTGAAATATTTTGCACTAAGTGGAGCCACAAGATTTAGCATTTGAGTATCTCTAAGATGCAAATGCATATCTAAAGGCTTATCTATAATTATCTCTTTTGCCATTCAAAATCCTTCACAATATAGTATAAATTACTCTCTTTATCTTTTGGGATTATCCAATATTTAATCTCTAAATCAGATTTTACTCTTTTAAAGAGAACTTTGCAACTTTTGGGGCGGTATTTTACCAAAGGGTAATCTATTCCGCCTTCAAAGAGTTGATTGCATTTCAGTATCCTGATAGTTGCTTTTAGTGTGGCAGTAGCTGGATTTGTAGTCTCATAGAGCCACTTTGCATACTCTGAACAGGTGGGATAATACCTACAGCTTTTGGGTAGCATTGCCGATATGAATTGATATCCAGATATTGCTGAAGAGAAAAATCTTTTAAATTTCATATCCAATATACCAATAAGCAATACACTAATTACTGTCTCTCAATGCTTTTGCATTTGGATTAACTTTTATTTTATGCTCCATATCTACACTCTCTAATGGTAATTCAGACAGTGAAGCTATTGTGCCTACTCTTACATCTAAAGATGGAGATTTATATATATTAAATCCATTTATATACATTCCCATTCTAACAGGGGTAGCAGATGAGTATGTAGTGATGATGGTATGTTTTTTTGATAAAGCTTTGATATCAGCAAAATACTCTTGAGTCCAGAGAGTTGGATTTTTTTTGGGGCTAAAGGCATCTTGATATACAATATCTATTTTAATCTCTTTTTCTATCAGTTGCTTTAACATATCTCTTGCATCACCTATATATAACTCTATTGATATCTTATCATCTTTATATCTTTTATCCTCTACCAATTTTAAAATGATATCTTTAAACTCTTCAAACTCTTTTGGATACTCAAAATCCTTTAAAGACTCAATTAATGCTTTATCAATTTCAGGAGAGAAGATATTAATCTTTTTATCAATTTTTTCTTTTTTTATATAATATAGAGTTGCCAAAGTGTTATATCCAAGCCCAAAACATATATCCAAGATATTAATCTCTTCTAACTCTGGTAAAAGAGAAAAAGCAGGGATTATATGCTTTTGCAATGATTCACTTAATGCTCCATCAGTTACAGAGTGGTAACACTCATCAAAGAGTGAAGAGTGCATAGTAAATGTGCCATCTTTGGTAATAACCGGTGTAATACTATTTTTTTCAATATCTAAATTCATCTTGCAAACCTAAAAGTCTTTTGATTTTATACTACTTCTCCACTATTTTAACCAAGGGGAGTTATTTTTCAATGCTAAATGAGCATTGCCAATTTTTACAGACAATACCTTTTAAGAATTTCATCATAACTATCTATGCGTCTATCTCTTAAAAACGGCCAAATATCTCTAACCTCTTTGGTTCTGTTTTTATCTATATTAGCATATATAATAGTTTCACTCTTACTATCAGCTTGAGCTAATATTTCACCCTGGGCTCCACATATGAAACTATTTCCCCAAAATCTAATGCCATCAATTGCACCTGAATTATCATTTTCAAAGCCTACCCTATTGCATGAAATAAGTGGTAATCCGTTTGCTATGGCGTGTGAGCGTTGGATTGTAATCCAGCTGTCAAGTTGTCTATTCTTTTCATCTTGGCTATCGCTGTCAAACCATCCGATAGCTGTAGGATATATTAAGATTTCAGCCCCTTTTAGTGTCATAATTCTAGCAGCTTCTGGATACCATTGATCCCAACAGATTAAAATTCCTAGTTTGCCAACAGATGTATCAATCGGCTCAAATCCGATATCACCGGGAGTAAAATAGAATTTTTCATAAAATCCGGGGTCATCCGGTATATGCATCTTGCGATATTTTCCGGCTACCTCTCCTCTATCAAATACCACAGCAGTATTGTGATAAAGTCCGGGTGCTCTATATTCAAAGAGTGAAGTAACTAAAACTATATTATTATCTTTTGCTACCTTGCTCCAAAACTCTACATCTTCATCAAAACTTTTGGCATAATCAAAATATTTTGTATCTTCACTTTTACAAAAATACTCTTGGCTGTGTAACTCTTGCAAGATTATAAGTTCAGCCCCGTTGGTTTTGGCTTGTTTTATCAACTCTACTGTTTTGGTTACAGTTGATTGTTTGCTACCTTTAAATGATTGCTGTATAGCTGCAACTATCATTATCTGTCCTTGATAATACGGGGTAGTGTGATGCCTCTTTGCTTTTGATATTTACCACTTCTATCTTTGTAAGTAGTCTCACACTTCTCATCACCTTGTAAGAAAAGCACTTGTGCTATCCCCTCATTGGCATATATTTTAGCCGGAAGAGGGGTAGTGTTTGAGATTTCTATTGTAATATGCCCTTCAAATCCAGGCTCAAATGGGGTAACATTTACAATAATTCCACATCTTGCATAGGTGCTTTTACCAAGACAAATTGCCAAAGTATCAGATGGCATCTTAAAATACTCTACTGTTCTAGCCAAAGCAAATGAGTTTGGTGGCACAATACATATATCACCTTTAAAATCTACTACATTTGCTTCATCAAAATCTTTTGGGTCAATTACAGTAGAGTTTACATTTGTAAAGATTTTAAACTCATCACTTACCCTAATATCATAACCATAACTGCTAAGACCGTAACTTACTACACCTTTAGCTACCAAATTTTCACAAAAAGGAGTAATCATATCCTCTTCTATAGCCATTTTTCGTATCCAATTATCAGACTTCAATCCCATCTTATTTCCTTTAGTAGTATATCGGTTATTGGAAAAAGTATTAAATTTATGCTACCAATATACCAATAACCAATAACCAATAACTAAATATCACTATCCCTTATAAAGCATTGGATATAATGATGCTATTATAACCAAAAGAGTATGCCTTGTATCATATGAGACTGTTGGGATACATTAAGATTTATAAAAGAGGAGAAGTAATGAAATTTGAAGATATTAAAGAGTTGATAGAGATTTTTTCAGATAGTGATTTGGCACAGTTGAAATTAAAAGAGAAAGATTTTTCTATAGAGATGCAAAAAGGGGGTGGTGTAGTAACTGTGCAGAATACTCCGGCTCCAATTGTTCAATCAGTAGCACCTGCTCAAAGTGAGACAACACCTGCACAGATAGCAGAAGAGCCAAAAAGTGGTGAATTGATTGTATCTCCAATGGTTGGAACATTTTATGCGGCACCATCACCGGATTCACCACCATTTGTAAAAGTGGGTGATACTGTCAGAAAAGGGCAGACTTTGTGTATCTTGGAAGCTATGAAAATTATGAATGAGCTTGAAGCTGAATTTGATTGCAAAATTTTGGAAGTATTGGTAGAAGATGGAGAGCCGGTAGAGTATGATAAACCTCTGTTTAGAGTGGAGAAACTCTAATTATGGGCAAGATAAAAAGAGTATTGATTGCAAACAGAGGTGAAATAGCCCTAAGAGCAATCAGGACAATCAAAGAGATGGGCAAAGAGGCTGTGGCAGTTTATTCTACGGGTGATAAAGATTCTGCCTATTTAAGATATGCTGATGCTGCAATCTGTATAGGCGGACCAAAAAGTGCGGAGAGCTATCTGAATATCCCAGCCATTATCTCTGCTGCCGAACTTGCCCAGTGTGATGCAATATTCCCAGGATACGGCTTTTTAAGTGAAAATCAAAACTTTGTAGAGATTTGTCAGCACCATAATATCAAGTTTATTGGTCCTAGTGTAGAAGTGATGCAGATGATGGCGGACAAATCCAAAGCCAAGCAGGTAATGGCAGAAGCCGGAGTGCCTACAATTCCCGGCAGTGATGGAGCTGTTTCTGATGCAGAAGAGGCTAAAAAGCTGGCAAAAGAGATAGGTTATCCTGTCATATTAAAAGCTGCTGCTGGAGGTGGCGGTAGAGGTATGAGAGTGGTTGAAGATGAAAGCTACATAGAAAATGCCTTTTTAGCCTGTGAAGCTGAAGCTGTCAGTGCATTTGGAGATGGCACACTATATATGGAAAAATTCATCGAAGCCCCTCGCCATGTAGAGGTGCAAGTAATGGGTGATAGCCATGGTAATGCTATCCATATAGGCGAACGGGATTGCTCAATGCAAAGAAGACACCAAAAGCTTATAGAAGAGTCCCCCGCTATGGTTTTGGATGATGCAAGAAGAAAAGAGCTTCACGAAGCTGCTGTTAGAGCCACTAAACATATCGGTTATGAGGGGGCTGGAACATTTGAATTTTTGGTGGACAAGCATAAAAATTTCTATTTTATGGAGATGAATACAAGACTTCAAGTTGAGCATTGTGTCAGTGAAATGGTGAGCGGTCTTGATATCATAGAGTGGATGATAAGAGTAGCTGAAGGCAAAGCACTTCCAAAGCAGGAAGATATAGAATTAAAAGGTCATGCAATAGAGTGTAGAATTACTGCTGAAGACCCTGTAAGCTTCCTGCCAAGTCCGGGTAAAATTCAAAAATGGATAGCTCCGGGTGGAAAAGATGTCCGAATTGACACTCATGCCTATTGTAACTATATAATTCCTACATATTATGACTCTATGATAGGAAAACTTATAGTATGGGGAGAAGATAGAGACAAAGCAATTGCTAAGATGAAAAGAGCTTTAGATGAATTTGAAGTAGCCGGAGTTAGAACTACTATTGAATTTCACCGAAAAATGATGAGAAATGAAGATTTTATATCCAATAATTTTGATACCAAATATTTGGAAAATTATAAAGGGTAAAAGGTGAAAATATTAGTTACCGGAACAGCCGGATTTATAGGTTATCATCTTGCAAAAAGATTGCTTGATAGAGATGATGAGGTTGTAGGGCTTGATAATATAAATGATTATTATGATTTAAAAGTCAAATATGGAAGATTAAAAGATTGTGGAATAGAGGGTGATGAAGCAATAGAGTATGGTAAGCTCATAAAAAGCTCAAAATATGATAATTACAGTTTTATTAAACTCAATCTTGAAGACAGAGAGGGTATTGAGAGACTATTTAAAGAGCAAAAATTTGACAGAGTCTGTAATTTGGCTGCTCAAGCCGGAGTAAGATATAGTCTAACAAATCCACACGCTTATGTAGATAGTAATATGGTAGGATTTGTAAATATTTTAGAAGCGTGTAGGCATAATAATATAGAGCATTTGGCATATGCAAGCAGTTCAAGTGTATATGGACTCAATGAAAATATGCCTTTTTCAACTCATGATAATGTAGATCATCCAATTAGCCTATATGCTGCAAGTAAAAAGAGCAATGAATTAATGGCTCACACATATAGCCATCTATTTAATCTACCAACTACCGGACTTAGATTTTTTACAGTCTATGGACCATGGGGCAGACCTGATATGGCTCTATTTTTATTTACAAAAGCAATTCTTGAAGATAAGCCAATAGATGTATATAATTATGGAGATATGAAAAGAGACTTTACCTATATTGATGATATAGTTGAAGGGGTTGTTAGAGTAATTGATAATCCTCCAAAGGGAAATAAAAATTGGAGTGGTAAAAATCCTGACCCATCAAGCTCAAAAGCTCCATATAAAATCTATAATATAGGTAATAACAATCCTGTAAAACTCTTAGATTTTATTGAAGCCATAGAAAAAGCAATAGGTAAAGAGGCCAAAAAAAATATGCTTCCAATTCAACCTGGTGATGTTCCGGCAACCTGGGCAGATGTTAGTGATTTGATAGAGGATTTAGGATATAAGCCAAATACTTCTATTGAAGATGGAGTTAATAGTTTTGTGAAGTGGTATAGAGAGTTTTATGGGGTATGAGATTATCAAAAGAGTATAATATACTATAAAACAACTCTTTTATGAAGTCTTTGGAGAGGGTAAAATATATCTATTTGGTTCTAGAGTAGATGATAATCAAAAAGGTGGAGATATAGATTTGTATCTGGTAGTAGATAAAAATCTACAGAGTCTTGATAATAAGCTAAAGTTTTTAGCTAAAATCAAACGAAAATTGGGTGAGTAAAAAATTGATATAGTATTCAATAAAGATAGCAGTAGGTTAATAGAGCAGGAGGCTAAAAGATGGGGAGTAGAGCTTTAAAGAAAAAGAAGGTTTCAAATGTCAAATAAAAAAATTGCAATTATTGGACTTGGATATGTAGGTTTGCCACTTGCTCATGCGTTTAGTTTTAAATATAAAGTAGTTGGCTTTGATATTGCTCAATGGAGAATTAAAGAGCTTAAAAGTGGATATGATAGAACACTTGAATTAAATAAAGAGCAAGTAAAAGAGTGTATCGATAATGGTATGGTATTTAGTAATAATTTAGATGATATAAAAGAGTGTAATATCTATATTGTAACAGTGCCTACCCCAATAGATAAGCATAAAAC
>WFNP01000070.1 GCA_015488535.1 Nitratifractor sp.
CTTATATCCTTTTTAGTTGCTATATGGCTTTTAATGAAACAAAAATGTTCCTTGATTTGTAAAATTCAGGCAATAACAGACATTTTGTCAAATTTTGTCCGTTTAATTATGAAATTTCATCGTGGCAAAATTTAAACTGTCATTTTTAACTTATAAGTAATCGGTTTTATGCTCATTGAATTATTTTGAACTGTATTTTATTGGAAGGTTGGGTTTCAGTCCTGCCACATGTAAAGATATTGCCTTATAAAGAGTGTTTAATACTATTTATTATTCCAAATCAATTTGCGAACTTTTTGAGGAAGGTCTCTCAAAGATAGCAAAATAGGCTATTTGAATACTATGCTTGATTTTTGTAGCTATGAGAAATATGCGTATATGTAAATTAAAAGCATTTGCATAGCAGATGGCTAAGGGCGGTAGATATACTTCCTCTACTACAACTAAATAGTCATATAAGACCGCCTCAATACTCCTAAAAAATAGAATCACAGTTTTGGCAAGAAGTATTAAAGATATCATTAAGGGGTCGGCTATACAGCTATTTTTGAATATGACACCCAATTTTGGAAGAAATTGCAAAATGTCAGATTGGGTAAGGGTAGTGCATTTAAACGCTCTGTTTTGATAATACAATTCTAAATATAGGTCTAATTACCTCTGTGTCATTCTCTTTGTCATACCAATATACGAAATACTCCACAGTAGCACTTTTGAAATGATAACCTTTACGATAAAGCTTTTTTAGTTTCATATCAAGCTTTTTGGATGCCAAAGCTATACTTTTGTTTTCATAAAAAATCTCTGCTCTCCTGCCTTTGCGAAATTCAAACCTTACCTCTTTCCCTGCTATTAGCTCCTCTTTTTTGATATCATCAATATATGAATTAAAACTCAAAACTATATCTCCCAAATCAGTAATGATAATTAATTTACTATCCTCTTGCGTTGTGGTCAGTTTAAACTCTATTTTTTTGACAAAATTTGGTAGATTACTCCACTCTTTGGTTGATATAATAGTGAGATTTTCTCTAGCTCTTGTCATAGCTACATAATTCTTTCTGATAGACTCTTGGTGGTTGTCATCAATTTCAATAAAGATTACATTATCAAACTCTCAAACTCTCTGCCTTTGGATTTGTGTATCGTGGAGACGATAAATTGAGACTCTATCTCATCATTAAACTGCTCCAACTCTATCTCTTGAAGATAACTGTTCCAAAATGAGACTGCATTTGTGCCGTATGTGGATAGATATCTATTTATTACTTGTTTGAGCAATTTTATATTTTTGGATTGTTTGTACACTTGGGATACCTCATCGAGTATTTGACTCATCATTTTTATACTATACTCTGTGCTATCGGGGTATCTTTGTTTTAAAAGATTGTCAAAATATCTCAACTCCAACATATTGGATAGTTTTAATAATTGGCTATCTATCAGATATCTTACCTGTTTACCATGACTTAGAAGAGATGAGTATATTTGCATTACTGTATCATTTTCATATGCCAAGATAGCAATATTTGAGCTGTTATCAATTTGCACTGCTTTATCTACGGCTGCGTTAATCCCTAGTTTGGGATTTGGGATTTTGATAAATTCTACTTTGCCTTTGCTCTCTTTGACAGCTTCAAGAGGGTATGCTTTGTATCGTTTTGTGAGATTTTGAAGATATAGATTTGAAATAGCTACTATATCTTTGGCACTTCTGAAGTTTTTGAGTAGCTCATATTCACTGTATATACCCTTTTGATCTTCATCTTTGGTAAATATATCTTTGAATTGTCCTACAAATTGGATATTAGCTCCGTTAAATCCCATGATACACTGATCATGCTATGACTCTCATTTATTGAAACTGTTGATATGGTCTTCTATCAAAGCTTGAAGAGGGGATATGACTACAGTTAGAGTCTTGAAATAGTTTGCCTCAATCAGAGCCGGTAGCCAAAAAGTAAATGTTTTGCCTCCGCCTGTAGGCAAAACGGCTATAAATGATTGCTTTTAAAGAGATACTTCTACAATTTCTCTTTGAGAGAGAGTAGGGGATTGAGTAAGTTTTGGATCTAATCTTGCAAACTCTCTAAAGCTGTCAAATCCAAATATATCTTTTGCCCATTTATTTAAATCTCTATTAATCTCTTCATCACTGTAAGTGATACTCTTTTGCAACTCTATAATATTAGGATATCGAAACAGCACACCGGCGGGGTGGGCATATATATCACTGTTTGTCATTTGGGATATGATATAAATGAGTGCTTCATAATTATCTTTTATAGCATCTCTTAGTGCTTCTTTTGATACAATTTTGCCGGGCAGTGCTTTTTGGATAGCATCAGCACAAGTTATATCGCTATCTATACCTGTGTCACTTCCAGTATATTTGACAAAACCTTGAAACAAAGAAGATTTTTTCATCAAATAGATATAGATATCTTTGATATCATCGCTCAACTCTTTAAAGCGATTTTCAATATTATTGAGTAGTATTTTGGTTAGTTCGCAATCTTTTAGAGGGTCATTTTGGAAATTGTCATCATCTTTATACTCTTTTGGCAGAGCGTGAACCTGTTTTTCACTAAAAAAGACTCTTGAGAGGTGCAGGGTATCTATGAGGTGTATATCTTTATCGGCTTCAATCAATCCATACTCTTTCATCAAAGGATAATCCCATTCGATGATATTGTGACCACATAAATAATCAAAAGAGGCTAGTTTCAAAAAGCTTACAGCACTTTTGAGTTGAGAGACTTTAAGAGGCTTTTTGCCGTCTATCATCACAAAAGCTATCTCTTTGAAATCTCTATTATGTGTCGCTTCTATATCGACAAACAGCACTTTTTTATTT
Source organism: Nitratifractor sp. (assembly GCA_015488535.1). Lineage (GTDB taxonomy): Bacteria > Campylobacterota > Campylobacteria > Campylobacterales > Sulfurovaceae > Nitratifractor. The sequence goes on from WFNP01000070.1 coordinate 2,858, forward strand.
GGCATATCTTTTCCTGATAGTGAATTGATTGAAATATTTTATCCTAATGGAACTATTATTTGATGTCAAAGTAGTAATTTATATTATTAAAAATTGGGTATATAAATAGGTATATAAATGAGTATAATTGCAAAAATAATTATGATAGAGGAAAACAGATGTCAAATAGTGCAATAAAGAGGGTAGAAAGAGCAATCGATACTATCAAACGGGGTGGAATGGTAGTAATGATGGATGATGAGGATAGAGAGAATGAGGGGGATTTGGTATATGCAGCAACATTCTCAACTCCTGATATGGTCAATTTTATGGCAAAAGAGGCTAGAGGCTTGATATGTACTCCGCTTACAGCCGATATAGCTCAAAGATTAGAGCTTACTCCTATGGTAAATAAGAATGACTCTATGCATGAGACAGCCTTTACTGTATCTATAGATGCAGCCTCGGCTTCTACCGGTATTTCAGCTTCAGAGAGAAATGATTGTATATCACTTCTGGCTTCGCCTATAAGCACGAGCAAAGATTTTGTAAAGCCCGGACATATATTTCCTCTCATAGCCAAAGATGGCGGTGTGCTTGTGAGAACAGGTCATACAGAAGGCTCTGTGGATTTATGCAGACTTGCAGGTCTTGTGCCAGTAGCAGTCATTTGTGAAATCATCAAAGATGACGGCACTATGGCAAGAAGAGATGATTTGATAGATTTTTCAAAAAAACACAATATGCCAATTGTTTATATATCAGATATTGTAGAGTATCGCTTATCCAATGAAAAGCTGGTAAAGAGAGTATCAGAAGAAGATACAATATTTTCCGGTATCAAAGTAACTAAAATAGAGTATGAAGACCACCTCAAACGAATCCATACAGTAATACAGTTTTATAAAATACACCCTGTAGAGAATGTAAGGTTTCATAATATTGGCAGTGACAAAGAGTTGCTCTTAGATGACAAAAAGTTTAAAGCTATGATGAAGAGTATAGATTATCTCAAGCAAAACGGAGGACTTTTGATATTTTTGGATAATAAAATTATCTCCAAAGAACAAGCCAAAGAGATAGGAGTAGGAGCTCAGATACTCAAAGATTTGGGAGTAGATAGTATCAAGTTGCTAACTACAAATGTGGACAAAGAGTTTGTAGGACTGAGCGGTTTTGGATTGGATGTAATAGAAAAAATAGATATAGGATATGACAAATGAGACTGGCTCTGTCTGTCATTACAGCCTTTACTGTATCAATTCTGGCAAATGAGCATCAGTGTATCCCAAATCATCTAAAAACCCAGACATCGCCATATCTAAAACAGCATATGTGCAATCCGGTAGATTGGTATCCATGGGGTAAGGAAGCATTTGAAAAAGCCAAAAGAGAGCATAAGCTGATTTTTTTAAGTATAGGTTACAGCACCTGCCACTGGTGTCATGTGATGGAAAAAGAGTCCTTTGAAAACAAAGAGATAGCTGATATTTTAAACAGATATTATGTAGCTATCAAAGTAGATAGAGAAGAGATGCCAGATTTAGATAAACACTTTCAGCTTGTATATGATGTGATGAATCAAAGCGGAGGAGGGTGGCCGCTTACTATTATAATGACTGAAGATGCAAAACCGTTTTTTAGTGCTACATATATACCATACAGTGACGGATATGGTAGGAGGGGACTGAGGCATCTTCTGCCTTATATTGCCAAGATATATCAAAATGACAAAAAAGAGATCAAAAAAGTAGCACAAAAGATAGATAAAGCAGTCAAACTGCTTGAGCAAAGTGGCAATAAAACTGTTACATATACAAATGTCAAACTCGATAAATTTATAGATAATATTATCCATAATCTATACAGTTATTATGACAAAAAGCATGGTGGATTTGGATATGCTCCAAAGTTCCCACAGGTCTCAAAATTGGCACTTGCGGGTGATATATATGCTTTGAGTGGTGATGATAAGATGAAGAGAGTCTTTTTTGACTCTTTGAAAAAGATGGCAAAAAGTGGACTGTATGACCAGATAGAGGGAGGATTTTTCAGATATACAGTAGATGGCAAATGGGAGATACCCCATTTTGAAAAGATGCTATATACCAATGCAGAATTGATACCTCAATATCTGAGAGCCTACAGATGGAGTGGTGATGAGTATTATCTAAAAATTGCCAAAAATACTGCTGATATTTTTATAAAAAGATATATGAGCAAAGAAAATCTCTTTTTTGGCTCCAGTGATGCAGACAGCAAAGAGGGTGAAGGTAGATACTATGTATATGATTATGATGATACATTAGATACTTTGATAAAAAACGGTATTGCCGAACCCAAAGCCAAAAAGGCATTGGCATATTTTGGTATTAGCACCTCTTCAAACTTTGAAGGGGAGTATTCTCACTCAAGGATCAATGAGAGTATAAAAGTAGATAAACAAACTTTGCAAAAGAGTTTAAAAATTCTTAAAAAAATCCGATTGCAAAGAGATTATCCGTTTATAGACCATAAAAATATAGCATCATGGAATGCTATGATGATAAAAGCTCTCTTTGATTTGTCAGTAGATGATGAGCGGTATTTAAAAGTAGCTACCAAAAGCTATGATGCTTTTAAAAAATATCTAACCGATAGCAAAAAAGATATATATCATCAACGATTGGCTATGCACAAAGCTACCCAAAAAGGTATGCTTGAAGATTATGCTTTTGCTACCAATATGGCCATAGAGGCGTATGAAAAAACACTTCAAAAAAATTATCTAAATGATGCTAAAAATTGGGCAAACAGAGCTATAGAGCTTTTTTATCAAAATGGAAAATGGCTATTTTCTTTAAGGAGTGATTACAAAATATATGCTACTTTTTCAGACTCTCAATATGCCTCTGCTTTGGCTACAATGTTAGATGCAATACTCAAAATTTCAGCACTTGAGAGTGATTTGTCATATCAAAAATATATCATAGAGAGTTTTAGCAGTAATGAAGCCTTTCCAAATGGCAGAGCAGACCTCTATTCAAGTGCATCAAGGCTATTTTTGGAGTGGAAAAAGGGTGTAGTTGTGCTTAAATCATCCAAAGATAGGCTCTTTGCTTCTAAAAAAGAGATAGAAAGGGTAAAATACCCTTATTTATTGATAAAAGATGAATATAGCACAATATTTAATTTATGTGATATGAAAAGCTGTTTTGCCTATGGCAAAGATTTGAAAAAAGTATTAAACAAATTAAAGGAGAGATAATGTTTCAAAAATATGCCCCGTTGATTATTTTGGCTATGTTTGCAATTGCTACCTATTTTATGGTGCAGGGTATGCATAATGCCAAAGCTATGGCTACACCAAAAGCCAAACAGGAAGTATCAAAATAGTTCAAATCAATTTACAGATGGCGGATTTTATATAATGAAATGGATAAATAGAGTGGAGATTGTATTACTGTTTGTTATTGTCTCCGCTTTATACTATCTCTACATACCTCTTCCTCTAAAAAGAAATATTCAAATAACTTCATCAAATCCACACAGTGTAATAAAGCAACTTAAAAAAGATGGATATCCGGTAGGTATAGTTGATACTTTTATACTTGAATTTTTTGGAGATATAAAGCCTGGCAGAGTATATCTAGGCAGACATAATAATAATAGACTCGAAATCCTCAAGATAGTAGCATCTAAAAGAGGAAGATACAAAAAAATTACGCTTATACCAGGAGAGACTACAGTTATATTTTTAAAAGAGTTATCACAAAAGATGAATCTTGATGAAGAAAAACTACATAAATATTTTAACTATTTATGTAGATATCAAGAGGCATCTATTTTGGCTGACAGTTATAATATACCTGTTAATTATGACGAAAAAAATATAATCAGATTATTGTGTAGAAACAGTGAAAATGTATATAAAAGCTTGTCATATAAATATTATGGCGAATACAATCCAAAAGAATGGAAAAAAATACTTATAATAGCCTCTATAATTCAAAAAGAGGCTGCAAATACTCAAGAGATGCCAAAAATATCTTCTGTAATAAGAAACAGACTAAAAAAGAGAATGAGACTTCAGATGGATGGCTCACTCAATTATGGAAAATATTCTCATATAAAAGTTACGCCACAGAGAATAAAGAGTGATAAAAGCACTTATAATACATACAAGCATGCAGGATTGCCAAATGAGCCTGTATGTAATGTATCTTTATATGCAATAAAAGCCGCTGTAAATCCATCCAAAACTGACTATTTATATTTTATGAAAAATGACTCTAATCATCATGATTTTGCATCTACATATGCACAACATTTAAAAAATGTCCAAAAAAAGAGAAAAGAACTGAAACAACAGAACAAATATAAATAGTAATTTAAAAAATATTTAATAAAATAAATCATTATTAATGAAATATTTGATATATTTTTATAATTCAATAACAAGGAGTATTTATGTCAGAGATTTTAAAGAGAGTAAAAGAGGTAATAAAAGCACAGAAAAAGGAAAAACTCTCACCTATGGATGCCTTGATGAAAGACCCGGAAATCAAAGAGGCAGCAAGAATGTTGGCAAAAGAGATGCCACTTTCAAAAGCCAGAGATGAATTGAATAAGATTTTGGAAGAGGCAGGCAAATTGCCAAAAATGAAAAACGGCAAATTGAGAAAATTTACACATACAAGATTTAAAGAGTTATTGCCAAAATCAAGAAAGAGAACAAAAACAGAAGAGTAATATATATAATATACTGCTTCTGATATTTTAAGAGTCGGAAGCAGTATCTACTGATGAAGTATAATATCAGCTACTCTCTTGGCACTTCCGTGCTGTAAATAATTTCTTAGTTCTTTTGAATCTTTTAAAAATTTTTCTCTCTCATATGAATTATATAGTTTTAGTAGATTTTGAGTATTTACACTCTCTTGTATCAACTCCGGATGCATATCTCTATTTTTTAAATATGAGAAGAATATATTAGCCAAACCAATTTTGTCTATATGCAACACTTTTTTGGCAATCATATAATCAAAATTGGAAGCTATATAGGTCAATATAAAAGGTGTGCCTATCAAAGATGCTTCAAGTGTAGCAGTACCACTGCATATAAAAGCAAAATCGCTGTCATATATGGCTTTATGAGCATCTTTTGTAACAGTGAAGCCTTTTGTGTCACCATATAACAAATCTATATCATTTTTGCTAAAAAAAGGCGGTATAGCCAATATACTCTCTACATCTGTTAGCTTATCTTTGAGTTCTTTAAATATTGGCATAAGTGATAATATCTCTCTTTTTCTGCTACCAGGTAGAAAAGCTACCTTTTTTATGTCAGTTGAAATCTCCTGTTTGAAATATTTCAGCTCATCCAAAAGAGGATGTCCTACATACTCTATGGGAGCATTTAAAGGATAATACTCTTTTTCAAACGGAAGTATAGAGCATAATTTATCGCAATATTTTACAAGTTTATCTATCCTGGAGCGACGCCATGCCCAAGCTTGAGGAAGTATATAGTATATTATCTCTTTATGAGGATATCTCTTTTTTATTTTTTTTGCAAGAGGCAGATTGAAACCTGATGAATCCATAAGCAGGACTTTATCGCAATTTTTTGCCAAATCAACCATTTGGTCTGCAAGTTTGAAAAAGAATGGTATTTTTCCTATAGCATCACCAATACCCATTATAGCTAGAGAACGCATATCTATCACAGGCTTTCCAAGTTCGGCAGAAAATATACCATCTATTTCTACTGAAGGGGGTAATCTTTTTATTACCTCGCCCAAGTGTATATTTGCAGAGTGTTCTAATGCACTTACAAGAATTTTCATAAGATATATTATAGCAGGTTTATATCAGTATCGGAAAAGCTGATTAATTCAATATTATCAAGAATTACAACAGTATCATGACTTTGGGCAGCATCTACAATATATTTGCCATCAGAGAGTTTTTTTACCTCTGCTTGATAACTTGGAAATGGAAAAGATACCTTGTCTTCTCCCTCTCCACCATATACATGATCCAATCCTCCATTGCCCATAATAGCACTGTCATTACCATTACCAAGACGGATAATATTGTTATATTTGTTATCTGTAACTGTATCATCTCCCAAGCCGGTTGTAATATTTTCTATAACGGTTCCTTTTACTATACTAAGAGTATTTTCACCTGTAAATATTCTATCATGAGCCGGAGAATTTATAAATACTTTGTCTGCCCATTTTTTTGTAATCTCTTTAGGAACACCTTCTGATATGAAATGATTCATTGCATTGTTTATCTGCTCACTAAGTGTATGAATATTTACGCTTGAAAATGTGCCACCTCTCATATCTATATAGTTAGAGTGGTCTGTATCTGACAAATCTATCGTATCTATTCCACTTGTATCCCAGATGACTTTGTGTTCATGATTTTTATACATATCAGATAGTTTATATACTGTATCTCCATCATTTGTACCATACATTTTAGCTCCATATATGGATTGCAATGCTTCTATATCATAAGTTTCAAAAGTGCTTGGAAGAGCTATACGATGGTATCCGTAAGAGTCATGTAATATACCATTACTGTCAATATAATAATTTAGTTTTAAAACTTCATCTCCTTTATATGTATAGCTCATTACAGTATGGTTTGAGTCATCTTTTGAGTAAGGCAATACAGGAGAGCCACTAAATGAATGTTTCAGACCAAGAGCATGACCTATCTCATGTATAATAGTATGATATCTGGCTGTTCCAGGTCCATCCCCCTCCTTTGGTTGATAGTTTGATATCCATACATCTCCACCCATTGATTGTGTGGGACTTGGAGGTTTTGCAAAGCCATCTTTTGAATCATCCATATCTACATGATTAAATCTGATATCACCATTTGAAGGAACTTCTACAAATGACAAATTTAAAAATTTTTCCGTATCTTTGAATATTTGCCTGGTCAGCATTTTTTCATGCTCTGTAAATGGTCTCCATCCACTGGTATATTTTGGATTTTCACTGTATTCCTGGGGAATAGTTTTATTAAAAGAGTATGTAATGACATGTTTTGTACAAGAAGCACCTGATAGTAGGGCTTTTATATCATCAGACTCACTGTATAAATCATCTGTATCCAATTTATCATTGGTTTTAAAAACTTTGTTTATATCATCTTTGAAGTCTCTGATATAGTATATCGTGTCATCTGTGGTATCTCTGGCATAATCCCTTTTGTTTATAGTATGTGTTTGCTGAGGAATCTCTTGGGAGGATATATCCTGATATGTATTTTGCTCATAAATATCACCTATTACAGAAAGTGCAGAATTTACTTTATTGTCTAAAATATTTATATCATCTTTACTGGCTCCCCGTATCACAGAGAGGATAAACATATTTTTACTTATATGACCATTTTCCAATTCATTATACCAGTATTTTAATCCGTTTTTATCAGGAGTTCTATTAAATAGATTATTGTAAACTGCTTTTATAAAATCTTTGGTATTATAGCCTTGAGGATATAGTTTTTTTGCCTCCGGTTGATCAAAAAAGCTTTTGGCTATTTGTGTGATAGTCAAATTGGAATTTACCCAATAATCCAATCCCATTTTGTCCGGATTTCTACCTAATGTTGCTATATACAGTTCTGTTATCTCTTTTTCTCTTTGATTCATGTGGCGATACTTTACTTGTGTGATATTAAAATTAAAATG
>WFNP01000071.1 GCA_015488535.1 Nitratifractor sp.
ATATTATTTAACATCAGCAAAAAAAAGGTAAAATCACTTATGATTATTTACGGTAAACAGGTCTGTTTGTATGCTTTTAACAAACATCCTGAAAAAATAGAAAAAATTTTTATAACCAAAAAGTCGGTATTACCTCCAAATATATTGAAAAAATTTGGACCCAAAATCAAGTTTATTGAAAACAAATGGGCTCAATCCATGTCAAAAGGAGGTAATCATCAGGGGATAATTCTGGAGATTGAAGAGTATCCGGAATATAGTCTCTGTGATATCAAAAGTGGTGATTTTATCATAGTAATGGATACTATCACTGATGCAGGAAATATTGGAGCTATAGTTAGAACGGCATACGCACTTGGAGTAGATGGTATTGTAGCGTGTGGAGTAAACAGTCTGAATTTTTCTGCAGTAGCCAGAACAAGTGCAGGAGCACTTTTGGATATGCCGATAGTGATAGAAAAAAATATCTTAAATATTATGAATGATTTGAAAATGGACGGATTTGGTTTATACGGAGCTGCTATGGATGGAGTGCCTCTTGAGGAGACAAGCTTTTCAAAAAGAAGAGTACTTGTTTTGGGTAGTGAAGACAGGGGTATCTCTACTAGAGCGATAGCAAAATTGGACAAAACAGTATCAATAACTATGAGGCGGGAGTTTGATTCTCTCAATGTGAGCGCAGCAGCGGCAATATTAATATACAGGATGGGATATGCAGTTGAATGAATTGTTGGAGCAGTATTCAATAAAGGAGATTAGTACAAAAACCAGGATAGCACCTGAAAATCTGGAGTATCTGCACGGTAGAGACTGGGATATGATGAGGAAAGTTCAGGCATTGGGATTTATCAATATACTTGAAAGAGAGTATGGTATAGATCTTTCGGATTTGAGAAAGGAGTGCCTTGCATATTACAGTGAGCATAGTCAGGGACTTGGTGGTGAGCATTTAGAGCTTCATTTTGAAGAGAATAGCACTAATTCCATAGTCAATATTCTAAAAAAAGTTGCCATATCTATTTTTATTGTAATGTTGGCGGTAGGTTCATGGTATGTTTTTGTCAGAAACGGTGAATCTCAAAATAGTGAAAATACTGTAAATGCCAAGAATGGTTTTTATAATTCTGTGATGAACATGGCCAATAAGCTTATGAAAGAGAGCAATGACACTATCAAGAGTGAATTGGCATCTGAAGATGAGAGCGAAATTAATATCTCTAAAAACAAGAGTGATAATGGTGAGAATAAAGCCCAAAAAGATTCTGTTGCAGATAAAAATATAATTACAGATACAAACAGTAATGAAAAAATAAAACTTGAATATGCAAAAAAACCTGAAGAGACTGCTTCTACCAAAGAAAATAACAATAAAGACAATAACACTAAAACGGCAGAAGCAAATAATAAAAAAGAGAAAAAAGAGAATAGTGAGCCTCTAAAGATTACTGATGTTATACCTACAGTTACTACCGAAAAAGTAAATGATGCAAAAAAAGAGGATAATACAGATAATATATCTGATAATTTTGATAATACAGACTCATCAACAGCTGATAAAACAGATGAATCTAACAATAATAAAGATAATATAGATGATACATCTTCTATGGTATCACTCCTTCCTGAAGTCCCGTCTTTGAGTACAGAAAAAAAGAGTGAAACCCAAAAAGATAAAACAGATACCACCAAAAACAGTGATACTCAGGAGCAAAAGGCTACAGATGGTGCTTCTGTTGTAGTTATGGAGCCTGGTTCAAAGGTATGGATAGGATTTAGAGAGTTACGCTCAGGTAAAAGAACAGCAGAGGTTGTAACAAAGCCTGTGAAGTTTGATACAAAGGGTTCTGATTATATACTGGCTACCGGACATGGAGTATTGACATTTAAAAATGGTAATGACAAAGAGTTACTCAAACTTCATGATGGTAAAAAACACTTCTTTATGATAGCTAAAGGTGGAGTTAGAGAGATTAGTCATGAGAAATTTCAAAAATTAAATGGAAGCAAGGTTTGGTAATGTTTGAAGAGATACAGTTTGATAAGATAAATAGACTACCCAAATATGTATTTGCCGTAGTAAATGAGCTAAAAATGGCAGAGCGTAGAGCTGGTGCTGATGTAATCGATTTTTCTATGGGTAATCCTGATGGCTCAGCATTTGAGCCGATAATTGAAAAGTTGGTAGAGACTGCAAGAAAGCCTCATACCCACGGATACAGTGCATCAAAAGGTATATACAAACTAAGATTGGCAATTTGTAACTGGTATAAACGAAAATATGGAGTAGAGCTTGACCCAGAGAGTGAAGCAGTAGCTACGATGGGAAGTAAAGAGGGGTATGTGCATTTGGTTCAAGCCATCACCAATCCCGGAGATGTGGCAATTGTGCCAGACCCTACTTATCCTATACACTCTTATGCTTTTGTATTGGCAGGTGGAAATGTAGAAAAGATGGAGCTTAGTTTTGATGAAGAGAGTTTTGAGGTAGATGAAGATAAGTTTATTTATGATTTAAAAAGAGCATTAAAAAACTCTGTGCCAAGACCAAGATATCTAATTGTAAATTTTCCACACAATCCAACAACTGCGACAGTAACTCCTGCATTTTATGAAAAGCTTGTCAAAATTGCAAAAGAGGAGAGATTTTATATTATTAGTGATATAGCTTATGCTGATATTACATTTGAAGGTTATAAAACACCATCTATTTTAGAGGTAGAGGGTGCAAAAGATGTAGCAGTAGAGAGCTTTACTCTGTCCAAAAGTTATAATATGGCTGGTTGGAGAGTAGGATTTGTGGTAGGAAATCCCAAACTTGTAGGAGCATTACAAAAGATTAAATCATGGCTTGATTATGGTATGTTTACCCCTATTCAAGTAGCGGCTACTGTGGGACTTGATGAGTATGAGCATCTTGTAGATGAACTTGTTATTCCAAAATACAAAAAAAGAAGAGATGTATTAATTGATGCCTTTGAAAAAGCTGGTTGGAGTGTAGGCAAACCAAAAGCAAGTATGTTTATTTGGGCAAAAATCCCAGAAATTGCCAGAGATATGGGATCACTTGAGTTTTCAAAAGAGCTACTGCTCAAAGCTCATGTAGCAGTAAGTCCTGGTATTGGATTTGGGGAGTATGGTGATGATTATGTCAGAATTGCTTTGATTGAAAATGAAAAGCGAATTAGACAAGCAGCCAAGAATATCAAGAAGTATCTAAATGAACTAAAAAAGGAGAAGGCCAATAATGGTTAAAGTAGGAATACTTGGAGTAGGCACAGTAGGAGAATCCGTAGCCAAAATCCTGATAGAAAACAGTGATATTATTGAAGCAAGAGCCGGTAGAAAAATTGTGCCAATGCTAGGAGCTGTTAGAGATTTATCCAAAAAAAGAGCCGTAGATATTGCTCTAACAGACAATCCGGAAGATATTATAAATAATCCTGATATTGATATCGTAGTAGAGCTTATGGGTGGAGTAGAAGAGCCTTACAGATTGGTAAAAAAGGCACTATCTAACGGCAAAGCAGTAGTTACAGCAAACAAAGCACTATTAGCTTATCACAGATATGAGCTTCAAGAGATAGCAGGAGATACTCCTTTGTTTTATGAAGCCAGTGTAGCAGGAGGCATACCAATTATTGGAGCCCTTAGAAACGGACTCAGTGCCAACCATATAGAATCAATCAAAGGCATAATGAATGGCACTTGCAACTATATGCTAACCAAAATGATAAAAGAGGGTGTGGCATATGATGATGTATTAAAAGAGGCTCAAGAGTTGGGATATGCCGAGGCTGACCCTACATTTGATGTAGGTGGTTTTGATGCCGCTCACAAACTCTTGATTTTAGGCTCATTAGCTTATGGTATAGATGCCAAACCGGAAGATATTATTATAGAGGGGATTGATAATATTACTCAAACAGATGTGGAGTTTGCATCTGAGTTTGGATATGAAATCAAACTTCTTGGAATTGCCAAAAAGATGGGTGATGGTGTAGAGATGAGAGTTCATGCTACTCTTATACCGCAAGATAGTATGATAGCCAAAGTAGATGGTGTGATGAATGCCGTATCTGTATATGGTGACAGAGTGGGAGAGACTCTGTTTTATGGAGCAGGAGCAGGTGGAGATGCCACTGCAAGTGCAGTAATAGCTGATATCATAGAGATTGTCAGAGGCAACTCCTCTCCAATGCTTGGATATAAAAAGAGCCTTGAGAGTGGCTTGAAATTATTAAATAAAGATGAGATAGTTACACAATACTATATCAAACTCAAAGTCCAAGACAAATCCGGAGTATTAGCTTCTGTTGCTTCAACTTTGGGTGAGTATGGTATATCAATAGAGTCTATGCTACAAAAACCATCTAAAAAAGAGGGTAAAGTAAGACTACTATTTACTACTCACAAGTGTGAAGAAAAAAGAATGAAAGAAGCAATAAAAGCTCTTGAAAATCTTGATACAGTAGAGAGCGATATTACAATGATTAGGATAGAAAAATAGGAGGTAATTATGGCAAAAGCCAAAGAGCACTATTTTGATATATCTGCCAAGCTTGATATGATGGAGATGAAAAATGCCATTGTCCAAGCTGAAAAAGAGATATCTACAAGATTTGATTTCAAAGGAATTAAAGCTGAAATCAATTTGAATGAAAAAGCAAAAACTCTGTCTCTTTCAAGCTCAAGTGACAGTAAAATAGATGCACTCAAAGATATTGTAATATCCAAAATGATAAAAAGAGGTCTATCTCCCAAATCTCTTGAAGAGGTCAAAAGTGAAGGGATTAGCGGAGGTAATATTAAAGTAGTATATAAAATAGTAGATAGTATAGAAAAAGATGAAGCCAAAAAGATAGTAAAAGCCATTAAAGATTTGAAACTCAAAGTAACCCCATCTATTCAAGGAGATGAGGTTAGGGTTAGTGGTAAAAAGATTGATGATTTACAAAAAGTCATAACAGAAGTCAAAAAGTTAGATTTAAAAGCTCCATTGGTCTTTGGTAACTTTAAATAGATTATTTTATATCTCCATCGACATACAGCCATTTACCGTCTCTTTTGGTAAATCGGCTTCTTTCTTTCATGACGGTATCTGAAATATATGCTTCAAACTCTACAACGGCACTATCACCATTATCTATATATTCAATGATTTTCAAATCCTGAAAATCACTGTTTTTGGAAAAATCCAAAATAGATTTTTTCCAGCTTTTTATATCATCTGTAAAATCAGGATTTTCTATAGCTGTAGTCTTGATTATATAGTTTGCATCGTTTACCGCATAAGCACTGTATCTGCTCTTCATCAGTGTCAAAGCATCTTTTGGCATAGCTCCTTTGTGATATATATGACAGCACTTCTTATATTTTTTACCACTTTTACATGGACAAGAATCATTTAGTGAAATCTTTTTTTTCATTATTAACCTTTTTTTTATTTGGATAGCATTTGATATCAAATCTATCTTTTAAGTATATAACCAATCTATAAATGATTAATATGTGCAGAAGATAAAATATCAGCATATATGCTGAATCTATCTTGTTTGATAAAATATATCCTGTAAACATCATAACTATCTGATAAACAATTAGTATAAAGAGTGTTTTATATATGCTTCCTGTCAAATAGAGTAATATATGATGTAAATGGCACTTGTCTGCAGATATGACAGAGTATCCGTCTCTTGAGCGTCTTAATATAGAGACAAGTGTATCAGTTACAGGTAAAGCTCCTATATACAGCACACTTACAGCATCTATATATTTAATAGATTCAATAAAAAGTATAGATAAAATAAATCCAAGTGACAAAGAACCGCTGTCACCCATAAATAGCTTTGCTGGTGGTCTGTTATATATTATAAATGCTGTCAGAGATGATGACAGAGCTATAGAGGAGTATAGAAGAATGTAATCATTGTGAATATAGCCTAAAAAAGTGAAGAATATAGATATCAGCAGGGCAACAAAAGCAGCAAGGGCATCAATACCATCTATCAAATTGAAAGCATTTGTAAATCCGGCGATAGCAAAGTATGTAAAAGGCAGAGATAATACTCCAAGTTGGACTGTAGTATATGCAAAGTTTGGAATAGCAGATATGATAAAACCATCTGAATATATAATAATTACAGCCAATGCTATAGATAAAAACTTCATTGTTGGTGATAATCTTTTTATATCATCTATAAAGCCAATAAACAATATAAGGAGTATCGATATTACTATTGAAATATTTATATTGATTTTATCTTCACCAAACAGAATATATCCTGTAATCACAGCAGGAGCAAAGAGCAAACCGGCTCCTCGTGGCACAGGTGTGTTGTGGATACTTCTAGATATTGGTATATCTATCAGATGTAAGCTGTTTGCAATATAGGAGAAATAGTGTAAAAATATTAATGCAATTATAAATATTGTAACAAATTCCAGCACACTTTATCCATCAATCAACAGGCATATAATTTTTTTCTCTTTTTTTCTTTTCAATAGCCTCTTTTCTCTTTTTTTCCATCAATACAGCATCTTTTAGCTCTTCTTCATTATCAAATCTAGCACCATCTAAAAATTTGGATTGGTCATCAAATTGCCCGGTTCTAAGTCCCCACAAGAGGGCAATAAGCCCCAATGCCCCCAGAAAAGTGGAGACACCAAGCATCAATTCAATTACAGTATCACTCATTAAAGATTTGTCCTGCTCTCATCGTGTTGATGATCCCATCTAAGTTTGCCTCCACCCAACATATGGAAATGTAGATGGAATATCTCCTGTCCACCATCTTTGCCATTGTTTGTGATAAGTCTATATCCAGTTTTATCCAAACATAGCTTTGAAGCTATCTCTTGAATAAATGGTGTCATCTTAGCCATAGTTTCATTATCTACATCTTGAAAACACTCTATATGCTTTTTAGGAATAATCAATATATGAACAGGAGCTTTTGGATAAAGATCATGAAAAGCTAAAAAATCATCATTTTCCAATACTTTATTGCTTGGAATTTCACCCTCTACAATTTTACAAAATATACACATAATAGTATCTCCTTTTGATAATAATAATTTATATGGGATTATAGCATAGAGTGGTTATAGGCATTGGGCATTATATTTTTTTATAACACCCCAATTTATTGTAGTTTGTATAATGGTTTTTGTATTCAGATTGGTTAGATTTTTACAGTTATTTTTTCCGGTTGTTTCATTTATATACAAAATGATATTTTCTAATGCCCAATGCCTATTGCCTAATTACTCTTATTCCAATGGTATAATTTCACAAAGATTGGAAGGATTGGCTTATGCTGGTAAAAATTGAAAAGATATTGGATAAGTTTATAGATATGGTAGGGTATCTTACAGGTATTTTACTCTTACTTATGATTTTAAATGTAGCATGGGATGTGATGATGAGGTATGTTTTTCACGATAGCTCTATTGCCATGCAGGAGATGGAGTGGCATCTGTTTGCCGTGATGATGCTTTTTGGCACAGGTTATGCACTTAGACACAATGCTCATGTAAGAGTTGATTTTTTATATGACAGACTGAGTGATAGAAAAAAGGCATGGATAAATATTATTGGAACGATACTCTTTTTATTGCCATTGGCAATATTAGTTATTTATGGCTCTTATGATTTTGTAATGGATTCATGGGAGACAAATGAGGTCAGTGAAGATCCGGGTGGCTTGCCTTATAGATGGTTAATTAAAGGTATGATACCACTATCTTTTATATTTTTAGTATTATGTGCAGTTAATTATCTAATTCACTATATAAATGTATTAAGAGGTATAGAAAATCCTCTACCGCAAGAGGAGGTAATTGAATGATAGGTTTAGTTATGTTTTTAGCTGCTTTGATACTGCTAGTGCTTGGGTATCCGGTAGCTTTTACATTTGGGGCTGTGGCTATATATTTTGGATTGGGTGCAGCATGGTTAGAAGTGATGCCAGATGGCGGAACATTGATGGATTGGTGGAGTGAATTTTTATCAATGTTTTCAATGATGCCATTTAGAATATACTCTATTATGACAAACAAAATTTTGATGGCGGTGCCTCTGTTTATATTTATGGGAATTGTGCTTCAAAAATCTGAACTTGCTGAGAGACTACTTGAAGCTATGGGGACACTCTTTGGCAAAGTCAGAGGAGGTTTGGCAATATCTACGGTATTAATTGGAGCCTTGCTTGCTGCTTCAACCGGTGTGGTAGGAGCCTCTGTTGTAGCTATGGGGGTAATATCCTTGCCTATTATGCTCAAATACAATTACAGCAAAGCTCTAAGCACAGGCACAATTTGTGCAGCAGGAACACTTGGACAGATTATTCCTCCCTCTATCGTATTGATTATATTGGCTGATGTATTTCAACTGCCGGTTGGAGACCTTTTTAAGGCTGCTTTGATGCCGGGATTGATTTTGGTAGGGGTATATATTGTATATATTCTGATTATTTCATTCATCAAGCCTGATATTGCACCAGCTCTTCCGATAGATGAGACACATACAAAAAAAGAGAATATAAAAAAAGCTCTTATTGCTATTATTCCTCCTTTGACACTTATTATATTGGTTTTAGGCTCAATTTTTGCAGGTATTGCCACTCCTACAGAATCGGCTTCACTTGGAGCATTAGGCAGTATTATTTTGGCTCTTTTATATAAAAAACTGACATATCCACTGCTGAGAGATGCCGCACTTGAGACAGTCAAAACTACAAGTATGGTATTTGCTATTTTGGTAGGTGCCACGGCATTTTCAATGGTATTTGTATATAGTGGAGCAGATGAGATTGTAGAAAATTTTATGACCTCTCTACCGGGTGATAAATGGGGCTTCTTGATTCTGTCTATGCTTATTATTATGTTTTTGGGATTTTTTATAGATTTTATAGAGATTTCATATATTGTTGTGCCAATTCTTTTGCCAATAGCCCAAACTATCGGAATAGATCCAATGTGGTTTGCCATTTTAATAGCACTTAATTTACAAACTTCATTTCTTACTCCTCCATTTGGATTCAGTCTCTTTTATCTCAAAGGAGTCTCTCCACCGGAGGTTAAAACTACAGATATCTATAAGGGCGTAATTCCATTTATTTTATTACAGATTTTGGTACTTGCTTCTATTGTGATATTCCCATCATTTTATGGTTTTGGGAATTAAAACAGACTCTTAAACAGATTGGAAATTTTTACAATTTTCAATCTGACTCTTATATACTCAAATTTATTTAAATAGTAAATAATCAATATCAAATTTATCTATTTTAAGTTATTTTTAGTAATGCTTTCCTATAATTGTGTGTTACTGTTACGCATTAGTAACAAAAAAAATTTTCAGGAGGCTTGTATGCAGTCTAATGCAGCATTAGAATATGACTATGATATAGTCAAACTCTACATGTGGACTACCGTTATTTTCGGTATCGTCGGTATGACAATCGGTGTGCTTATCGCATCACAGTTGGCTTTTCCAGAGCTAAACTATCTATTTGGTGAGTATGGAACTTTCTCTCGTCTGAGACCTCTTCACACAAATGTAGTTATTTACGGATTTACAGTAAGTGGTATTTTGTTATCATTTTACTATTCGGCTCCAAGAGTACTAAAAGTATCTTTGGGTGAATCTCCATTACTCAAAAAATTGGCTTATCTTCAGTTTGGTTTGTATTTGATTGCAGCTACTGGTATGGTAATCAGTGAATTGATGGGAATTACAGCCAGTAAAGAGTATGCTCAAATGGAGTGGCCATTAGATATCCTAATCGTTGTGATTTGGGTGCTTTGGGGTGTAATTATGTTTGGTCTAATAGGTATGAGAAGAGAAAAAGCTCTATATATCTCTCTTTGGTACTATATAGCATGTTTCCTTGGTGTGGCTATGCTGTATCTATTTAACAATATGGAAGTGCCTACTATATTCTTCTCTGGTGGAATTGGTGCATGGTATCACTCTGTATCTATGTATGCAGGAACTAATGATGCTCTTGTTCAGTGGTGGTGGGGACACAATGCGGTTGCATTTGTATTTACAGTTCCAATTATTGCTATTATTTACTATTTCTTGCCAAAAGAGTCTGGTCAGGCAGTTTATTCATATAAACTATCACTTCTATCTTTCTGGGGATTGATGTTTGTATATCTTTGGGCTGGTGGTCACCACTTGCTTTGGTCAACTGTTCCAGACTGGATGCAGACAATGGGTTCAGTATTCTCAGTTGTTCTAATCTTGCCTTCTTGGGGTAGTGCGATCAACATGCTTCTTACAATGAAAGGTGAGTGGAATCAGCTTACAGAAAACCCTCTAATTAAATTTATGGTTCTTGCTTCTACATTCTATATGCTTTCTACTCTTGAAGGTCCAATTCAGGCTGTTAAATCTGTTAATGCTATTGCTCACTTTACAGATTGGATTCCAGGACATGTTCATGATGGAGTTTTAGGTTGGGTTGCATTTATGATTTTTGCTGCTGCTATGCACTCTGCTACAAGAGTATTCAAAAGAGAAATTTATTCTAAATCACTTCTTGAAGCACAATTCTGGATTCAGACTACTGGTGTTGTTCTATACTTCACATCTATGTGGATTGCAGGTATTACTCAGGGTATGATGTGGAGAGCAGTTGATGAGTATGGTAACTTGATGTACAGCTTTATTGATACAGTAAGTGTTCTTCATCCATACTATACAATTCGTGCAGTTGGTGGTCTATTATACTTAGTGGGTATGTTTATGTTTGCATTTAACCTTTACAAAACTGCTACTGCTGGTAGAAAGCTCGAAAAAGAGCCTCAATTCAGATCGCCTATGGCATAAGGGAGGTAGATAATGTTTCATTGGTTGGAAAAAAATCCGTTCCTATTCTCGGTCGGTGTATTTATAGTAATTGCATTTGCAGGTCTTATTGAGATTTTGCCAAACTTTGCAGAGGCTGCTAGACCTATCAAGGGTCTAAAGCCTTATACAGTGCTTCAGTTAGCTGGTAAAGAAGTTTATAAAAAAGATAACTGTATAGCTTGTCACTCTCAGCTTATCAGACCTTTCAAAGCTGAAACAGACAGATATGGTCAATATTCACTATCTGGTGAGTATGCTTATGACAGACCATTCCTTTGGGGTTCAAAAAGAACCGGACCTGATTTGCACAGAGTAGGTAACTACAGAACTCCAGATTGGCATGCAAACCATATGTGGAATCCAAAATCTGTAGTGCCAGATTCTATTATGCCAGCATATAAGCATCAGTTTAAAAATATAGCTGATACTGAGACTGCTTATGCAGAGGCTGTAACAGTCAAAAAAGTATTTAATACACCTTATGGACCAGAGATTGCTCCAGGCAAAGCTGCTTATGAGAAGTATTACAAATCTATTCTTCTTCCAGAAGCTATGAAAATAGCTAAAGCTATGAAGAATAAGGATGTAGAAGCAATGGTTAAGCAGGGTAAGGTGCCTGAGATTGTAGCACTTATTGCTTATCTTGAGAAATTGAAGTAAGAGGCATAAAGTGTCTTTGACTGAAATGCAAGGATATGCATACTTTTTTCTCACGATCTTTTTGGTCGTGATACTGTATGCATATATCCTGCATCTATACAGAAGCGAAAAAAAAGGTATCAAGGATTATGAAAAATATGGGAAAATGGCACTTGATGATGAGTTGAGTGATAGCCCCATAGAAGAACATCCTAATGCAAAGAATAATAAGAAGGAGAATTAAATGAATTCATTCATCGTCAAAGGATTGGTACTAGCAGGTGTCTTAATCGTGGCGACACTTGTGGTTATCAAGCAGATGCACATTGATTTGAGCGATCCTATCAACCTGATTACATTCATAGGAGCCATAGCTATTGCAGGACTTACATTTGGTGTAGGTGCCAAATATATGGCTCAAATGAAAACTGACCATGCAAGTGGTGAGTTGGCAGAAGAGAATTGGGATGGAATAGGTGAATATAAAAATGAGTTACCTTCCGGTTGGGCATACTCATTTTTGGGTACTATGATTTGGGCTGTATGGTATTTCCTATGGGGATATCCTCTCAATGCATTTAGCCAAATTGGTCAGTGGAATCAGGAGGTAAAGACATATAACGCCAAATTTGAGAAGATTCACAAAAATGCATCTCCTGAAGTACTAAAAGAGATGGGAGAATCAATTTTCTTGGTTCAGTGTGCTCCATGTCATGGTGAAACAGGAGATGGACTCTCTGGTAAAGCTCAGGATTTTACAAGCAGATTTAAAAAAGAGCAGGTATTAGCAGTAATTAAAAGTGGTCAGCATCAGTTGATGTATCCACTTGGTGCAATGCCAGCAGGTATGGCTCAGGGTAAAGATGCTGAAGCGGTAGCTGAATATATCGCAAACGGTATGAAAGGCAATGCTCCTACAGCTTGGGCTACTTGTGCAGGTTGTCATGGTCAAGATGGTAAAGGTAATGGTGGAACAGCACCAAATTTGGCAGGATATGATTTAACTCTTGTTCAACATGTTCTTAAAAATGGTAAAACTGGAATTCTTGGACATATGCCAGCATTCCCTGGTAGATTTACTCCTGTTCAAGAAAAAGCGTTGGCTAGTTATATAGCTACATTGAAGCAGTAAGGAGTCTATAATGGCAGTAACTGAAAATACAAACAGAAATGCATTTGGAATCAACGGGATATTGGGTATGTTGATAGCCACTGCTCTACTACTTGGTATTTTGGCGTTTTTAGTAAGCAATGCAATCAGAATCGAAAGAGCAGAGTCTAAACACTTTTATGACCCTGCTCCAATTGTAAGTAATCTTGATAATGTCAAGATGATTAGCAAAGATAATGCCAAATATGGCTTCGTAGATGCAAAATAAAGGGGCATAAAATGATTAAAATTATGGATAAAGTTCTTGGATTTTTTATGTTGGGACTTGCTTTGCTCACTCTATGGGCAGTATTGACACCTAATCACCTGTATGTAGGTTAATTATGTCAGCAGGAGCGAGGGTAACCTTGCTCATGCTGCTTTCTACTTTTTTACTCTCTGCAAATTATCTGATAAATGACCATATTATTTCACCAAAAGCTTCAAATGTAATTGAAAAAATAGGTGAAGAGTTGCATAAAAAAGTTGCTATAAATGCTTATGCTATAGCAACTAATGATAGTGTCGGTAGAGAAAATCTATACAAATATATAAAAAAGTATGAAAGTAGTTTGAGCAAACCATATGTAGTAATACTGTTTGCACCCAACAGTAAAAGAATAGGAATACTGGTATCTGACAAGAGATTAAAAGCTATGTATGATGATGATAAAGTAAAGGATTATCTTATCCGTATTGTAAGCAGTGTGGATAAAAATTCACTGCAATCCAAATATGATGTAGGCTTGGTTCAGGCATATTCAGAGTTGGCAGATGAGATAGCATCACATAAAAATATCAAACTAAAAAACACAATCAAGAGTGAAGGAAGCTGGTTTCTAGATATTGTTACCTGGTTGGTCTATTTAGGTTCTATTTTAGTTTTCTGGGTATATTTCGGCAGACCAATTTATATGAGGATAAGATATGGAAAACAAACAAATTGATGATAGCGGTAAATATTGGCCGTATATGATACTTGGTTTTCTGTTTATCGGTATCACACTGGGATACTGGACAGTAAAACATGCGATAGGATTACCTGTGCAAGAGTCAAATGAGTATATGCTCAAGTATCAAACAGCTGATAAAAATGCTGATAAACTTGTAGAAGAGCAGTTGAAATTTCATAAAAATTATGATGTAAAACTGCAAGGCTTAAAAAAATCAGACTTCAAACCTGAGCATCTAAAAAGAAAACCAAAACAGGTAATGTCACTTGAAAAGAGTAACAATATTGCTTATATAGTAACTGATAAAAGCGGTAAGGTTGTAAATGATGCAAATGTGAGCCTCTTGCTTACAAGACCTCATACACGAAAAGATGACAAAATGTATCCGGATTTGAAATTTAAAGACGGTGCATACAGATTAGATAATTTAACTGTAAGCAAACCGGGCAGATATATTTTGAGAGTCAGAGTCGGCATTGGTAAAGATGTAGGCTTTGAAGATACACCTGCTTATCTGAAACCTTCAAAATAACTCTTATGTCAAGCTTAAATTAATTAAGTTTTAAGCTTGACTCACTATAATTCACCTCCCAAAACACAGAATCTCTGAGTTTAATAATTTTAAGGAAAAACATCATGAAAATGACAAAAATAGTCAAGCCTCATGAGGTAGAGCGAAATTGGATAATGATTGATGCCGATGGTAAAACATTCGGTAGAATCTTGACTGAAGCAGCTACATATCTCAGAGGTAAACATAAGCCAAGTTTTACACCAAATGTAGATTGTGGTGATTATGTTGTTATCATAAATGCTAAAAAAGCTAAGTTTAATGGTAACAACAAAATGGATCAAAAAGAGTATTTTAGACACAGTGGATATTTCGGAAGCACAAAGAGTAACAAACTGAGTGATATGCTGGAAAATCATACAGAAAAATTATACAAACTTGCTGTTAGAGGAATGCTTCCAAAGACTAAAATAGGTAAAGAGATGCTCAAAAGACTCAAAGTTTATGAGGGTGAAGAGCATCCACATACTGCACAATTGAATAAAGGAAACTAATATGGCGACAGTTTATGCTACAGGTAAAAGAAAAAGTGCAATCGCCAAAGTATGGCTTACTCCGGGTAATGGTGGTATCACAGTAAACGGTAAAAACCTTGATGAGTGGTTGGGTGGTCATGAGACATTGAAAATGAAAGTAAGATTGCCATTGGAAGCTACCAAGCAATTGGAAGCTGTAACAATCAAAGCTACTACTCTTGGTGGTGGATATTCTGCTCAAGCAGATGCTGTAAAACATGGTATCTCAAAAGCTCTTGTCGAGTATGAACCAGCTTTTAGAGCAATTTTGAAACCTATGGGACTTCTTACAAGAGATGCCCGTGTGGTCGAAAGAAAAAAATACGGAAAGAAAAAGGCAAGAAGAAGCCCTCAGTTCTCAAAGAGATAATCTTTTCTATCTATCCTTGGAAGGGTATTTTACCCTTCTATCTTCCATTTTATATCATTACAGTAATATATTTTACAAACCTTTATTGAATAAGAAAAATGATACTATTGTCTTTATGATTAATGTAACAAAGACATATTTGCCAAACATTGAAAAATACAAAAATTATATTGATAAAATATATAAAACCGGTTGGGTTACAAATGACGGACCATTAGTTAGAGAATTGGAAGAAAAGTTAGCCAAATATTTAGGTGTAAAGAATATCGTTTTGGTAGCAAATGGAACATCAGCACTGGAGATAGCATATAGAACTCTTGAATTAGATGGATTTGCTATTACAACTCCTTTTAGTTTCGTAGCTACTACCAGTTCTTTGGTGACAAATGGAATACTGCCAATATTTGCCGATATAGATAAAGATACACTCTGTATTGAACCAAAAAATATTGAAAAGTCTATTACCCCTCATACAAAAGCAATCGTTCCTGTGCATATATTTGGTAATGTATGTGATATAGAATCTATACAAAATATTGCATACGAATATAATCTAAAAGTAATCTATGATGCATCACATGCTTTTGGTATCAAATACAAAGGAGAGAGTGTACTAAACTATGGTGATATCTCAACATTGAGTTTTCATGCTACAAAACTCTTTCATACTATTGAAGGTGGTGCTTTAATTATAAATGATGATAAGCTCGTTGAAAAAGCTAGATATTTGCGCAATTTCGGTATAGAAAATGCTGAATCTATACCGGAACTTGGTACAAATGCCAAAATGAATGAATTTGAAGCGGCTATGGGTTTGTGTATGCTTGATGAAATAGATAATATAATATCTGAAAGAAAAAAAATAGTCCAATATTATTTTGATAATACAGAACAATCTCTACAGATACCAAAATGGAATAGAGATGCTACAATGAATTATGGTTATTTTCCTGTTGTTTTTGATACAGAAGATAGGTTATTGAATAAAATAGAGTTGATGAATAAGAAAAATATTTTTCCACGGAGGTATTTCTATCCTTCACTAGATACATTACACTATATAGAACCCAAGCAGTATATGCCTGTTTCACGAGATATATCAAAAAGAATATTGGCACTTCCTCTCTATACTGATTTAGATAGAGAAGTTCAAGATATTATTATAAATATTATAAATTCAAATTTTTAGATTAGAGATGAATTAAAAATCAGCCAAATCCAATGAAATATTAAATAAATCTTAAATAGTATATTTTTGTTCCAATAAATCAATAGTAAAATAGTCATTATATTTGCAAGTTCTTTTTATATCAGCCATAGTAGTTTTAGCAGTTGGTATATTTATGACAAAGAGCGAATATTTAACAGCTAAATACCTCTTTTATATTAATAAATGGCTTTTTGGTCGAGTAATGTGGAGGATATTGAGAGTCAATAGCAATAAAAAAATTTTATATATTTTTAAAGAGTTACAATTTTGAATTTAAGAAAGAGAGGTTATTTATGAAATATTATATTCCATTATTACTGACATTATCGGCACTATCAGGAGCTGGTGTATCATCATCTACATGCAAAAGTTGCCATCCAAAAATATATGATGAGTATATATCTTCGGCACATCATCTTTCATCTGCGGATAGTGATGGACTTTTTAAAGCAATCTGGAGTAAAGCCCCAAATAAGAAGAGTTGTCTTAAATGTCATGTGGCACCGCCGAAAAAAAATCCTACAATGAACTCATCTATAGATTGCACCGGTTGTCATACAATCAAATCTATCAAGCATGGAGATATGACAAACAGTAATATTTATGAAAAAAGAGAGAAGTATTTCTATTCGGCTCAGCAGAGCGAGAGGGGTGAAAAGCTGAAATATGAGCATGAGCGAAGCGGATGGTTCGGTCTCAACAGTCAAAGAAGCGGTTCGCCTTATCATACGATAGATTACAGCAATGATATATACTATAACGGCAAGGTATGTATGGGGTGTCACTCTCACAAAAAAAACAACAACGGTTTGATTTTATGTAGCACAGATATAAAGAGCATGAATGAAAAGCAAAACTGTATAACTTGTCATATGCCGGATAAAAGTGGCAGTGCTACCACTATCAGAATAAGCAAAACTCATAAATATCACGGTTTCAGCGGTAGCAGATTTGGTGAGAATATGCTTGGCAAATATATAGATATGCAACTCAATGCTACTAAAAAGAGCTTGGTTATAACGATAGATAACAGAACTCCCCATTCTCTCTTGACGCATCCTATGAGACTTTTGATGCTCAAAGTTATACTATACAAAAACGGCAAGGTTGTATATTCAGCCAAAAAGAGTTTTGCTAGAATTGTAGGCAGAGAGGGTAAACCTTCGGCACCTTGGTTGGCAAATGAAATAGTCAGAGATGATATGCTAAAAGCCAATGAGAAGAGAGTCATCAGTATTGATATACCTAAAAATATCACATACGATAAAACAGAGGCTGTATTGGGATATTATTTAATCAATCCCAAAGTGGCACAAAAGCTTGGTATCAAGAAAAATTCTAGACTCTTGAAATTTCATATTTTAAAAAGGGTAATAAAGTAACAAACAAAAAGGTTTCAATCCCCTATAAAGCAGGGGTGAAACCCATGCTTTACGCAGATAGTATTTTAATGTGTAGCTACAAAGTGCATCATATCTACAAGTCTGTTACTGTATCCCCACTCATTGTCATACCATGCTATTACTTTGACTGTATTGTCACCTACTACTCTGGTGAGATCTGGCACAAAAGTACAGCTGTAATTTGAACCTATAAAATCTGAAGATACTCTCTTATCATAATCAACCTCTATCAACCCTTCAAAATTACTCTTTGAAGCTCTGTCAAATGCATCATTTATCTCTTCAACTGTAGCACTTTTTTTAAGGTTTACCGTCAAATCTACTACCGATACATCAGCGGTTGGGACACGCACTGCAAAACCATTGAGACTGCCTTTTAAATGAGGCATTACCAAACCAATCGCTTTTGCGGCTCCGGTGCTGGTAGGTATCATATTCATAGCAGCAGCTCTAGCTCTTCTGAAGTCTTTTTTATGTTTTACATCCAGTAGATTTTGGTCATTTGTATATGAATGAATAGTTGTCATTAATCCGTTTTCTATGCCAAATTCACTATCCAATACTTTACATACAGGTGCCAGTGCATTTGTGGTGCAACTGGCATTTGATACAATCGCTTCACCATTATATGTATCTGTATTTATATTCATTACAAATGTAGGGGTATCATCTTTTGCCGGGGCACTTAATACCACTTTTTTGACACTGCCTTTTAGATGGTGTTTGGATGTATCGGTAGTCAAAAATACTCCTGTACACTCAGCTACCACTTCTGCACCGGCACTGCCGAAGTCAAGCTTTTCGATATCTCTTTGGCTAAACATCTTTACCGGTTTTCCGGCTATCTCTATAGTATCATCGTTGATCACTTTTGCATCGATACCTCTGTGGACGGTATCATATTTGAGCAGATACTCCAGCATATCCGGTTTTGCAGTAGTATTGATAGCTACCAACTCCATATCATCTCTTTGCATTACAAGTTTGATGACACTCAATCCTATTCGCCCTGTGCCATTTACTGCTACTTTTACAGCCATAAAATCTCCTTGCTATTTTTTGTCTTATCTCACTAAAAGGATAGCACATAGATATTAATATTCAGTATAATTTTTCTTTGGACTTAGCCTATATGTGGGCTTGTGATGATATAATACACTCTATTTTAAATTACAAAGGAATAGGATATGATGAGAGTTGTCAAAACAGGTTTTATTGGAGTATCACTCATATTGGTAATGAGTGGATGTAATACAGATTTGGACAGTTTAAACCCATTCAAAGATAAAAAGCTTGAAGAGGCTAAAAAAGAAGCCACACTGGCAAAAGAAGCACTACAGATGAATAAGCAGTGCCTGAAGATGGCTAAGTCTGCAAAAGAGGCAAATGAGTGTAATGAAAAAGCAAAAGAACACGCTCCAAAACTTCAACTTGAAAAGTTCAAAAGATGGAATAAAACAGAGAAGAAAAAGAGACTTTCAAATATAGATAAAGAACTTACTCAAGCTGAGTGTGTATTGAAAGCTGAAGATATTTTAAGTGCTACCAAGTGTCTGGGTGGTGAAAACAATACAACAAAAGCAAACACAAACTCCAAAAAATAAAAAGTCTAGAGTGAGTTGATATACAAACTCATCTCACTCTGCTGTATCCTGTAAAATATATAATCTGAAACTCCAGCAGATTTTTATTATAACTATCTATAAATCTTTTTATCTCTTTATATGTCAATACGGCTCTTGAGCCACTTACTCCGCTTTTTTTGATATATGAGAGAATATCTTTGCTGTTTTTTAAAGTCATGGTGATATTTTCTATTTTCAGATGGTGTGGCATATAGTATTTTAGTAATGCATTTAAAATAGATTCCGATGAATGTATGGGAGATGATATATTTAAAGTGTTTAATATATCAGCAAATGTAGCATCTGTAAATATGGCAAATGCACCATTGGGTGCCAAATATGAGATATTTTTCAATGTCCAGTCTATATCTTGACTCCACTGGAGTGAGGAGGCTGATATAACAGTATCTATATTATATTTTTTCAGATTTTGATATAGCTGAGGTGTATTGAAATCTCCTTCTATCTTTTTTATATTTTGACTCTCTGGGTGCAGACGAAGCATAGACGGAGATATATCCACAGCTAAAAAATGCTTTGTTGGTATATTGTAAGAGAGTAAATTTTTATATACGGCACCTTCACCACATCCTATATCGAGATATCTGTTGCCATATCTATTGGTATCTATCATTGAGATTAGTCTGTTAGCGACTATCCGCTGAATAATATTATGCTCCGAATATGAATCGGCAAATCTCTCAAACTCTGCGGCTAC
Organism: Nitratifractor sp.; assembly: GCA_015488535.1. Taxonomy (GTDB): domain Bacteria; phylum Campylobacterota; class Campylobacteria; order Campylobacterales; family Sulfurovaceae; genus Nitratifractor. The sequence goes on from WFNP01000071.1 coordinate 20,013, forward strand.
TCTCATTTATCTACATTTCATCTTTTTTGGATATAATCGCGTCATTATACCTAAAAAGCTACTTGAGAGATATAATATCTAATATAAAGATTCAGGAGACATAAGATAATGGCATCTACACTAATGGTACTACAAATCATACTGGCAATTGTAATTACGATTGCAATTTTACTTCAAAAGAGTTCCAGTATAGGTTTGGGTGCATACAGCGGGAGTAATGAATCACTCTTTGGAGCAAAAGGCCCTACCGGCTTTTTGGCTAAATTGACCTTTACACTGGGCTTGATTTTTGTTATCAATACTTTGACATTGGGATATCTATATAACAAAAACAGTAAAAGTTCTGTAACAGATAAAATAGTGGAGCATAAAAAGATTCCTACTCCCTCTATCCCTACACAACCTGTTGCTCCTGCCCCTGCTGCACCTACGACAAGCAAATAGTTTGATACTTCGCTCCTTTTGGAGTCGGAGTAGTCAGAGCGTATATATTCTCTTTTATTTTACTGATTTTACATAGATAAAATTATATTTAGTGATATTTTATACCAAGTCTGTTGTAAATTATTCTATAAGACTAAAACCATATCTTTCTATATATATCAATATATGTATAAGCAAAAATCTGCCATATAAAACTTTGCTACCAGTTTTTCATTTATGTTGCTTATTTGCCTAAAAGGAGTTAGTTATACATCAGCAGATGTATAACTAGAAAAAATCTACTCTTTTTAGTTTTGTGAAATACTCTTAATACACTTTTGTATTCTGTTTACAGTCTCATCTACTCCAAGTATAGCCATTACTTCATCCATACCCGGACCTGTCATTTTACCTAACAGGGCTACTCTAAGAGGCTGTCCAAGTTTTCCAAATCCTATCTCATTATCTTTTACAAACTCTTCCATTACTTTGTGATAATCTGTTGGCAGATGAAGATTGGAACTCTCTTGAAGTTTTTTGGCAAAGTTTGTAATAATCTCACTTGCATTGCCTTTGAAGGCTTTTTTTACTGCTTTGGCATCATATTCAGTTGGTGCGGTTATAATCATATTGATTTGTTCAGCCAACTCTACAAGCGTTTTACTTCTGATTTTAGTTACATCAAGTAGCATCTCCAATCTGTCATGCTCAGATATATCTACTCCAAAATCTTTTAATAATTGAGCCAATCTTTCATTGGTAGTATTATTGATATAGTGTCCATTTAGCCACAAAAGTTTGTCAAGATTATAGCTTGATGCACTCTTGTTTATATTTGCAGGGTCAAAATACTCTAGCATCTCATCTATACTGAATATCTCCTGATCTCCTCTACTCCAGCCTAATCTAACCAAAAAATTTAGCAGAGCTTCTGGTAAAAAGCCCATATTTTTATACTCCATTACATCTAAAGCACCATCTCTTTTGGATAATTTTTTACCCTGCTCATTATTTATCATAGGCACATGATAAAATTTTGGAGGTGTAAATCCAAGAGCCTCATATACAACCAACTGTTTTGGAGTATTATAAAGATGGTCATCGCCTCTGATTACATCTGTAAGTCCCATTAAGGCATCATCAATGGCTACTACAAAATTATATGTAGGGGTGCCGTCACTTCTAGCAATGATAAAATCATCTACTTCATTGGCTGATATTTTTATCTCACCCTTTATTCCGTCATTAAATACGATTTCACCATCTAATGGAGCTTTGATTCTGATGACCGGCTCTACGCCCTCTGGCGGTGTGCCTGTAAAATCTCTGTATCTGCCATCATATCTGGGTCTTTCCTTTCTTGCCATCTGCTCTGCTCTTAGAGCATCAAGCTCTTCTTTGCTCATATAGCACTTGTAGGCTTTGCCCTCTTGTAAGAGTTGCTCTATATATTTTTTATAGATATCGAATCGTTGAGATTGATATATCACATCTCCGTCATAATTAAGTCCCACCCAGTCAAAAGCTTGAATGATGGCTTCTAAGGCTTCATCTTTGTTTCGTGAGAGGTCTGTATCTTCAATTCTGAGTAAAAATTTACCACTATTTTTTCTTGCCCAAAGCCATGAAAACAGAGCAGTTCTTAATCCTCCAATATGTAAATATCCAGTTGGAGAGGGTGCAAATCTTGTGACTACCATAGTTGATTATCCTTTTTGTTATTGCAGTTTGTTTGTGTAATTTTATCCAAAATCATCATTTATGTTAGAATAGAGAAAATAATTTTTAATAGAGGATATGATTATGCAAGTAACAAAATATAATGCCAGTGGTAATGATTTTGTAATTTTTCATGATAAAGTAAGAAAACCCAGACACGATTTGGCAAAGCTTTTGTGTGACAGACACGCTGGAGTGGGAGCTGATGGTATGGTGGTGTTGGTGCCTAATGCTGATTATGATTTTGAGTGGGAGTTTTACAACAGTGACGGGAGTGAAGCTACAATGTGTGGAAATGCCACAAGAGCAGTAGCACACTATGCGATAGAAAAAGGTATCTCAATCAATAACAAAGCAGAGTTTTTAACAGGTGCCGGAGTAATCAGAGTAGAGGTAAACGGACTCTATGCAGTTACTGATATGCTTGAGCCAAAAATAATTAGAGATGATATCGAAGAGTTTGGATATAAGTGGTGGCTGATTGATACAGGAGTGCCTCATTTGGTGAGAGAGAGTGATAATGTAGAAGATTTTGATATAGAGCAGGCAAGAGAGTTGAGATACAAATATAATGCCAATGTCAATATATACTCTGTAGATAAAAAAGCTATGCTTGTAAGAACCTATGAAAGAGGCGTAGAAGATGAGACATTAGCGTGTGGGACAGGAATTACTGCCTGTTTTGTAAAGGCTGTAATGGAGGATAAAGCACCTCACAATTTGATAGTATTTCCAAGAAGCGGTGAAGAGTTATATATGGAGTATAAAGATGGTATATACAGATTTGGCGGAAAAGTAACCAAAACTTTTGTGGCTGATATCACTATGGATATTCCTCACTATATGCTTTGATTGTGGATAGTATATGGAAAACTTACTACTGATTATTTTAACGACTATTCTTATAGCCACCTTATTAAATGTTGTGCTAAAAAGATTTGATATACCCACAGTTATAGGATATATTATAGCAGGGACTATTATTTCACAGATATTTGGGCTTACACATGAAAAGCATAATGAAGGATTACATCAATTAGCAGAGTTTGGTGTAGTTTTTTTGATGTTTACGATAGGTTTGGAATTTTCTATCAGACATCTAAAGGCTATGAAAAAAGAGGTATTTTTGTTTGGTGCTTTACAAATGATAGTAACTGGTAATATCTTTGGGGCATTTATGCATGAGATACTCAATATTGACCTGAAAGTATCTATTATAGTTGGTTTTTCACTCGCATTATCTTCTACTGCCATTGTGTTAAAAATTCTTACAGAAAAAAATGAAATTCATAGTGGATATGGTAGAGTGGTTTTAGGAATTTTGCTATTTCAAGATATAGCAGTTATTCCTATATTATTGATGCTTTCACTATTTACCGCTCCAAATCAAAGTATAGAAATGATGCTTGTGAAGACATTTGTTGGAATGGTGCTACTATTATCTATTATATTTATATTTGGTAAATATATTTTGGAGAGATTTTTGGAGTGGACTCTTTCGTCAGATTCTGAAGAGATATTTTTGGTAGCTACTCTTATGATAGTAATTGGGGCTTCATTTTTGGCCAATATATTGGGATTTAGTTACTCTCTTGGAGCCTTTCTTGCAGGTATGACACTCTCAGAGACCAGATTCAAATATAGAATAGAGGCTGATTTACTTACTTTTAGAGATATATTTTTAGGCATTTTTTTTGTAACTATCGGTATGCAGATAGAGCCTCATATCATAGCTGATTACTGGTTGGAGATAATATCTGTTTTGATTGGTGTCATGTTGGCAAAAACAGTGATTATATATTTTATCTTGGCAAGATTTATACAGCATAGAACGGCACTCAAAAGTGCTTTGGCTCTGATGCAAGTTGGTGAATTTGCTTTGGCCATATTTGCAATAGCGGCTCAAAATGATTTGATAAATCCAAATTTGGATCAAATACTTATTGTGACAGTAGTAATAAGTATGATAGTTACACCATTTATTGTAAATAGAATCAGACAGATAGCAGATATGTTTATACCTGATAAAACCATAGATGATATACCTATAGTATCCACAGGATTTAGTAATCATATTTTACTTCTTGGATATGGTGCTTTGGGTGAAAAATTATCAAGAGAGCTTAAAAGACGCTCATTACCATATGTAATTGTGGAGCATGATTATAAATTGGTAAAAGAGGCACAAGAAAAAGATGAGCCTATAATATTGGCAAATGCTGCATCTCACACTGTACTTAAAGAGTTGGGATTGGATAAAGCAGCTGCTGTAATTGTAGCTATTGAAAATCCTCAAAAAACAAGAATGGTAGTAGATGCAGTTACCAGGATTGCTCCTCAAGTCAATCTTGTAGTAGCAGTCAGAAATAAAAGTCACCAAAAAATAATAGAGACATTTCCAGTCAATCACATAGTAAATGCTTCTGATATATTATCTGAAGCTGTATTGAGTGAAGCGTTGAAGTGTCATATTCGCTCCGAAGTTGATTTAGATAGATAAATTATCTTATTTTAAGTCTTTAGTGAATATAATTGCGGACCTTTTAAAAGGTCCCATAGCTCAGTTGGTAGAGCACCACCTTGACATGGTGGTGGTCACAGGTTCAAGTCCTGTTGGGGCCACCATTAAATTCCTAAATTATTTCTACCTTATATCTGCCCAATCAAAAATATAATTTGAGTTATTTTTACCTGTATCTGTAATATTGGTTATTTATATATTCTTATGAAATGATGCTACCATAACGCGAGTCTCGGATAAGAGACAAGTATAATATTTGTCCATCAAATTGCTATAGATATGAAGTTGAAAACTGATGTTACACATATTACTCAAAACAACTATAATTTAATGCAATTTATTCGGAGGCAGGACTTCAGTCCTGCACAATG